>DASTOJ010000230.1:0-47662 GCA_035762565.1 Candidatus Methylomirabilota bacterium | reverse complement strand
GGCCAGGCCGAGGGCGTGGGCTAGGATCGCCTCGCGCGTCTGCTCGCCCTTCGTGGTCGCCCGGGGCTGCACCGGACGCCGCGTCGCCGCTTTCATGGGCTGGAAAATAGTACGACCGTTCGGATCTGTCAAGCCGAAATTTCGGAGGCTCCTATGAGCTTCGCGCCGGCGGTGAGGGCGGCCAGCTTGGCGCGGGCGACGTCCCGGGCGAGGTACTTCATCCCACAGTCGGGCGCGGCGACCAAGCGCTCGGCGGGGACGTGCTTCAGCGCGGCCTCCAGCCGTCGGGCGACCGTGTCCGGCGCCTCCGGGACCGGGTCGCCCAGGTCCAGGACGCCCAGCACGATGGTCTTCGATGGCAGTCCTGCCAGCACGGCGAGGTCGAGCCTGGGCTGGGCCGCCTCGATCGAGACCTGGGTCGCCGCCGACCGCTCCAGCTCGGTCAGGAACGCGTAGCCGCCCGACTTCGTGGAGCCGGCCAGCGCGTGAGAGAACGCGTAGCCGAAGCACAGGTGAACACAGGTCGGCTTGCGGATCCCGTCCAGCGCCGCATCGATGGCCGCGATCCCGTACGCGCGGGCGCGGTCGGGATACGCCTGCAGATACGGCTCGTCGAGCTGCAGCCAGTCCACGAGCGGCTCCAGCTCGCGCAGCTCGGCGTTGACCGCCGCGGCGTAGGCCAGGGCCAGCCGCTCCGGATCGCCATAGTGCTCGTCCTGGGCCAGGCTCGACAGCGTGAACGGGCCCGGCACCGTGATCTTGATCCGGCGCCTGGTGACGGATCGCAGGAATTGCGCCTCGGCCACCGAGACCGGCCGCACGCGCTCGATGGGGCCCACGACGCGCGGCACCGGCGTGGGCCGGCCCAGCCGCGCGATGGCGCTGCCGGGCCGGTCGGGATCGATGCCGCCCAGGGCGTTGGCGAAGCGGTTGAAGTACGACTCGCGCCGCTGCTCGCCGTCGCTGATCACGTCGACGCCCGCCCGCTCCATGTCGTCCACGGCCAGGCGCACGGCGTCGTCCTGCGCCGGCTCCAGCCAGGGCTCCGGCACGCGCCACACCTGCGGCAGCCGGATGCGCGGCACGACGTTGCCCTTGAACCGCTCGCGGTCCACCAGCCACTCGGGCTGCGGATAGCTGCCGACGACGGTCGTCGTGATCACGGGCCCATCAGACGGCGGAGGCGATCCTCGGCGTCCGTGATCGGCGAGCGGCCCCGCGTCATCTCCCGCGCCACGGCCAGCATCGGGTAGCCGTTCTGGGCCTCGGCCTGGAAGCGGCGGGCGAAGGCGCCGCTGGTGATGTCCTCCAGGATCGCCCGGAAGCTGGTCGCGATCGCCCCGCGATCGATCTCGAGGGTGCGCGTGATGCCGCCGAAGAGGGCGGTCGGCCCGTGCTCCTCGGAGCCGCGCAGGAAGCCCGTCTCCCGGAAGGACCGGTAGACGCCTTCCATCTCCCCGGACATGTACATCTCCATGACGAGTGCCTCGGCGGGAATGCCGGCCTCGGCGCCCACGTCGAAGGCCACCATCAGCGCTGTGCCGAGGAGCGCCCCGACCGTCTGCTCCACGAACAGATCGAGCTTCGCCTCGTCCGCGGCCGACATCTCCACCGCGCCCGCCCGCAGCACTCCGAGGCCCTCGGCCAGCCCGAGCAGGCGGCGCGGGGCCCGCCCGGTGCGGTCGGCCTCCACGCCGACGAGGGCCCAGAACCCCTCCCCCGCCTCATATCGCGTCCGGGCCTGGCCGCCCGCGATCCGGGGGGCGAGCAGCAGGACGTCGACGTGATCGGGCGGGCGGACGAGGTCGAAGGCCAGGCAGTACCCGGAACCGAAGGCCACCGCGGCGCCCGCGCGCAGCGCCGGCGCGACGTCGCGCGCGAAGACCTCGGGGATCACCTCGTCGGGCAGGAGGACGAACACCAGGGTGTCCGCGGCGGCCTCGGCGAGCGGCACGACCTCGAAGCCGTCGGCGCGGGCCAGGGCGGCGTACTCGTCCTCCCGGTTCCCCACGCGGACCTTGACGCCCGAGTCCCGGAGGTTCAGCGCCGCGCTCCGCCCCAGGTTGCCATAGCCCAGCACGCCCACCGTCTCACCGGCCAGGCCTCCGGAAGGGGCATCCGCCGCACGGTATACCTTCATCGTCTCTCCTTGGTTGGTCGTGGACGGATCAGTAGCGGTTGGCGATCGGCAGCTCGTCGGCGGGGAACAGCGTGATGATCTGGGCGCCGGCCGGTGTCACGATCACCTCTTCCTCGATGCGCGCCGCCGACACGCCGTCGGTGGCGGGGCAGTACGTCTCGACCGCGAACATCATGCCCGCTTCCAGCTCCATCGGGTCGTCGAACGAGTTGAGCCGGCTGATGATCGGCCGCTCGTGCAGGCCCAGCCCGATGCCGTGGCAGAAGTTGAGGCCGAAGGCGGCCATCTCGGTCTCGAAGCCGATCTCCGGGGCCTTGGGGAACGCCCGCGCGATCTTGTCGGTGGTGACCCCGGGCTTGATGAGCGCGATCGCCTCGTCCATCCACTCGCGGGCCTTCCGGTAGGCGGCGACCTGGGGCTTCGTCGCCTTGCCGACGCCGAAGGTGCGGTAGTAGCACGTGCGGTAGCCCACGAACGACATGATGATGTCGAAGTACGCCTGGTCGCCCGGCCGGATGATCCGGTCGGTGAAGTTGTGCGGGTGCGGGCTGCAGCGCTCGCCGGAGATCGCGTTGATGGCCTCCACGTTGTCGGAGCCCATCTCGTAGAGGCGCTTGGTGGCCAGCGCCACGATCTCGTTCTCGCGGGCGCCGGGCTTGAGCGCCTCGAAGATGTCCTGGTAGACGCCGTCCACCATCGCCGCCGCCATGTTCAGCAGCGTCAGCTCGTCCTGGCTCTTCAGCATGCGCGCCTCCAGCATCACCTGCTGGCCGTCGCGTACCTCCACGCCCAGCTCTTGCAGCGCGAACAGGAATGGCGGCTCGACCACGTCGATGCCGAGCGGCTGGCCGGCCACGCCCTCGGCCCTGAGGATGTCGCGGATCTCCTGGGCGGCCTTCCGGAACAGGCCCGCCTTGGGCGACACCGCGCCCCGCATGCCGACCATGCCGGCCAGCGACTGCTTGGCCGGGATTTGCGGCGCGTAGAGCCGGTGATGGCGCGCGGCCGAGCCGAAGTCCCACACCCACGGCTCGCCGGGGCCCGTCAGCAGGCACCAGCGCGTGAGCTTGTCACGCGCCCACTCGCCGATGACCGTCCCCGAGAGGTAGCGGATGTTGTACTGGTCGAAGACCAGCACGGCGCCGAGGCCGGAGGCGGCCAGCGCTTGCCGCGCCCGGCCGAGCCGGTAGGCGTGCAGGCGGCGGAAGTCCACCCGCTCCTCGAAGTCCACCTGCATGTGGCCGGGCGCCTGCAGCGGCCGGTCCCAGCGATGGCGCGGATTCACGTCGGCGGCGCTGACCGCCCGGGGCGCCGGCGCGTCGGACTTGCGGGCCATGACGCTGCCTCCTTGGCTCGGGGATCGGCCGCTATAATACGCTGCGGAGGTTCGCCGCGATGCGCCGACCGTCACAGCCCGAGCTGTACCGCCCCCGGCTGACCTACGCCGAGATCCCCTACGGGGCGATGCTCGACCGGCCTGTCCTGCTCTATCCGGAGCGGGAGGCCATCGCCTTCAAGGACACGAGCCTCACCTTCCGGGAGCTGGACGGGCTGGTCAACGCGTTCGCCAACGCCCTGCGCGGCCTCGGCCTCGGCCGTGGCGACCGCGTCTGCCTGTTCATGACCAACCGGCCGGAGTACGTCGTGGCGTTCTATGCGCTGGCGCGGCTGGGCGCGGTGTCGAGCCCCATGAACCCCTCGTACCGCGAGCGCGAGGTCGCCTACCAGCTGGGCGACGCGCAGGCGGTGGCGGTGGTGGTGCAGCAGGATCTGCTGCCGCTCGTGCGCGCCGTGCGCGGCGAGGTGCCGCGGCTCAAGCACGTGATCGTGGTGGGCCCCGACGCCGCCCCGGCGCCGGACGTGGCGCGCTTCGCGGACCTCGTGGCCGGCACCGCCACCACGCGGCCGCCCGCGCTCGACATCCCCGGCGACGAGCTGCTCGTGCTGCCGTACTCGAGCGGCACCACCGGGCTGCCCAAGGGGGTGCTGCTCAGCCACCGGGTGTTCCTGTCGAACAACATCCAGTTCATGTCGGCGATCCGGTCGACCGACGCCGACACCTTCATGGTGTTCCTGCCCTTCTATCACATCTACGGGCTCATGCTGATGGGGGGCGCCGTGCACGGCGGCACCCGCATGGTCGTGATGGAGCGCTTCGACATGGCCGAGGCGCTCCGGCTCATCGTCGACAAGCGCGTCAGCATCGTGTTCGTCGTGCCGCCCATCCTGCTGGCGCTCGCCAACCGGCCCGACATCGGCAAGGTCGACTGGAGCAGCGTGAAGATGTTCATGGTGGGCGCGGCACCGGTGGCCCCCGAGCTGGCCCGCCGCGTGACGGAGCTGACCGGGGTGCGGGTCGTGCAGGGCTACGGCCTCACCGAGGCCGGTCCGGTGACGCATCTCAACCCCGTGCACGACGACCGGTTCCTCACGATCGACACCGGCGGCCTGCCGGTGAACGACACCGAGCAGAAGGTCGTCGACCTGGAGACCGGCGAGCGCGAGCTGCCGCCCGGCGAGGTGGGCGAGATCATCGTGCGCGGGCCCCAGGTGATGCTGGGCTACTGGAACGCGCCCGACGCCACGGCGGCCGCGCTGCGCAACGGCTGGCTCTACACCGGTGACATCGGCCGTCTCGACGAGGCCGGCTACCTGACCATCACCGACCGCAAGAAGGAGATGATCAAGTACAAGGGCTTCGGGATCGCCCCGGCGGAGATCGAGGCGCTGCTGTTCGAGCACCCCGGTGTCGCCGACTGCGCGGTGATCGGCAAGCCCGACCCCGAGGCCGGCGAGGTGCCCAAGGCGTTCGTCGTCCGCAAGGACCCGGCGCTCACGGTCGAGGCCTTGCTGGACTGGGCGCGCGGCCGGCTGGCCGGCTACAAGACCCTGCACGAGATCGCGCTCGTGGACGCGATCCCCAAGACCGCCTCCGGCAAGATCCTGCGCCGGGTCCTGAAAGAAGAGGAACGCAAGCGGCTGGGCCTGGCGTAGTCGAGCGCGCGCGACGTCACGGCTGTGGCGGCTTCCCGTACCGGCTGCGCCAGGCCGCCGGGGGGACGCCGGCCACCTTCTTGAACGCGCGGCTGAAGGCCGCCTCCGAGTCGTAGCCCACCTGGAGCGCCACCGCGGACACCTTGGCCTGGCCGTCGGCGAGGAGGCGAGCGGCCGCCTGCATCCGCCAACGGGTGAGGTACTGCATGGGCGGATCGCCCACGAAGTGGGTGAAGCGCTCGGCCAGCGCGGACCGCGACAGGCCCACCTCCTTTGCAAGTTTCTCGAGCGTCCAGTCGTCCGCAGGGCGCTCGTGGAGGCGGGCCAACGCACGTCCGACGCTGCGGTCGCGCAGGCCGGCCAGCCAGCCGGTCTGCTCGGCGGGGATCCCGGCCAGGTAGCGCCTGACCACCTCGACGAACATCACCTCGCTCAGGCGCAGGCGGACACATTCGCCGCCCGGCCGCCTCTCCTGCGACTCCGCGAGCGCGAAGTGGACGAGCTGGGCGAGCGGGTCGTCACCGGCGAAGGCCTGGCGCACCTGAAGCAGGCGAGGCAGTGCGGCCAGGAAGGGGTTGAAGGGGTGCACGTCGCAGCCCAGGAAGCCGCACACGAACCCGAGCCGCTCCCGGCCACCGCCGTCCTCGACGACGGAGAAAGGCAGCCGGCCGGCCGCCATCTCCGCCATGAACGCCAGCACCTCGGCAGGGTCCGGGCCGCCCCGTACGCCCGGCGCGCTCGACATCACGTAGCGGTCGCCGTGCGAGAAGACCACGACGTCACCGGCCTCGAGGTGGACCGACGGGCCGCCGACCAGAGTCGCCCAGCACGAGCCGCGCGTCACGACGTGGTAGGAGATCACGTGCTGGGCGCGCGGAAGGATCACGGAAGCGAGGGTGGAGGAGTCGGGCATCTCGATCACCCACGGCGAGGTGGCGTCCACCTGGAAGAACACGGCGCCGGTGAGACGCACCGCCCGCAGCACGTCCGACAGGGGATCGATCCCCGGCACCTCGCGAGCGGACTCCTGAGCAAGCGCGCCGGACGACTGAGCAGGCGGCGGCGCCACACCGGATGCGCCGGCAAGAGATCCGGATGGCGCGTCATGGCGCGGGCTCACGGACGGATCATACACTCCGCGCAGGAGGACCAGCCGATGCAGACAGCGAGCGAGACCTTCCGACTCTCGGCCGCCGCGGCGGAGAGGTACGAGTCGCAGTTCGTGCCGGCCCTGTTCGCGGAGTGGGCGCCCCGCCTGACCGAGCTGGCCGGCGTCGCGCCGGGGCAGGCCGTCCTCGACGTGGCGTGCGGCACCGGCATCGTCGCGCGCACCGTGGCCGACGCGCAGCGCGGCCACGGCCGCGTCGTCGGCCTGGACCTCAACGAGGCGATGCTGGGCGTGGCCCGGCGCGTGCGGCCGGAAATCGAGTGGCGCCAGGGCGATGCCGCCCATCTCCCCTTCCCGGACGGCTCGTTCGACGTCGCCCTCTGCCAGATGGCATTCATGTTCTTCCCCGAGCGGACCCGGGTCTTGCGCGAGATGGCGCGCGTCGTCACGGCCGCCGGCGTCGTCGCCTTTTCGGTCCCGAGTCGCCTCGAATCGCAACCGGCCTACGCGCCGTTCGTCGAACTGGCCGCGCGTCACGCCGGGCCCGAGGCCATCCGCCTCCTGGGCACCTACTTCGCCAGCGGCGACCTCGAGGAGCTACGCCGCCTGGTCGAAGAGGGGGGACTGCAGATCGCGGCGACCCGGACCCACCTGGGGAGAGTCAGGTGCCCCTCGATCGACGCCTTCGTCGCGAACGAGGTGGAGAGCACGCCGCTGCGGGAGCGGATCAGCGACGAGGTCTATGCGCGCATTCGCGAAGGGGCGCGCGAGCTGCTCCGGCCCTACACGCAGCCCGGCGGCGCGGCCGAGATCCCGCTGGAAGGGCACGTGATCGCCGCGCGCAAGCGCGTCTGAATCACGATCACGCCGGCTGCATGAGCTCCAGCGCGGCCCGGCCGAGGAGGCCGTCCGCACGGGCGAGGGTCTCCGGCATCTCGAAGTGATTCAGGCCGCGCCCGACGAGGAGCCCCCGTAGCCGGCCCGAGCGCTCCAGCGCCGCGGCGAACTCGCGCGATTGCCGCTGGAACTCCGGCGAGTCGCGCTCGCCGTATGCCACGACCACCGGCGCCTGCAGCCGGTGGAGATGGCGCTGCGGGCTCAGCTCGTGCTCGATGCGGTCGTCGAGCTTCACGTACGCCGAGCGCGCCGACAGCCGGACGGCCTTCAGATCGTACATGCCGCTGATGCAGAGACCACCCTTGACGAGATCGGCGGGCAGGCCGAAGTCCCGCGCCCAATCGGTGACGAGCACGTTGCCGGCCAGGTGCCCGCCCGAGGAGTGACCGCCCACGTAGACCCGCGCGGGATCACCGCCGAAGCCGGCGGCGTTGACCGCCACCCACGCGACCGCGCGACGCACCTGGGCCACCATGCCATCGAGCCCGACGTCGATCGCTGTGGCGAAGTCGGGAACCACCCAGTGGGCGCCGGCTCGCACGAACGTCTCGGCCGGGTACGCCTGGCTGCGGGCGTCGCCGCCGCGCCAGGCGCCGCCGTGCAGGAAGACCATGACCGGCGCGTTCGGCCGCGCGGCCGGATAGACGTCGAGGCGCTCGATGGCCGTGGGACCGTACGCGAAGCTCCGCGGCGCGCCCAGGCGCGCGCGCACGGCCTCGGCGGCCGCCGCCCGGCGCCGCAGCACTTCCTGCATGTTGGGCGCCCACTGCGCCTGGTCGTAGGCGCGGTCGAGCGCGGCCTGGTCGTAGTCGAGGAAGACCTTGCCGGGAGAGCTCACCGCGCGCGGCGCAGCTCGAGGAAGTACTGGTAGGGCAGGAACGAGCGCTCGGCCACGAGGCGGAGGCCCGCCCGCCGGGCATCGCGCAGGAACCGCGCGCGCGGCACGCGCCGCTTCGGCGGCGGGCCGAACTCCGCGTCCTCGTCCCAGTCCACATTGATCACCCGGGCGCCGCGCGCCAGCCGCCGGACCAGCCGCCGGAGGAAGGCTGCGCCGCCGTGCATGTGGTGGTAGACGTTGATGATGACCGCGAGGTCGCAGCGGCCCGCGGGCAGCAACGGGTCGTCGTCGCGGCCGAGGACGGGCGTGACGTTGCGCACGCCGGCCCGCTTCATGCGTGCGCGGAGCACGTCGAGGACGGCCGCCTCGGGGTCCACCGCGAAGACGTGGCCCGCCGGGCCGACGGCGCGGGCCAGCCGCGGCGTGAAGTAGCCGGGGCCGGCGCCGATCTCGGCGATCACCTGCCCGCGGCGCAGCCCCAGCGCCCGCACGACGGCGGCCGGCTTCTGCCACTTCGCCCGCCGCGGGGCGAGCTGACGCTCCAGCGCGCCCTTCAGCTCCTTGGGTGTCATCCTCGTGAGTGCCTCCGCGCCCGCCGTGAGAGCCGGGTGCGTGGGCATCCTAGCGCGCGGACGCCTGCGGGGAAAGCGTCAGCGCGGCAGTCCGGTGCGCGGGTCGACCGTCGAGGGGGTGATCGGCTGTCCTGCCGGCGGGCTGGACCGTGGCGGCCCGGTCTGCGGAATCGGCGACGGCGGTTCCGCCGCCGGCGGCGGGGTGAGCACGCTCCCGGGACGCGTGCCAGGGATGAGGGGCGGGGACGGCGCCACCGTCGAGGGGGCCGTCAGTGTCGGCAGCCCGCCGGGGAGGGGGGGAGGCGTCGAGCCGGTCTGGGCGAGCGCCGGGCAGGCCGACAGCACGAGGAAAACGAGGGCGATCGACGAGCGTCCGAGCAAGCCGCTCGCGCGGGTGTCGTTCATCCCGAGCGCGCGCTCGATCGAGACCACGTCGCTCGGACGGGCGAACGGCGCCGGCGCGGGCTCGCCTGGCCTCCGTGGCCGCCCGATCGCCTTGAAGAAGTCCTCCAGCCCGGGCGGCGTGATGACCCAGAGCATGACGAGGTCGTCGGGGCCGTCGTTGATGATCTCGTGCTTGACGTCGTAGCCGAGCAGGCACGCCGTCCCCGGCACCAGCGCGTGGCTGACGCCGTCGACCATCACGCGCCCCCGGCCGCGGAAACAGATCTGCAGCTCCACCTGGTCGCCGTGCGAGTGCTCGCGCACGCGCCCGCCCGGCGCGATGGTCTGGTAGCCCATCGAGAGGGTGTCGAGTCCGGTGGTCGCCGGCGTCAGCGTCGGATCGGCGTGCCCGTTGGCGGGAACGGGCTGCCAGTAGGACGCGCTCTGCTCGGGCTGGACGACGACGGCGCGGCCCCGCACGGTCTCGGCTGGGCTCATGACGACCTCCACGTGAAGTCGCCCCCCAGTGTACCGCGTCCGCCAGGGAGATTCTGTCACCCGCCGGACATTGTGGGGTGTCAGCGGGTCATTAAAAGCCTTCGCCTCGCGCGAGTCGAACCCCTAAACTCCCGGCAACCCGTGGACGGCGACGAGTCCGAACCTGGCACCCCCGCTGCAGAGCCTGGCATGCTCGCCTCGGCTCGCGGCGTCGTTCACTACCACTTCTCCGGCATCGCGGGCGCCGGCATGAACCCCCTGGCCCAGCTCATGCGCGCTCGTGGCCACCAGGTGCAGGGCTCCGACCGCTCGCTCGACCAGGGCAAGAACCAGGAGCTGGCCGCCCGGCTGCGCCGCCTCGGCATAGACCTGCGGCCCCACGACGGCACTGCGGTCGCCGCCGGCCTCGACCGCTTCGTCTACTCGACCGCCGTCGAACCCGACACGCCCGAGATGCGGGCCGCGCGCACGCTCGGCGTCGATCTGGTTCCGCGCCCAGCCCTGCTGGCGGAGGTCGTGAACACGGGTCGGCCCGGGGTGGCGATCGCCGGGACCAGCGGCAAGAGCACCGTCACGGGGATGCTGGCGTGGGTGCTGCGCGAGAGCGGCCTGCCCGCCACGGTGCTCGGCGGCGCCGGCCTCGCGCGCGAGGGCAGCAGCGGCTGCTTCGCGGTGGGCCCGGCCAATGGGCCCGTCGTCGTCGAGGCGTGCGAGTCGGACGGCACGCTGGTCGGCTACGAGCCGACGATCGGGCTGATCCACAACGTCAGCCGCGACCACGCCGAGCTGGTCTCGCTGCGCGCCCAGTTCGGCGCGTTCGCCCGCAACTGCCGCCGGCTGTTCGTCAACGCTGGCTGTCCGGAGGCCTCGGCGCTGGGGCGGCGGCGCGGCGCGGTCTCGTACGGGGTCGCGCCGGACGCCCACGCCCCGCTGGAAGTCCTCGCCTCCGGACCTCACCGCGCGAGTGGGCTCCTGAGGCTGCCGGGCCGCGTCGTCACGCTCGACGTGCCCCAGCCGGGGCGGCACAACCTCGAGAACGCCGCCGCGGCGGCGATGGTGGCGGTCGAGCTGGGCATCGATCCCGACGAGGTGGCCGGGCTGCTGGCCCTCTTCCCCGGCGTCGCCCGCCGCTTCGAGGTGGTCGGCGCCACGGCCGCGGGGATCCGCGTGGTGGACGACTACGCGCACAACGGCGAGAAGCTGCGCGCGGCCGTCACGACTGCGCAGGCCGGCGCCGGACGGGTGGTGGCCGTCTTCCAGCCGCACGGCTTCGGCCCCGCGCGTTTCCTGAGACCCGAGCTGAAGACGCTGCTCCCCGTGCTCCTGCGCCCGCAAGACCGGTTCTGCTACGCCGAGATCTTTTACGCCGGCGGCACGGTGGCCAAGGACATTTCCAGTCGCATGCTGGCCGAGGACCTGCCGGCGGCGCTCGGCTGCGGCTACGCGGCCGATCACGACGCGGCGCGGCGGTGGGCGGTGGCCGAGGCCCGCCCCGGCGACACCGTCCTGGTCATGGGCGCGCGCGATCCCGACCTGCCCCGCCTGGCCCGCTCGATCTTCGAGTCACTTCCCCGCGCTTGACTTCGCCCCGCGCCCGCGGCTAGCCTGCCTCCACCTGCAGGCAGCGCACCGCCGTTCGTCGCCGGAGGACGGGCCATGACCTACGCCGCGATCCAGGTGCACAAGCTCACCCCCAGCGTCGGCGCCGAGATCGGCGGCGTCGATCTCGCGCGCCCGCTCGACGAGCGCACGTTCAAGGAGATCCACGCCGCGCTGGTGGACAACGGCGTCATCTTCTTCCGCGACCAGCACCTCACGCCCGATCAGCACAAGGCGTTCGGGCGGCTGTTCGGCGAGCTGCACGTGCACCCGGCGGCGCCCTCGCTCCTCGAGGGTCATCCCGAAATCCTGGTCATCCACGCCGACGAGAAGTCCAAGCACGTGGCCGGCGAGAACTGGCACTCCGACGTCTCCTGCGACCCCGAGCCGCCGATGGGCAGCGTGCTCCACATGCACGAGCTGCCGCCGGTCGGCGGCGACACCCTCTTCGCCAGCATGTACGCGGCCTACGACGCGCTGTCGGAGCCGATGAAGCGCTTCCTGGAGCCGCTGACGGCCCGGCACGAGGGCGAGCACGTCTACCGCGGGCGCTACGGGGTCGACGACACCGGGCGGGTGTTCCCCCGGGCCGAGCACCCGGTGATCCGCACCCACCCCGTCTCGGGCCGCAAGGCGCTGTTCGTCAACGGCGGCTTCACGACGCGGATCGTGCAGCTCGCGCGGGCCGAGAGCGACGCGGTGCTCCAGTTCCTCTACCGCCACGTGGAGACGCCGGAGTTCCAGTGCCGGTTCCGCTGGCAGGTGAACTCGGTCGCCTTCTGGGACAACCGCTGCGTGCAGCACCACGCGATGTGGGACTACTACCCCCAGCGCCGCCACGGCCACCGCGTGACGATCAAGGGCGACAAGCCGTTCTACCGCCCCTGACGTCGCGCCACGAACAGGGCGACGGCGAATCCTCCGGTGACGAGGACGTTCAGCCACCAGAACCACGCCGCGCCGTTGAACCCGGTCGTCAGGAGCTGGAGCAGGATCGTCACGCAGTAGGCCGCCGGCAGGACGGCATAGGCGAGAGAGAGGTCGCGATGCCCCGCGAGGTCCCCGACGATCTTGAGCTCGAGCCCCGCGAGGACGATGAACGCGATCCCGAGGGAGCGCAGGATGTAGTTCTCGGGCACGGCCGGTTGCTGGGTCACGGCGAGCGCCCAGCCCGGCGCCAGGAAATAAGGAAGCCCGTACGCCAGCAACACGATCGCCTGCACCCGCATGACGGTCTTCAGCCTCTGCATGTCGTCCTCCGCCCTGGCCGGCCGATAGATCGCTGATCTAGGCGGTTGTCGCGACGGTCTCCAGAAAGTCGCGCAGCACGCGGCTGAAGATCGCCGGCTGGTCGAGGTTGCAGGAGTGGCCGGCGCCGGGGATGACTTCCAGGCGCGCTCCGGGAATCTTCTTGGCCATGTACTCGCTGGGCGCCAGGAACGGCTGGTCCTGGTCGCCGACGATGATCAGCGTCGGCACCCGGATCGACGCCAGCCCGTCGATCACCTGCGAGCCCTCCTGGGCCAGCATCCCGCGGGCGGCGTGCGCGAGGCCCTGGCCCGAGCGGTGCTGCGCCTGCTGCGTCTCGGCGCTCCGCCGGCTCAGCGCCTCCAGCCCCCTGGCCTCCAGCCCGGCGGCCCGCTCGTAGGCGCGCTGGTTCCACGCCGCGCGCGCGTCAGCGTTGCGATAGCCCGGCCCTGAATCGCAGATGACGAGGGCGCGCACCATCTGAGGGTGCGCGAGGTGGAACGCCAGCGGTCGCCGAACGCCGCGTGCTGGCCATCCCACATGTGGCGGGTGGCGCCGTAGCCGTGGCCGAGGAGCAGCGCGGGCCCGTGGCCGCTCGCCTCGTAGTCGATCCCGATGCCGTTCAGCGTGGTTCTCACCGGATCACCTCGCGGCCGGTATTGTAGTCCACCGCTTGACAGTGCGGGCGGCGGCCAATAGCCTCCGGGCAGGCGGGCCTGAGCGCGGGAGGACACGATGGACTATCGCATCGTCTCGGCCGACGACCACATCGACATGCAGTGGCTGCCTCGGGACCTCTGG
Organism: Candidatus Methylomirabilota bacterium; assembly: GCA_035762565.1. Taxonomy (GTDB): domain Bacteria; phylum Methylomirabilota; class Methylomirabilia; order Rokubacteriales; family CSP1-6; genus AR5. The sequence continues at coordinate 34,583 of DASTOJ010000230.1, read as the reverse complement.
CAGGCTCGGGTACCGGCGGCGTGGCGCGAGCGAGCGCCCAGGGTCGTGGACACGGCCGAGGGTCCGTACTGGTTCTGCGGCGACGATCGGTGGGACGCCTGGGGCGGGCGCAAGGGCGCGGCGGGCGCCATGGGCGGACGCCGGCTGGCGCTCGAGCGCGGTGGCGTGCTGGAGCCCGGCGTGCTGCGGCCAACCACGACCGCGTTGCGGCTGGCCGACATGGACCGCGACGGGGTGGACGCCACGGTCATGTACGGGCCGATCGTGCCGCTCCTCATCGACGACCCGGAGCTGCGCCGCGTCTGCTACCGCGCCTACAACGACTGGCTGGCCGAGTTCTGCGCGACGGCGCCGGAGCGCTTGCTCGGCGCGGGACTGATCCCGATCGACGACGCGAAGAGCGCAGCCGCGGAGGTCCGCCATCTCGCGCACCTGCGGCTGCGCACCGGGATGTTTCTGGCGGCGAGCGTGAAGGAGCCCCTGTGGGACGACGCGTGGGAGCCGCTCTGGGAGGCGGCCGCCGAGACCGGCCTCGTCGTCGGCTTCCACCTGGGCGGCGGGCTGCGTACCGTCGTCTGGAAGGGGCCCAAGGCCACCCATCGCGGCAACATGGGCGTGCGGGTGGGGGCCTCGACGCTGCAGATGGACGAGCCGCTGGCGGCAGTGATCTTCTCGGGGGCGCTGGAGCGCCATCCCGATCTCAAGATCGTGCTGGCGGAGACCGGCATCGGCTGGCTGCCCTACATGCTCGAGCGGCTGGACGACACCTACGACAAGTTCCTCGACGCCGCCGAGTTCTGGCAGCGCCACGGCGGGCTCGCGCTGACCATGGAGCCGAGCCGCTACTTCAAGCGCCAGGTGTGGGCGACGTTCCAGACCGACCACGCCGGACTCCGACTGCTCGACGTCCTGGGGGACGACCGGGTGATGTGGGCGTCCGACTACCCCCACGCCGACAGCACGTGGCCGGAATCGCAAAAAGCGATCGAGGCCAACTTCAAGGACGTCCCCGCCGCCTCGCGCCGCCGCATCCTCTGCGACAACGCCCGTACGCTGTACGGGCTGGCGTGATGGACTTTGAATACGCGCCCGAGCAGGAGGCCTTCCGCAAGGCGTTCCGCGGGTGGCTGGCGGCGAACCTGCCGCCCGACCTCTGCGTCGACGATCCCGCCGACGACCGCGTGGCGCCCGACCGCGAGACGTTCGAGCGTCGCTGCGCCTGGCAGAAGGCCATGCACAAGGCCGGCTGGGCCGGCATCGCCTGGCCCCCGGAGTACGGCGGGCGGGGCGCCTCGATCATCGAGCGGGTGATCTGGGACGAGGAGTACGCGCGGGCGCGCGCGCCGGTGCTGCCGGGCATGGGCCTCAACCTGGTGGGCCCGACCATCATCCACTGGGGCACCGACGAGCAGAAGCACCAGTATCTCCCCCGCATTCTCGCCGCCGACGAGATCTGGGCCCAGGGCTTCTCCGAGCCCGGTGCCGGCTCCGACCTGGCCAGCCTGCGCACGCGCGCCGAGGACCGCGGCGACCACTTCCTGGTCAACGGCCAGAAGGTATGGACGTCGGGCGCGCAGTACGCGGACTCGATCATCCTGCTCGTGCGCACCGACCCCAGCGCGCCCAAGCACAACGGCATCTCCTGCCTGCTGGTGGACATGAAGACGCCCGGCGTCACCGTGCGGCCGCTGGTGCTGGCCACCGGCCACCACCACTTCAACGAGGTCTTCTTCACCGACGTCGTGGTGCCGAAGGCGCACCTGCTGGGGCCGCTCAACCAGGGCTGGAAGGTCTCGACGACCACGCTGATGTACGAGCGCCACTCCTCGGGCGCCCGCAACCCGATCGGGCAGGTGCTGGCGCTGATCGCCGCCGCCCGCCGCCTGCCGCTGGACGGCGGCACGGCCTGGGACGACCCGCGCATCCGCCAGAAGCTGTCGCAGCTCTACATCGACTGCGAGGCGATGAAGTACACCCGCTTCCGGGCGCTGACCCGCCAGATCCGTGGCGAGGCGCCGGGGCCCGAGGGCTCGATCCTCAAGCTCTCCGGCACCGAGCTGGGCGTGCGGATCGCGGACGCGGCGGGCGAGATCCTCGGCATGCACGCCTTGGTGAACCAGGGCACGGAGCAGGTACCCGACGCCCCTCGCTGGTTCAACCGCCTGGTCGCCGCGCGCCAGTACACGATCTCGGCGGGGACGAGCGAGATCCAGCGCAACATCCTCGGCGAGCGCGTCCTGGGCCTGCCGAAGGGGTAGGCGGCCGGAACCGGCTGGCGCTTCAAGCGCCGCCACCTTCTGGTCGAGGTCCGCCGCGCGGCACAGCATCGCCAAGCCATCCTCGGTGAAGGCGTGCGTATCTGCGACCGTCTCGGCGAGTGAGGCGAAATGCGCCGTCGGCGGGGAAGCGAGCCGAACTTCTCCGCACCTTCTATCCGCCGAGGCTGGGCGATCTCGATTGCTGGACGTGGGGGCCAGAACGGCCCCCACACCCCCAACGCTCCGCTAACGCCGGAACGCCTTGATCACGCTGCGCGCGCCGTCGACGCCGATCGGGGCGACGAGAATCGGCAGGTCGACACCGGCGCTGCGGAACGCCGCGAGCTGCTCGCTGCAGCGCGTCAGCGATCCAATCAGACACACGGCATCGAGAATTCGGTCGCTGAGCGACGGCCCTCCGACGCCTTTCTCCATCTGATCGGCCTCGGGGCCGAAACCGCTCGCACGGAACAGCCGCTGGAAGAACGGAAAGGTCGTGTACAGGCCGAGGTTCGCGCGGGCCGCTTCACGCATCGCTTTCACGTCGTCCCCGATGAAGGTCGGGAGTCCGAGGGTGACATCGAGCTTGCCGAGTCCCGGCGCCTTCGCCCGACCGCGATCGATCCACGCCCGGCTCTTCTTGACGCGGTCGGCCGACCACAGAAACGGCATGATGCCATCCGCGAGCTCGCTCGCGAGCTCGACGGTGCGCGACGTCACCGCAGCGACGTAGAGCGGGACCGGCCGAACGGTGGGCTTTTGAGGGAGATGGGTCGCCGGACCTTCGCCTTTGAGCCAGCTCCGCACCGCGGTGACGTAACGGCGCAACGCGCTCGGCGCGTTGCCCATGTCAATGCCGAGCGCCTTGTTGACCGGCGGGTGGCTGACGCCGAGTCCGAGGACGAAACGTCCGTCGGTCGCGTCCGCGATGAGCGCTGCGCCCTGCGCGCAGGCGTAGGAATGCCGCACATAGATGTTGGCGATCCAGGTGCCGACCTGGATGCGCCGGGTTGCCGCACCCATGAGCTGCGCGGTCGCCATGACATCGTTGTTTACCTCGGCCGCGAAGATCGCATCGAAGCCTGCCTCCTCGGTTTCTCGGGCGATTGCCTGGATTTCGCTGGCACGCCAGCCGATACCGGGGATGACGGCGAGTCCGAGTCGTTCGGCCATGGAAGTCTCCTTTCACAGGGCGCTTGGCATGCCGAGCGATCGCGATGATGCACTGGCCAGCACGGGGAGTCAAGAATCTCAACTGGCAACCGCATGGCGGGAATGCCCAACTTTCGATACACTCCCCCTCGCGCTGACCAGAGAGGAGCCCCATGGACATCGATCGCCCGTTGCCGAATCCCATCACGCCGGAGGCCAAGCCTTACTGGGACGGCCTGCGCGAGGGGAAGCTGATGCTCCCCAAGTGCAAGGCCTGCGGCCACGTGTTCTGGTATCCCCGCGTGGCGTGCCCGAAGTGCCAGGCGCGTGACATCGGCTGGGTGCAGTCGGCGGGGCGCGGGCGGCTGCACTCGTTCGAGATCGGCTACCAGGCGTTCAACAAGGCCTTCAAGGTCCCCACGCCGTACGTGATGGCGCTGGTCGAGCTGGCCGAGGGGCCCCGGATGATGTCCAACCTCGTCAACGTCGAGCCCGACCCCGCGACGATCCGCTGCGACATGCCGGTCGAGGTGGTGTTCTCCAAGCTCACCGACGAGATCACGCTGCCGCTGTTCCAGCCGGTGCGGTGAGCGCCATGGCCAACCTCCGCGATCTGTCGAACGCGGCCTGCATCGTCGGCGTGGACGAGTCCGACGAGATGGGCACGCTGCCGCACAAGAGCCAGCTCAGCCTGCACGTCGAGGCCGTCACCAACGCCGTGCGCGACGCCGGCCTGAAGATGTCCGACGTGGACGGGATCTTCACCGCCGGCCAGCACTCCCCCGCCACCATCGGCGAGGCCCTGGGCGTCACGCCACGCTACGTCGACGGCACCACCGTCGGCGGCTGCTCGTTCATCATCATGGTGGGCCACGCGGTGGCGGCGCTGCACCACGGGCTCTGCGAGGTGGCGGTCATCTCGCACGGCGAGTCCGGCCGCTCGCAGGTGGGCGTGAGCCCGCGCCGCGACACGGCGATCCCCGGCCAGTACGAGGCGCCCTACGGTTTCGGGCCCGCGCCCACCCTGTTCGGCCTCATCACCACGCGCCACATGCACCAGTACGGAACCACCCTCGAGCAGTGGGCCCAGGTGGCCGTCTCCACGCGCAAGTGGGCGGCGCTCAACCCCAAGGCCCTGCGGCGCGAGCCGCTGACCGTGGCCGACGTGCTCAAGGCGCGGCCGGTCGTGTGGCCGTTCACCGTGCTGAACATCTGCCTCGTCACCGACGCCGGCGGCGCCGTGGTGCTCACCCGCGCCGACCGCGCGAAGGACTGCGCCAAGAAGCCGGTCTACGTGCGGGGGATGGGCGAGGGCACCGAGCACGTCAGCCTCACCCAGATGAAGGACCTGACCTTCAGCGAGGCCACGCGCATCTCGGGCGACAAGGCGTTCCGCATGGCCGGCGTGGGGCCGGCCGACTTCCAGCACATCATGCTCTACGACGCGTTCACCTCGGGGCCGCCGATCATGCTGGAGTCGCTCGGCATCGCCAAGCGGGGCGAGGGCGTGCGGTTCTTCGAGGAGGGCCGCTCGACGCCGGGCGGCGCGCTGCCGATCAACACCAACGGCGGCGGCCTGTCCTACACCCACACGGGCATGTACGGCATCTTCCCGCTCATCGAGGCCACGCGTCAGCTGCGCGGCGAGTGCGGGCCGCGCCAGGTGCCGAGCCTCCGCACGTCGCTCGTCAATGGCATGGGCGGGATGCTCTCGGCCGCCGGCACGGTGGTGCTGTCGAACGAGCGGTGACCACCGAATCGTTGAACGCTGCACGAGCCGGAAGGGGTCGACGACCTACAAGAGCGCGGCGACCGCGTCCGCGGCCTCGCTCGTGCCGGCCTTGCCGCCGAGGTCGCGGGTGACGGTCTTGCCCTCCTCCACCACCCGCTCGATCGCGCCCACAACGGCCTTCGCGGCGTCGGGGTGGCCCAGGTGCTCGAGCATCATCGCGCCCGTCCAGATCTGGGCGATCGGGTTGGCGACGTTCTTGCCCGCGATGTCCGGCGCGGAGCCGTGCACGGGCTCGAACATGGACGGGTATTCCTTCTCGGGGTTGATGTTGCCGCCCGGCGCGATCCCGATCGAGCCCGCGATGGCCGGCCCCAGGTCGGAGAGGATGTCGCCGAAGAGGTTGGAGCCGACGACCACGTCGAACCAGTCCGGATGCTGCACGAAGTGGGCGGTCAGGATGTCGATGTGGTACTGGGCCGTCTTGACACCCGGATACTCCTTGCTCATCGCCGCGAAGCGCTCGTCCCAGTACGGCATGCTGTGGATGATCCCGTTCGACTTGGTGGCCGAGGTCACGTGGCGGCGCCGCTTCAGCGCCTGCTCGAAGGCGTAGCGCATCACCCGGTCGCAGCCCTTGCGCGTGAAGATCGCCTGCTGGACCGCCATCTCCTCGGGCGCCCCCTTGTAGAGCCGACCGCCGATCTCCGAGTACTCGCCCTCGTTGTTCTCCCGCACGATCAGCATGTCGATGTCGGACGGCCCGCGCCCGGCCAGCGGAGACCGCACGCCCTCGAGCAAGCGCACGGGTCGCAGGTTGATGTACTGGTGGAACCCTCGGCGGATCGGGATCAGCAGGCCCCACAGCGAGACGTGGTCCGGCACGCCGGGGAAGCCGACGGCGCCCAGGAAGATCGACTCGAACCTCCGCAGCTGGTCGAGGCCGTCTTCCGGCATCATGCGGCCGGTCTTCGCGTAGGTCTCGCACGACCAGTCGAACGTCTGCCACTCGAAGTCGAAGCCGAACCGCTTGCCGGCCACGTCCAGCACGCGGGCGGCGGCCGGCACGACCTCCTTGCCGATCCCGTCCCCGGGAATGAGCGCGATCCTGTGACGCATGACGTCCTCCTTGCCGGCAGGAGTCTATCAGGCCCCGGACGCGAGCGCGGAGGGCAGCACCGCCAGCACCTCCCGCAGGCACGCGCGGACACGGGCGATGTTCGCCTCCGCCTGCTCGGGGATGCCGCCGCGTGACACCAGGGCGATGTACTCCTCCCGGGTGGTCGTCATCAGCAGCGACGCGTTGATCTCCAGCTGGAGCGCGTGGACGCGCCGGGTCCCGGGGTCGCCGCACGTCGCCACGATGTTGCCGCCGGTGTAGCCGGCGACGTCGTGGTGCACCGCGAAGCCGTGACGGGTGAAGACGGCGGCCACGGTCGCGGCGAGCTGCGGGGCGCACGTCGCGCCGTGACACGTGCCGATGATCACCTGGTGGTCCTTCATCCGGCGGGGGCTGCCGGTGTGGCCGTCGAGGAGGATCGCGTAGCCGTAGGCCTGGCGCAGCTCGGCGAGCAGGCGCTCGAGGGCCGCGTAGTAGGGGTCGTAGAGCGCCTGCAGGCGCGCCTCGAGGTCGGCCAGCCCGAGCGGGCGGGCGAAGATGGGCACGTCACGCATGGTGTGGGTGCGCACCACTCCGCGCCGGGAGCGCACCTCGCCGTCATGGTGCTCGAAGTCGTCGCGGCGGCGGTTGAGGTCGACGAACATGCGCGAGAACGGCGTGGCCAGCACGGTGGCCCCGTGCGCGTCGAGGTCGGCGTAGAGGTCGCTGGCGAAGGTGTCGGCGAACCCGTAGGCGAAGGTCTCGAACCAGGGTTCGCCGTAGTCGTCGCGGGTGATGTGGGGCAAAGGCTGGGTGCCGTAGTGGGGCACGCTCACCAGCACCGGCGTGCGTGTCCCCGGCGCGGGGAGCCGAACGATCGGGAACGCGCGCTCCATCGCGGCGGCCCGCCGGCTACCCGAGCTGCTCGGCGATCTCGGCCAAGGCCTCGTACTCCTGCATCCAGTACCGCACGTCCTTGAAGTTCGGGTACGCGTGGGGAAAGGACGGGTCCTCCCAGCGCTTCGCGATCCAGCCCGACATGTAGATGATGCGCAGGGCCCGCAGCGGCTCGACGAGCGCCAGCGTCGAGCGGTCGAACTCGCGGAACAGCTCGTAGCCCTCCAGCAGGTCCTCGCGGGCCTTCCGTGCCTCCTCGTCCCGCCCGCGCGCCAGCAGCCAGAGATCCTGCACCGGTGGGCCCATCACGCTGTCGTCGAAGTCCACGAGGATGGGACCGTCGCGCGTCCACAGGATGTTGCCCCAGTGCAGGTCGCCGTGGATGCGCTGGGCGTGCGCGGCGGTGAGGGACTTGGCGACGGCGTCGGCGATGTGCAGCGCCAGGTCGCGGTAACGCGGCGCCAGCGTGCCCGGGATGAACTCGCCCTCCATCAGGATCTTCAACGGCTCGTGGACGTAGTGCTCGACGCCCAGCCGGGGGCGGTGCGGCGCGGGCCGGGCGGCGCCGACGGCGTGCAGGCGGCCCAGCGTGCGGCCGATGTGGCGGCGGTGCTCGGCGTCCAGCTCGTCGAGCGAGCGCCCGCGAATGCGGGGGAAGGCGGCGTAGAAGATGCCCTCGATCTCGCTCAGCGTCGAGCCGGTGCCGAGGTCCAGCGGCGCCACCGCCGGCACCTCGGCCTCGGCGAGGTCGGCGAGGAACCGGTGCTCGTCCAGGATCGTCTCGCGCGACCAGCGGCCGGGCCGGTAGAACTTCACGACCAGCCGGCTCTCGTCCTCCAGCTCCACCTCGTAGACGCGGTTCTCGAAGGCGCGCAGCGGCAGGCAGCGCCCGGTCGAGCGCAGGCCGCCCACCTCCACCGCGTCGAGCACGCGGTCGGGCGTGAGGGCGAAGAAGGACGCGTTCGGCTCGGCGGCCATCGGACATTGAGTGTATCCTAAGCGTGGCATTGACCGTGCTTCACCAGGGTGATTCGATGAAGCGCATGGGCATCTACGATCAGATCAAGGCGGCGCTGCAAGACCTCATCGCGCCCGAGCTTCAAGCAATTCGAGCCGATATCCGCCGCCTCGATCAGAAAATCGATGACGTCGATGCCCGCCTCACGATCAAGCTCGACTCTCTGGGGACTCAGATGGGGTCGATGAAGAACGAGCTGGTTTCCGAGATCCGCCGGGTCGACGTCCGCATCGACGGAATGGAGCGTGAGCTCCGCATAGCCATCGACATCCGCGAGCGTCTTGCCGCCCTCGAGGCGCGCCGGGCCTAGCTGCCCGCCGCCAGCCTCTCCGCCGCCTCCGCCGTCTCCTCCGCCAGTCGCGCGATCAGCTCAGCCGCCGGCTGCCGCCGCGCCAGGCGCACGCCCTGCCCGGCCCACAGTGACAGGAACTCCGCGCGGCCCTGCTTGGCGGCAGCGGCCCGGAGCGGCCGCGTCAGCGTGTTCTGCAAAGGGAATGGCAGGATCGCGCCGGCGTCGCGGTCCACCTCGGTCATGAACCGGTTGACGATGCCCCGCGCCGGCCGGCCGGAGAACGCGCGCGTCAGCCGCGTGCCGTCCTCGCGCGCGGCCAGGATCGCCTGCTTGTAAGCCTCCGGGATACCGGCCTCCTCGCAGGTCAGGAAGGCCGTGCCCATCTGCACGGCGCCGGCGCCGAGGGCCAGCGCGGCGGCGATCCCGCGGCCGTCCATGATGCCGCCCGAGGCGATGACGGGCACGCTCACGGCGTCGACCACCTGGGGCACGAGCGCGACGATCCCGACCATCCCGCCCTGGAAATCGCCGGCGAACGTCCCCCGGTGGCCGCCGGCCTCGCTGCCCTGCACGACGACGGCGTCGACCCCCGCCTGCTCCAGCGTGACGGCCTCCTCCACCGTCGTCGCCGTGCCGAGCAGGAACATCCCGCGGTCCTTGATCGCGGCGAGCGCGGCGGCAGGCAGGACGCCGAACGTGAAGCTGAACGCCGCCGCGCCGCTCTCCAGCGCGGCTGCGAGCTGCTCGGCGAACGTGTCGGCCGCCGGCGCCGGCGGCCCGGGCGGGGCCAGGCCCAGCTCGGCGAAGTACGGTGCCACGCGCTCCAGCCCGGGCCGCGTGTCCGCGGGCGCCGCCGGGGCCGGCTGCGGCGCGAAGAGGCTGATCCCGAACGGCCGGGCGGTGCGCTCCCGGACCGCGCGCGCCGCCTCCGCGATCTGCGCCGGCGTCAGGTACGCCGCGCCGATGAAGCCGAGTCCGCCGGCCTCGCCCACGGCGGCGACCAGCGCCGGCGTGTCGCCGCCCCCGGCGAGCGGAGCCTGGATGATCGGATGGCGGAGCCCGAAGCGGCGCGTGAGCGCGGTGTTGATCGGCATGGTGAACCTCCGGACGGAGCCTACGACCGGACGCCGCGCGTGAGAACCGCTTTCGAGTGATAGGCGCTATCGCGCGCGGTGATACGCGGGCGGCGCGCCGTCGAGGGCGGGCCGCACGAGGTCGAGGAACGCGGCGAGCGCGCTCGACACGAAGCCTTCGCGCCGGCGCACGAAGAGCGTCTCCACCCGCGCCTCGGCGGCCGGCAGCGCGTGGACGGCCAGCTCGTCTCCACGGCGCGATGGCCCCACGATGCTCCGCGGCAGCAGCGTGATGCCCAGCCCCGCCGCCACGCAGCCCAGGATGGCCTCGAGCGTGCCGAACTCCAGCACTCGCACGCCGACAGTGCCGCGCGCGGCCAGGATCGCCTCCAGCCGCTGGCGATACGAGCAGCCGGCGCGGAGGACGACGATCTTGAGGTCGCTCGTGCGGAGCAGGTCGTCCAGCGCGCGGGCGGAGCGGGCGGCCAGGATCACGAGGTCCTCGCGGAACACCACCTCGGCCTCGAGGTCAGGGTGGTTCACCGGGCCGCAGACGAACGCGCCCTCCAGCCGGTGTTCGAGCACGGCCTCGACCAGCTCGCAGGTGGTGCCCGTCCGCAGCACGAGGTCGACCCGGGGATGCTTGGCGACGTACGTGGAGAGCAGCGGCGACAGCCGCATCGCGGCCGTCGTCTCCAGCGTGCCGAGCGTCAACGAGCCGCGCGGCGTGCCGTCGTCCCCGACGACGCGGCGCGCGTCCTCGAGCAGGTGGCGGATGCGGGCGGCGTAGGGCAGCAGGCGCTGGCCGGCGCCGGTGAGCGTCACCCCGCGGCTGTGGCGCGCGAACAGCGGCGTCCCCAGCGCGTCCTCCAGCGCGCGGATGCGGGCGGTCACGTTCGACTGCACGGTGTTCAGCTCGGCCGCCGCCCGGTTCATGCCGCCGAGCCGGGCCACCGCCTCGAAGATGCGCAGGTCTGCCGCGTCCATCCGGGCCATTATCCGCGCCGGACGGCCGCGGCTCAACCGCTGCTACCATACCGGGCGCCATCACATTCGCCGGGAGGCCGACGATGCCCGAACGCCCGCTACCGACCGAGAAGGAAGTCCTGAGCTGGATCCGCGAGCGCCGCAACTGGGGGCGCTGGGGCAAGGACGATCAGAAGGGCGTGCTCAACCTCGTCACGCCGGCCAGGCGGGCGGCGGCGGCGCGGCTGGTGACGAGCGGGCGCAGCGTGTCGCTGAGCCGGCCGTTCCCGAAGGAGCCGGGGCCCAACAACGCGCTGCCGGCCCACCACTACATGAAGACGCACCCGCGCGGCAAGGGCGGCTTCTCGGCTGACTACTACGGCATCTACTACCACGGCGTCGCCTCCACTCACATCGACGCGCTCTGCCACACCTGGGACGACGAGGCGATGTGGAACGGCCGCGATCCCAAGAAGGAGATCACCTTCGACGGGGCAACCTTCGGCTCGATCGAGCACTGGCAGGAGGGGATCATCACCCGCGGCGTGATGCTCGACGTCCCCCGCCACCGCGGCGTGCCGTGTGTGACCCAGGACCGGCCGGTGCACGGATGGGAACTGGAGGACATCCTGGTCAAGCGCAATCTCCGGCTCGAGCCCGGCGACGCGATCTGCGTCTACTCCGGCCGCGAGGCCTGGCAGGCGCAGGACCCCGAGCGGCCCTACAGCAAGCCGTTCGGCCTGAGGCCCACGCTGGAGCGGCCGGGCCTGCACGTCTCCTGCCTGCCGTTCCTGCGCGACCACGACGTGAGCGTGCTCGTCTGGGACATGCTCGACCACCTGCCGATCGGCTACGACATCCCGTGGGCCGTCCACGCGGCGCTATTCTGCTACGGCGTCGCGCTGCTCGACAACGCGCTGCTGGAGCCGCTGTCGAAGGCGTGCGTGGAGGAGGGCCGCGACGACTTCATGCTGGTCATCTCGCCGCTGCCCGTCATCGGGGGGACGGGATCGCCGGCCAATCCGCTGGCGGTGTTCTGACGTCAGAACGCGCGCAGGATGTCGGTGTCTTCGGCGCTGCGCTTCAACCCCTGCAGCCGCGCCTCGATGTCCCGGCGGAAGGCGCGCGCGATCAGTGAGTGGGCGACCAGGTTCGCCGGGCCGAGCCGGCACTGAAAGTTGTAGCGGAAGGTGACGCGCGTCCGGCCGGCGCCGTCATCCCTGAACAGCCAGGTGCCCGAGAATTTTCGGAAGAGCCACGGCCCCTCGATCATCTTCATGGCCACCGCGTTCGGGGGGTCGAGCGTGATGTACTCGACCGTCATCGAGAGGCGATTCCTGGCCCGCACCCATACCTGGACGCCGACCATGGCCTGGGTGGCGCCGTGCTTGAACTCGATGTCGGTGAGGAAGGGATCCCAGCGTAACCGAGCGTCGTAGTCCTGGGTGAGCGCGAAGAGCTTGTCGCGGGGAGCGGTGATGACGATCGAGGCGTCCACCGTCGGCATCGCCCGCTCACGCCCCGCGACGATCCGCCCACGGCCACGCCCCGTGCCGAAGACCCCCGGCGGCATACAGGTCCCGCGCCCCGGAGAGAAACACGCCGGCGGCCATGACCAGGAGCAGCCAGCGCAGCGGCTCCGGGGCGTCGGCCGGCGCGAGATGCAGGGCCGTCGGCCGCTGCCACCAGGTCGCGAGCGCCGGCAAGAGCATCGCGAGGGCCGCACCGTACAGGATGCCCATGACCGCGTGCGTCACCCGCTCGCCGGCGTACACGTCGCCGAGTGATCGGCGGACGTCGATCTCGACGACGAAATCCGCCATGGTGAGGACGATCTCGGCCGTCAGGATTGCCGCCAGCGCCGCGGCCCAGACGCCGTGCCACGCCAGCCACGGCAACGTGCCGAAGATCGCCGCGTACAGGACGTCGCGCGCGGCGTGGAGTCTCAGCTCGGCTCGAGTGATCTCCGGGCGCGCTGGAAGCCGCGCCCGCCACTCGTGGTAGTACAGGGTGTCGAAGGCGCCGATGGCCCCCTGGATGGCCAGAAGCCACAGCGCCGTCGCCATCACCCGGCCGCCTCGACCGCGAGGCATCCCTCGTACGACATCAGCAACCCGATCATCGGCGCGCAGATCCTGACGTGGACGTGAGCGCATTCGCCACCAGCTCGGCGTTCCTCTCGGGCCTCGACGCGAGGAGCGATCCACCGCGGCAACGGAATACTCAACCGCCCGAGTATCAGGACCGCCCCGACCTGCACGTAGGACAGCGCGCCGGCGGCGGTGTGGAGACGGAACCGAAGCTCGAGCGGGCCGATCCTCTCGCCAAGGCCCCCGTCGGACAGCGCTCGCTGGATGGTGACGAGCGTGCGGCAGCCGAACGTCCGCGTCCACCGTTCGGTCCGAGCTTCGGACGTGATCCGGAGCGTGGTTGCGTGCCCATCAGCGGGTATCGGCAGGCGTAGCGCCGATCGCACGATACGCGCGACGAGCCCCCCGCCATGGCGGATCTCGAGCGTCGCGGTGATGACCTGGTCCGCGGCATGCATCTGGCGGACCACTGGATCGAGATCGAACCAGGCCGGTCCGAGCACTCGAGGGTAGAGGTTCAACCCTTCCCCAGCAGATGGCGGAGCGCCGCTTCGAGGCGCGGATGGCGGAAGCGGTAGGCGGACTCGAGAAGACGGGAAGGCCTGACGCGCGTGCTCGCGAGGAGCATCTCGTCCGCCATCTCGCCCAGGAGCAGGCGAAGCGCGAACGCGGGGACGGGCAGCACGGTCGGACGCCTCAGCACCCGCCCCAGCGCCTTCGTGAACTCACCGTTGGTGACGGCGTCGGGGGCGACGAGATTCACGGGTCCCGTCACGGTCTCTGCACGGAGCAGATGCTCGATCGCGCCAACGACGTCATCGATCGCGATCCAGCTCATGTACTGACGCCCCGTCCCGATCGGCCCGCCGGCTCCGACTCGAAACGGCCGCAGCAGCGTCGGCAAGGCACCGCCGCGGCGGCTCAGCACCACTCCCAGGCGGACGTTGACGACGTGGACACCAGCGTCCGAGGCGGGGCGCGTCGCCGCCTCCCATTCCTTGCACACGTCGGCCAGGAAGCCTCGACCTGGCCCGGTCGCTTCGTCGACGAGCTCGTCACTGCGGTCGCCGTAGAAGCCGACGGCGGACGCCGAGACGAAGACCTTTGGCCGGCGGTCGAGTGCCGCCATCGAACGGGCCAGGAGCAGGGTGGAGCGGACGCGGCTGTCGCGAATCCGGGCCTTCTTCGCAGCGCTCCATCGCCCCGCGGCGATGCCCTCGCCAGCGAGGTGCACGACCGCGTCGGCGTCGTCCAGTGCGCCGGGGCCGAGCACGCCGGCGACAGGATCCCACCGGGCGTCGCCGTCGGCTGGAAACCGTCGCACGAGCCGGCGGACGATGTGCCCGCCGGCGGTGAGCTCCGGAATCAGCGCGGAGCCGACCAGCCCCGACGACCCGGTGACCACGACGTGCATCGTGGTCAGTCGTCACCGTCGGTGCGCTGGATGTCCGCTACCCCTTGCTTTCGATCTTCGCCCACGTGTCGCGCAGGCCGACGGTCCGGTTGAACACCAGGCGCGGGGGCGTGGTGTCCGGGTCCACCACGAAGTAGCCGGTCCGCTCGAACTGGAAGCGGTCGCCCGGGGCCGCCGAGCCCAGGGCGGGCTCCACCCGCGCGTCCGTCACCACTTCCAGCGAATTCGGATTCAGCGCGCTCGCCCAGTCCTCGGCCTCGTCGGGCTTGGGGACGGTGAACAGCGTGTCGTACAGGCGCACCTCGGCCTCGCGGGCGTGCCGGGCGGACACCCAGTGGATGGTGCCCTTGACCTTGCGGCCCTTGCTGTCGCCGCCGCGCGAGTCGGGGTCGTAGGTGGCGCGCACCTCGACCACCCGGCCGGCGGCGTCGCGCGTCACGCCGGCGCACTTGACGACGTAGGCGTAGCGCAGGCGCACCTCGGCGCCGGGCGACAGGCGGAAGTACTTGGGCGGCGCCGGGTCGCGGAAGTCGTCCTGCTCGATGCAGAGCACGCGCGAGAACGGCACCTTGCGGGTGCCGGCGGCCGGGTCCTCGGGGTTGTTGACGGCCTCGAACTCCTCGACCTGCTCCTCCGGATAGTTCTCGATCACGAGCCGGAGCGGGCGCAGCACGGCCAGCCGCCGCTCGGCGCGGCGGTTGAGGTCCTCGCGCAGGCAGTGCTCCAGGTACGCCAGCTCGACGACGTTGGCGGACTTCGTCACGCCCACCCGCTCGCTAAAGTCCCGGATCGACTCCGGCGTGTAGCCCCGCCGCCGGAGGCCGGCCAGCGTCGGCATGCGCGGGTCGTCCCAGCCGCGCACGATGCCCTGCTCCACCAACTGGAGCAGCTTGCGCTTGCTCGTCACCGTGTGGCTCACGTTGAGCCGCGCGAACTCGATCTGCTGGGGGTGGAAGATGCCGAGCGCGTCGAGGTACCAGTCGTAGAGCGGCCGGTGGTCCTCGTACTCCAGCGAGCACATCGAGTGGGTCACGCCCTCGATCGAGTCCGACTGGCCGTGGGCCCAGTCGTACATCGGGTAGATGGACCAGGCGTCGCCCGTGCGCTGGTGGGTGGCCCTGCGGATCCGGTACATGACCGGGTCGCGCAGGTTGATGTTGGCGGCGGCCATGTCGATCTTCGCGCGCAGCGTCCGGGTGCCCTCCTCGAACTCGCCGGCCCGCATGCGACGGAACAGGTCGAGGTTCTCCTCCACGGGACGGTCGCGGTACGGCGAAGGCCGGCCCGGCTCGGTCAGGGTGCCGCGGTACTCGCGGATGTCGTCGGCCGAGAGGTCGTCCACGTAGGCCTTGCCGGCCCGGATGAGCTGCTCGGCCCACTGGTAGAGCTGCTCGAAGTAGTCGCTGGCGTGGTAGAGGTGCTCGCGCCAGTCGAAGCCCAGCCAGCGGATGTCGCGCATGATCGCGTCGACGTACTCCTGGCTTTCCTTCGTCGGGTTCGTGTCGTCGAAGCGCAGGTGACAGCGCCCGCCGAACTCCTGGGCCATGCCGAAGTCGATGGAGATGGCCTTGGCGTGGCCGATGTGCAGGTACCCGTTCGGCTCGGGCGGGAACCGCGTGATCACCTTGCCGCCGAAGCGGCCGGTGCGGTTGTGCTCGAGGATGATCTCGCGGATGAAGTTGCTGGGCTTCGTTGCCGGCTCGGCCATCGGCTAGATGGTATCACCCCGCCCCGGAGGGCGAGCGATGCCCCGCTCGGTGCTACCATCGCGCCCTGGAGGGACTGATGCGGATCGCCGCCATCGAGGTCAGCCACTGGCATTCGCTCTACGACGCCGCCTACCTGCGCATCCTGGCCGGCCTGCCCGACGTGGAGCTGGTCGGCCTGCATGACCCCAGCGCGGCCATCGCCGCCAGGCGGGCGGCCGCGCTCGGCAACCCCCGGGTCTTCACGGACCACCGGCAGATGCTCGACACGACGAAGCCCGACTTCGTCGTCGCGCTGGGCCAGCACAGCCGGATGGCGCGGACGGCCCACGAGCTGCTCGACCGCGGCATCGCCTTCATGATGGAAAAGCCGATGGGCGTGAACGCCGCCGAGGTGAGCGGCATTGCCGAGAAGGCGGCGGCGAAGAACGCGTTCGTGGCGGTACCGCTCCCCCAGCGCTATTCGCCGTTCGCCGCCCGTGCCCGCCGGATGCTGGCGGAGGGGCGGTTCGGGCCGCTGTCGCACGTCTATCTCCGCCTCTGCCGGCCGACCTCCGCGCGCTACCCGGCCTGGGACTCGCCCTGGATGCTCGATCCCGCGCTGGCCGGCGGCGGCTGCCTGCGCAACCTGGGCTCGCACCTGCTGGACCTCTTCCTGCTGCTCACCGGCGAGGAGGCCCAGGTCACCGCGGCCCAGCTCAGCGCCCGGGCCCTGGGACAGCCGGTGGAGGACTACGCCACGGTCCTGCTGCGGTCGGCGAGCGGCGTGCTGGGGACGATCGAGCTGGGCAACACCGTCCCGTACGCCGGCAGCGACGGCGAGTTCAAGGTCGCCGGGCGCGACGCCACGCTCGTGACCTATCACGACGACACGACGCGCGTCATCACGCCAGCCGGCGAGGAGACGGTCGCGGACCCACCCGCAGCACCGCTCTATCCCACGGCCGTCCGCGATATCCTCGACCACTGGCGGCGCGGCGCGCCGCCCCCGGTCAGCGTCCACGACTGCCTGCGCGTCGTGCGGCTGATCGACCAGGCCTACGAGATCGCCGGGAGGAGCCGAACATGAGCCTGCGCACGCGGATCGGCGTCATGGTGCCCTCGACCAACACCACGTTCGAGGGCGACTTCCAGCTCACGAAGCCGCGCGACGTCACCATCCACGGCCAGCGCCTGTGGCTCACCAACGACGCCGCCGGGGCGGACGGCATGGACCGCATGAACGCCGAGGTCGAGGCGGGCGCCCGCTACCTCGCCACGGCCAAGGTGGACGTCATCGCCTACGGGTGCACGACCGGCAGCTTCTACCGCGGCCCCGGCTGGGACCGCGAGATGATCGAGCTGATCCGCAAGACCGCCGGGGTGCCCGGCGTCGCGACCAGCCCCTCGGTTGTGGAGGCCTTGCGCTTCTTCGGCGCCCGGGCGATCTCGGTGGCCACACCCTATCCGGACTGGAACAACCAGCAGCTGCGCGCCTACCTCGAGGCCCTCGGCTTCACTGTCCTCAACGTCGAGGGCGAGCCCCGGGCGGCGGCCTCCGGCAACCAGGGCATCAACGACTTCGACCCCGAGGACGTGATCGCGTTCGCGTCGAAGGCGTGCCGGCCGGAGGCCGACGCGCTGCTGTGCTCCTGCACGGCGTGGCGCTCGCTGGAAGCGGTCGCCGAGCTGGAGCGCCGGGTCGGCAAGCCCGTGGTGACCTCCAACCAGGCCAGCATCTGGGCCGCCTATCGCGCCCTCGGCCTCAAGCCGAAGATCACCGGCTTCGGCCGTCTGCTCGAGAGCCTCGCAAGCTGAATGGGCCTGTCCAGCTCTCGATCAGCCGGCCCAGGGTCGGAAGCGCCCGTTGCGTTCTGGTAGTTCACCCTCGTGACTACTTGAAGTTGAAGTTGGCCCGATAAGAGTCAGGTGTTCGCCCAGGTGCCGCTCGTCTTCCAGACGTACACGTACTGGTCGGCGCTCGCGTCGTACTGGAGGCTGCTCGTACCCACGGTCAGCGTCTCCTCGAAGGCGTCGGTGAGTTCGCTGGAGGCGCAGGCGACCAGCGCCGACGAGGGATAGCCGGTGGCGAAGATGCCGAGCCCTTGGTCGCCGCCGAGGCTGAACTTGACCGGGATGGCGGGGCCGGCAGTCGCCTCGTTGTACACAGGCGGGTTGTCCACGGACGGGAAGACCCCGGTGAAACCATACGCTGCGGTGCATGCCACGGTCACCGTGACGTCGTCCGGGGCGCTGCTTGCGGGACCGTCGCTCACGACCAGGGTGAACGTGTAACTCCCGGCCGCGCTCGGCGTGAAGCGCGGCGTGGCCGTCGTGGCATCGAGCAGCGTGACCGCGGGTCCGGAGGACTGGGTCCAGCTGAAGGCCAGCGCGGCGGGCCCGCCGTCAGGGTCCGAGCTGGCGCGGCCGTCCAGCGTCGCCAGGCTGCCGAGCGGCGCCGTCCGATCCGGGCCGCCGTTGGCGACGGGAGGCTGGTTGGCGGCGACCGTCGGGATCGGCACGGCCCTCTGCTGCCCGGAGCCGAGGAAGCCGCTGTCCACGACACCGAGAGGTCCGGCGCCCGACACCCCGCTCACGGCGACGTATAGCTCTGGCCGAGGCCCGTGAGCTGCAGCGTCAGTGGCAGCTCGACCGGCCCGAAGATCCAGCCGATGCCGTCGGCGTTGCCGAACCAGACGCTGCCCGGGATCTCGGTCAGCGGCCCCGTCGCGGCGCTGAAGCCCAGGCGCCGGCCCTGACCGTCCACGACGAAGCCCCTCGACGGGGTCGAGGATGGCGTTCAGGCAGCCCGTCGCCGCGCAGGCGATGGCGCTCGGCGATGCCCCGTGCAGACCCGAGGAGCTGTCGGAATCGCGGAAGGCCACCCCCAGTCTCTCATCAACGACCTCCTCGGGAAGCACGTCCGACGAGCGCGGAGCGCCTGAACTCCAGACAGGCGGCTGCGCACCCATTTCTGACAGCGCCACCAGCCGTCGCCCTGCATGTGCTTGTCGGTGCCTCGCACGCGTGGATCGTGCTCGGGTCGCTAGTCCCCGCGTGGGCGCCCGCGATCGCTGGCAGCGCCACGACGAGCGCGACCGCCACGGGTGCCAGGCGTCTGATCATGGCGACTCCTCCTTGCCTGCGAGGTGACGGAGGCATGCTTCGGCCGCCGCGGGCCAGCTACCAGCCGCTATAATGTGGTCGGCGCGACATCGGTGCTGCGATCGTGGCCGACACGAGTCGGAGGGATTGGTGGAGCCGCTCGACGCGATACGCCAGGTCCTGGATCCCCGCGCGGACGTTCGCCTCGCCTACGTGTTCGGATCGACCGTGCGCGGCGAGGCTCGCGCGTCGAGTGACGTGGACGTCGCCGTTCTCTTCGAACCCGAGCCCGGACCCCGAGACCTCGATTCGCTCACGACCGATCTGCAGGTGGCCGCTCGCCATCCCGTCGATCTGGTCGTCCTGAACACGGCCCCGCCACTCCTCACGCATCAGATCATCAAGACCGGCCGGCGCGTCGTCTGTCGCGCCGAGAGCGAGCGGGTTCGCTTCGAGACGCGGGCCGCCGCCCGGTACCTGGACACCGCCCACCTCCGTCGGGTGCAGTACCGGTATCTGCGGGAACGAGCCGACGCCTTCCGTGCCCGCCGACCCTGAGATCATCCGGAGCAAGCTGCTCGACATCAGCGAAGCGGTCAGCCGCCTGCGCTCCTGGCTTCCCCTGACGGTCGACCGCCTGGAGCAGGACGTGATGCTGCGCTGGGCGGTCGAGCATGGCCTGCACATCGCCGCCGAGGCCCTGTTCGACGCCGGTAATCACCTCCTGTCCGGCGAGTTCCAGGAGACCGCCGACGAGTACCGGGAGATCGCGCCGCGCCTCGTGGCCCGGGGCGTCCTGTCCAGCGGCACCGCACAGCGCCTCGAGAGTCTTGCCGGATTCAGGAACGTGCTCGTCCACGACTACGCCACGGTGGACGTGCGTCGAGTCCACGCCGGTCTCCGCCGGCTGGACGACTTCGAGGCCTTCGTGGCCGACGTCGAGGGCCGGCTGGGGCGCGCGCGTCGCCCAGGGGCCTGAGCCGAACGCTCCGCCGCCTTCGCGATGCCCGGACCGCCCGGAGGCCCCGTGGCCACGGCTTGACCCGGCACGGATGGGCGGCG
The DNA here is from genome assembly GCA_035762565.1 of Candidatus Methylomirabilota bacterium. Lineage (GTDB taxonomy): Bacteria > Methylomirabilota > Methylomirabilia > Rokubacteriales > CSP1-6 > AR5. The sequence goes on along the minus strand of DASTOJ010000230.1, from coordinate 14,743 downwards.
CCGCGGCGGCGACCGCGACGCCCCACCCGGCTCAGCAGGTAAAGACGACGAAGCCGTGCGTGGTCAGGGCCACGATCTGGCCTTTTCGCGTGGAGGGCGACGCCGTCGCGCTGGACCCGACGGCGGTGGAGGTCGACGTGGAGGCGTTCGAGCGGGGGATCGCCGAGGGGACGGCGGCGGCGCTGGCGGCGGCGGTGCCGCTCTACCGGGGGGATCTCCTCGCGGGGCTGAGCGTGGAGGGCAGGGTCCAGACGACGGATGACGATCATTACGCACGCAGCCGGAGGCGCCTGGCCTCGCGCGTCTAGGACTCATCAGTCCTTGACCGCGATCACCTCGATCTCCACCAGGAGATCGGGGTGCGCGAGCCGGCGCACCTCCACCGTGGTGCTGGTGGGCAGCGCGCCGAAGTACTCCATGCGCACGTCGGTGTGCTTGAAGAATTCCTCGATGTCCGTCACGTAGGTGTTGGTCTTCACCACGTCGACCAGCGTCGCCCCGGCCGCGGCCAGCGCGGCTTTGATGTTCTCGCCCGTCTGGCGGATCTGCGCCCGCATGTCGCCCTTGCCGACGACCTCGCCCTTGCCGTCCCGGGCGAGCTGGCCCGAGACGAAGATCGTCTTGCGGGCCTCCACGACCACGACGTGCGAGTAGAGGACGTTGCCGCTGACCACCCGCTTGGCCAGCGCCTCGGGCTGGATGTTCTCTCGCTTCATGGCGTTCTCCTCGCCTGGCGCCTGCGCAGGGCGCGCCAGACGCGCTCGGGGGTCAGGGGAAGCTCGCGGAAGCGGACGCCGGTGAGCCGGGCGAGCGCGTTGCCGACCGCCGGGCTCACGGGCACCAGGCTGCCCTCGCCGGCGCCCTTGGCCCCGAACGGCCCGGGTCCGTCCGCGTTCTCCACGAAGTGGCAGGCCAGGCGCGGCGGCACGTCGGCCGCGCGGGGGACGCGGTAGTCGAGCAGCGTACCGTTGAGGAGCTGGCCGCCGTCGTACACCATCTCCTCGCAGAGCGTGTGCCCCAGCCCCTGCAGGACGGCGCCCGCGTCCTGCGTCTCGCACGACAGCGGGTTGATGCGGCGGCCGACGTCGGCCACCGACACGTAGTCCTCGACGGTCACCGCGCCGGTCTCCACGTCCAGGCTCACCTCGGCGGCGCCTACCGCCATCTCCCAGAACGGCGTGCTGCCGCCGAGCGGCGCCCGGGTCGGCCCCGGCGCGACGACACCCCGGCCGATCAGCTCGCCGCCGGCCATCCCGAAGTGCGCGCGCAGGAGCGCGCCGTAGTCCAGGTGCCGCTCGCCGTGGACGACCGCCCCTGCGTCGATACGGAGGGCGCCGGCCGGAATGTCGAGCGTCCTGGCGGCGATCCGGAAGAGCTGGTCGGCGACGTCGGCGGCGGCCTCCTGGACCGCGCGGCCGACCATCGCGGTCGAGCGGCTCGAACTGGTCGTCTGGTCGTAGGGCGTGACGCTGGTGTCGGGCAGCAGCACGGTCACGCGCTCGACCGGCACCGCCAGCACCTCGGCGGCGATCTGCGCCATGACCGTGCGCGCGCCCTGCCCCATCTCGACCGTGCTGGCGAGCACGGTGACGCTGGCGTCGGCATGCAGGCGGACGATCGCCTCCGAGACCGAGGGCGCGATGCTGGCCTTGAGCATCATCGCCACGCCGCGCCCGCGGCCGGCGGCGGCCGCCTGCCTCCAGCCGATCGCCTCGGCCGCGCGCGAGAGGCTCTCCTCGAACTTGCCGTCGATCGGCGTGTCGCCGGGCGCGAACTCCTCGCCGTGCGCGAGCAGGTTCTGGCGGCGCAGCTCGACCGGGTCGCGGTCGAGCCGGCGCGCCGCTTCGTCCACGAGTGACTCCACGGCCCACGCCAGTTGCGGCACGCCGAAGCCGCGGAACGCGCCCCCGGGCGTGGTGTTCGTGTAGACCGCCGTGCTCGCCAGCCGCACGTGCGCGACCCGGTAGGGTCCGGTGGCCGTGTACGTCCCCTTCTGGATGATCCGCGGGCCGATGTCGGCGTAGGCGCCGACGTCGAAGTCGGCGTGGCAGTCCACAGCCAGCAGCGTGCCGTCGCGCCGAAAGCCCAGCCGCACGGTGGCGCGCGTGTCGCAGCGGCGCACGGTGCGGAAGGCCTCCTCGGCGGAGATGGCCAGCCGCACCGGCCGGCCGGCCGCGCGGGCGAGGGCGGCGGTGACGGGCTCGAGCTTCGCGTAGGTCTTGCTGCCGAAGCCCCCGCCGACCAGCGGCACCACGATGCGGATGCGCCCCAGGGATGCGCCGAACATCTTGGCCAGCTCCACGCGGACAGAGAACGGGTTCTGCGTCGAGGCCCACACCGTGAGGCCCGCCGCGTCGTCCCAGGCGGCGAGCGCGGCGTGCGGCTCCATCGCGTAGTGCTGCACCCGGGGGAACGTGAAGGTGTCCTCGACCACCACGTCGGCCCCGGCCAGGGCGGCCTCGACGTCGCCGCGCGCGTAGGCGAACTGGTGGCAGACGTTGGTGCCGGGCCGCGGGCGCAGGCTCGACAGGTCGGCGAAGTGCCCGGCCAGCGGCTCGGCCGTGTGAACCAGCGGCGCCCCCGGCGCCAGGGCCGCCTCCAGCGTGGTCACCGCCGGCAGCTCCTCCCACTCGACCTCGACCAGCTCGAGGGCGCGCGCGGCGGTCGCGGCGTCGACCGCGGCCACCGCGGCCACGGGCTCGCCCTCGTAGCGCGCGACGTCGATCGCCAGCAGCGGCCGGTCTCGGAAGGCCGGGCCGTGGTAGGGATCGCACCAGGTCAGCGCGGCGCCGGTGAGCACGGCGTGGACGCCGGCCACTGCACGCGCGCGGGCGGTGTCGATCCGCACGATCCGCGCGTGCGCGTACGGCGAGCGCAGCAACGCCGCGTGCGCCATGCCCGGCAGCTCCAGGTCGGTCACGTAGCGCGCGCGGCCGGTCACCTTCTCGAGCGCGTCGTTCCGGGTCACGGAGCGCCCCACGACCCTCAGCGCCGCGGCGCCGGCCTCCGGCGGCGCGGCCGGGACACTCTGCCCCAGACCCGCCTGGATCGCCTCGACGATCTTGAGGTAGCCGGTGCAGCGGCAGAGACTGCCGCGCAGGTACTGGATGATCGACGCGTGCGTGGCGGCGGGCTCCTCGGCGGCCAGCGCATGGGCCGTCATCAGCATGCCCGCCGTGCAGAAACCGCACTGCACCGCGCCCCGCTCGGCGAAGGCCCGCTGCAGCGCGCCGAGCCGGCCGTCCTCCTCGAGGCCCTCGACCGTCCGCACCTCGCGTCCGTCGGCTTCCACGGCCAGGTACGTGCACGCGCTCACCGCGGCCCCGTCAACCAGCACGGTGCAGGCGCCGCACACCTGGGCGTCGCACGAGCGCTTGGCGCCCTTGAGCCCGAGGCGATCGCGGACCACGTCGAGCAGGAGCGCCTCGGCGGGCAGGGCCAGCGCCACCGCCCGGCCGTTCACGCGGAGGCGGACGTCAAACGACGACGGCATGCGGATAGCGGGCGGCGGGCGCGCGCCCCTCGGCGCGGGCGACGGCGGCGGCCAGGGCGCGCCGGGCGAAGACACCCGTCAGCTCGCGCTTGTAGTCGGCGGCGCCGTGCAGGTCGCTGACCGGATCGATCGCGCGCGCCGCCAGGGCGCCGAACTCCTCGCCCAGCCCGCCCAGGGCGCCGAGCGCGTGGCCGGCGAGCGCGCCCTCGGCGGCGGCGAGACGGTGGGGGCGCGCGCTCACGCAGCCGACGGCCAGGCGGACGGCGGTCACCCGCTCGCCGGCGTCCAGCGTGAGCGCCAGCGCCAGGCCCAGGGTCGGCCGCTCGTAGAGCCCGAACTTGACGTAGACCCCGACCGTGCGCGGCGGCCACGGCCGCAGCCGGACGCCGGCCAGCAGCTCCTCGGGACGGCGCGCGGTCTCGTAGGGCCCGCGCACGAAGTCGCCGAGCGCCAGCTCGCGCGGGCCCGTGACGGACGCCAGCCGCACGGTGGCGTCGAAGACCAGGAACAGCGTCGCCAGGTCGCTGTGCGGGTCGGCGAACGCCAGGTTGCCGCCGACGGTGCCCACGTTGCGCACGCGCACGTTGGCGACGTGGGCGGCCACGTCCGCCACGAGCGGCCAGCGTGCGCGGACGACCTCTGAGCGCTCCAGCGCCCGGTGGGTCACGGTGGCGCCGAGCTCCAGCCCCCCGCCGGTCTCCGTGAGCCGGCCCAGGTCCGGGATGCGCTTGAGGTCGATGAGATCGTCGAGGTGGACCAGCCGGGCCTTCATCAGGAGCAGCAGCTCGGTGCCGCCGGCGTAGAGCGCGGCGTCGGGCCGCGCGGCGAGCAGCGCGGTGGCCTCGCTCACCGTCGAGGGCCGGTGCAGCTCGAAGGGACGCAGCATGGCTCAGCCTCCGATGGCGCCGCGCAGGCGGCTGGCGAACTCGTCGATCAGCTCTTCGGCCCGGCGCTGGATCACGCCGGCACCCAGCGCGCCGAGCTTGCCGAGGACCCGGCCCTCGGCCTCCACCGCCAGGCGGCTGCCGGCGCCGGCGGCCTCGACGGCCAGCCGCACGGACATCTGCACCTCGGCGGCTAGCAGGCCGTCCCGTCCGCGGGCGTCGAGCGCCAGGTGCCCCGGCGCCGGCTCGGTCACACGGATGTCGAGCGGCACCGAGAGCGCGATCGGGCCCACCCGCTGGCTCATCCGCGCCGCGTAGCGCCGGTGCGGCTCCACCTCGCGCGCGTCCACGCAGCCCGGCACGCAGGCGACCATGCGCGGTACGTCCCACAGCGCCCGCCATACGAGCTCGGGCGCCACCGCCAGCGCCAGCTCACGCGTGACGCGCATGGGCTCCGCGCCCGGCGACCGGCGCCATGATCCGCTCTGCGATCAGCTGGAGGTAGTCGATGCGCGCGCGGACGTCGGGCGGCAGGCTGTAGATCGTGAGGCCGATGCGCTCGAGCCCCAGGCTCCGCGCGCGCTCGAGCGTCTCGACGCAGTCGGCGGGCGAGCCGTGGATCGTCCAGTCGTCGAGGCTCGCCTCGAAGCCGAGCTGCAGGCGTCCCATCGCCCGCTCCTGCATCCGCCACGTGCGGTACATGGTGAAGGTCTTCTCGAGGTAGCCGCGGGCGGCCGCGGCCGCCTGCTCCTTCGAGGCGCCCACGATCAGGCTGCGCGAGGCGCCGACGAAGCCGGGCGTCGCCGCGCCGGCGCGCGCCTGGCGGAACACCGCTGCGAACCGGCCGATGTCGGCCCAGCCGAGCTGCGGCCCGAAGAACACGCCGTCGGTGAGCCGGGCCGCCCGTCGCGTGGCGCCCTCGCTCTGCGCGCCCATTTCCAGCGGCGGGTGGGGCGTCTGGTACGGCGTGAAGCCCATGCGCCCGCCCTCGACGCGCGTGTAGCGGCCCTTGAAGCTGACCTCCTCGCCGCGCCAGAGCGCCTTCAGCAGCTCCAGCGACTCCTCCAGCTTCGGCACCCGGTCGGCGCGCGCCAGGCCGGCCGCCGCCAGCTCCAGCTCCCGGTAGCCGATGGCCACGCCGACGTCGAGCCGGCCGTGCGTGATGTGATCGAGCGTCGCGACGCTCTCGGCCACCTCCACCGGGTTCAGGATCGGCAGCAAGAGCACGGAGGTCTTCAGGCGCATCGCACCCGTCTCCGGCGCCAGCCGCGCGAGCATCGGCAGCGGCTGCGGCCACACGGTCGGATGCGAGAGCCAGTGCTGGCCGATCGACACCCAGGCGAATCCCATCCGCGAGGCGGCGGCCACCACCTCGATGGCCTCGTCAATGATCCGGGTCGGCGCGCGGTCGGTGGGACTCCAGAACGGCGTGAGATGGAACCCGATCTTCATGGGGCTCGCGTATACTGCCACAACCACGCCGAACCCGCAGCCGAGGGGCGGACCATGACAGCCAGGCCGGCCAAGTCCACGCTCGTCCGCGGCGGTCGCCTGCTCGACGCCCGAGCCCACCGCGCCGAGCCCGCCGACATCCTGATCACGGGCGACACCATCGCCGAGATCGCCGCGCCCGGGGTGAAGGCGCCGGCGGGCGCCGCGGTGGTCGACGCCCGCGGGATGCTGCTGCACCCCGGGTTGATCAACGCCCACACGCACGCCCACGGCAACCTGGCCAAGGGCATGGGCGACCTGTGGACGCTGGAGCTGCTGCTCACGGCGGCGCCCTGGATCGGTGGCAATCGCACGACCGAGGATCGCCACCTGAGCGCCAGGATCGGCGCGGTCGAGATGGTGCTCAAGGGCTGCACGGCCGTCTACGATCTGCCGCTCGAGCTGCCGGTGCCGACGGCGGAGGGGCTGGAGGCGGTGGGGCGCGCCTACGCCGAGGTCGGCATGCGGGCGGTGATCGCGCCGATGGTCGCCGACCGTACGTTCTTCGAGGCGATCCCCGGCCTGCGCGACGCCCTCACGCCCGAGCTTCGCCGGGACGTCGACACGCTGCGCCTGGCCCCGTGGAAGACCAGCATCGCCAACCTCCGCGCGGCGCTGAAGGGCTGGACGCTCGACCGCGAGCACGTGCGCCTGGCCGTCGCTCCCACCATCCCGCATCACTGCTCGGACGAGTTCATCCGCGCCTGCGCGGACCTCGCCAAGGAGCACGGGGTCGGGCTGCACAGCCACGTGGCCGAGTCGAAGGTCCAGGCCGTCGTCGGTCTCAAGACCTACGGCAAGACGCAGACGGCCCACCTCGACGATCTCGGCGTGCTGGGCCCCGCCTTCACCGTCGCCCACGGCGTGTGGCTCGACGCCGACGACCTGAAGCGGCTGGGGGACCACGGCGCCTCCGTCGCCCACAACCCGGGCAGCAACATGCGCCTGGGCAACGGCCTCGGCGACATGCGCGGGATGCTCGAGCGCCGCGTGAACGTGGGGATCGGGACGGACGGCGCCAACTGCTCCGACAACTTGAACGTCTACGAGGCCATGCGCCTGGCCTCGCTCGTCTCCAAGGCGCGGCGCCCGGACGTGGAGCGCTGGGTGACCACGGAGGAGGTCGCGCTCGCGGCGACCGAGGGCAGCGCGCGGGCGCTCGGCACCGAGGAGCGCCTGGGCCGGCTGGCGCCGGGCTACAAGGCCGACATCGTGTTCCTCGATCTGCGGCACCCGAACTGGATCCCGCTCAACGACCCCACCAACCAGCTCGTGCACACCGAGGACGGCGGGGCGGTGACGCACGTGATGATCGGCGGGCGGATGATCGTGAAGAACCGCCACTTGACGACGGTGGACGTGGCCGCCCTCGCGCGGCAGGCCGAGGCCGCGCGGCAACGGCTGGCCCGCCTCAACACGCCGCTGAAGGCACTCTACGAGCGGCTGGCCCCGGTCGTGGGCCGCTACTGTCCCGGCCTCGCCCACATGCCGTACCATATCGACCGCTACGTCGGGAGCTGAGCGCAACGTCCGTCACGATGAGGAGCCTGCCATGAAAGACGGCCTCCGGTTCGTCGACTCCGACATGCACATCATGGAGCCGCCCGACCTCTTCGACCGCTACCTCGACCCGCAGTTCAAGCACCGGGTGAGCGTGCCGGTGGGCGCCGACGGCCGTCCCAGGCGAACCGCCTCCGGTCTGACGCTGATCGACGGGCTGCCGACTTCCGACATCGACCTGCAGCAGTACCGCAAGCGCGTGCGCCCGGCTTCCTCGGCCACGACCCAGCCGCTGTCGGGCTCGCGGCTGTTCGACACCGGCCGGCTCGACTTCGCGATCCAGCGCGACTACGATCCCGAGGCCCAGGTCATGGGCATGGAGCTGGAGGGCGTCGACATCGCCGTCCTCTATCCCACCAGCGGCCTGGCGCTGATCGCCCGCGACCACATGGACCCCCTGCTCTCGCTCGCCCTCTGCCAGGCCTACAACAACTGGATCCACGAGTTCTGCCGGCACAGCCCCGACCAGCTCAAGTTCGTGGCCATGCTGCCCGTGCACGACGTGCACGTGGCCTGCCGCGAGCTGGTGCGCTGCGTGCGCGAGCTGGGCGCCATCGGCTCGTTCATCCGGCCCAACCTCGTGAACGACCACTACTGGCACTCGAACTACTGGGATCCACTCTACGGCATCCACGAGGAGCTGAACGTGACCTGGGGGTTCCACGAGGGCGTGAGCGCGCTCTACTCGCGGATGATCCCCCTCTACGGCGAGAACCGGTTCTACCGGCACGTGGCCAGCCACTGGATCGAGATGCAGCAGGCGCTGATCGCCATGATCATCGGCGGCGTGTTCGAGTTCCATCCCAAGCTCCGCGTCGGCTTCCTGGAGGCCCAGAACTCGTGGGTGCCCGGGCTGCTGTCGCGCATCGAGTGGGACTACCCGCAGTACCGCGACTCCCACGCGCCGTACCTGTCGATGACCCCGCGCGAGTACTTCCGGCGCAACTGCTGGGCGGCCGTCGAGGGCAGCGAGCCCGAGATCGAGGCCACGGCTGGCCTCATCGGCGCCGACCGCATGTGCATCTCGACCGACTACCCGCACTTCGACTCCAACTTCCCCCACGTGTCGGAGAACCTCCTGAAGAACGTCCCCCGTGAGATCGCCGCGCAGATCATGGCGGGCGGCGGGCACCTCTACGGGTTCACCGAGGCCGATTTCAAGAAGGCCGACGCCGCGGCGGCGGCGCGGCGTTGATTCCCACGCCAAGGAGCGCGTCATGAAGGACGGCCTGCGGTTCGTCGACTCCGACATGCACATCATGGAGCCGCCCGACCTGTTCGAGCGGTACCTCGACCCGACGTTCAAGCACCGCGTCACGGGCCCGGTCGATGCCCAGGCTCGGCCGCGGCGCGGCACCTCCGGGCAGACGTTCATCGACGGGCTGCCGGGGACGCTGGACGCGGAGCTGCAGCAGCACCGCAAGCGCGCGCGCCCGGGTGGGACGCAGAGCACGCAGCCGCTGTCCGGCTCGCGGCTGGCCGACACCGGCCGCCTCGACTTCGCCATCGCGCGCGGCTACGATCCCGAGGCCCAGGTGATGGGCATGGCCATGGAGGGGGTGGACATCGCGGTCCTCTATCCCACCAACGGCCTGTCGCTCATCGCCCGTGACAACCTGGACCCCCTGCTCTCGCTCGCCCTCTGCCAGGCGTACAACGACTGGATCCACGAGTTCTGCCGCTACAGCCCCGACCGGCTCAAGTTCGTGGCCATGCTGCCCGTGCACGACGTGCACCTGGCCTGCCGCGAGCTGGTGCGCTGCGTGCGCGAGCTGGGCGCCGTCGGCTCGTTCATCCGGCCCAACATGGTCAACGGCCGCTACTGGCACTCGAACTACTGGGACCCGCTCTACACCGTGCACGAGGACCTCGACGTGACGTGGGGATTCCACGAGGGAACGGGCGCCCACTACTCGTACCACAACGTGCTCTACGGCGAGAACCGCTTCTACCGCCACGTGGCCAGCCACTGGATCGAGATGCAGCAGGCGCTCATCGCCATGATCGTCGGCGGCGTCTTCGAGTTCCACCCGAGGCTGCGGGTCGGCTTCCTGGAGGCCCAGAACTCCTGGGTACCGGGCCTCCTGTCGCGCATCGAGTGGGACTACCCGCAATACCGCGACTCGCACGCGCCCTACCTGACCCTGACCCCCCGCGAGTATTTCCGGCGCAACTGCTGGGCCGCCGTCGAGGGCAGCGAGCCGGAGATCGAGGCCACCGCCGGCCTCATCGGCGCCGACCGCATGTGCATCTCGACCGACTACCCGCACTTCGACTCCAACTTCCCGCACGTCGCCGACAACCTCCTGAAGAACGTCCCGCGCGAGATCGCGGCGCAGATCTTCATGGGCGGCGCGCACTTGTACGGGTTCACGGAGGCGGACTTCGCGAAGGCCGACGCCGCCGCGGCGGCCGGACGGGTCGCCGGGGGCTGAGCGGGGCGGACGCGGTGGCCGGCGTCGACCAGCAACGGGTGCGACGGACCCGTACGGGCCTGATCGCGCACGACCCGGCTCGTGCGCTCCAGGGCTTCACGCTGTTCGCGCCGATGTTCGGCGACGGCACCGATTACCTGGTGGACATGGACGGCGCCGTCGCCCACACGTGAGGTCGACTGGAACGGCAAGGTCCTGTGGGAGGTCCGCCATCCCGACCATCACCACGACGCCCGCAAGCTGCGCAACGGCAACGTCGTCCTGCTCTGCCTGCAGCCGGTCCCGCGCGAGCTCCACGCCCGCATCAGGGGCGGGCTCCCCGGCAGCGAGGTCGACTCCACGATCTATGCGGACTACCTTCTCGAGGTGACGATCCGGGGCGAGGTCGTCTGGGAGTGGCGGAGCTGGGAGCATCTCGACTTCGAGACCGAGGTCATCACGCCCCAGGACCACCGGGAAGAGTGGACGCACGGCAACACGGTGGCCGAACGACCCGACGGCAACCTGGTCGTCAGCTTCCGTAACATCTCGACGGTCGTCGTCGTCGAGCGCCGCACCGGCGCCGTCGTCTGGAAGCTCGGCAGCCCACCGCTGGCCCAGCAGCACGACCCGCAGCCGCTGCCCAACGGCAATCTCCTGATCTCCGACAACGGCCCGCACCGCCGCGACCATCCGGCGCCCTACTCGCGGGTGATCGAGGTCGATCCCCGCACGCGCACGATCGTGTGGGAGTATCACGATCAGTCGCTGTTCGATTTCTTCAGCCCGTACATCTCCGGCGCCCAGCGGCTGCCCAATGGCAACACGCTGATCTGCGAGGGCTGCGACGGACGGATCTTCGAGGTCACGCCGGACGAGATCGAGCGCGCCCGCCCCAGCTGACGGGCGGCGGCCCGGCGTCCGCGAGGCCGCGGAGCGCCGGGCCTGTCGCGGTCGGGTTACTGCTTGACGAGGAAGCGGGCGCGCCGGTTCTTGGCCCGGCACGCATCGGTCTTCTCCGCACAGACGGGGCGCTCCGAGCCGTACGAGATGGCCGAGATGCGGCCCGGCTGGAGCCCCCTCGAGATCAGGTACCGCATGACCGCGGCGGCGCGCTTCTCGCCGACGGTCAGGTTCTCCTCCCGGCTTCCGAGATCGTCGCTGTGCCCTTCGATCATCACCACCGAACCCGGGTTCTCCTTGAGCCAGCGCACGACGCCGTCGAGGGTCTTGAAGTCGGCCTTCACGACGGCGACCTGGCCGGACCGGAACCGCACATCCGCGAGCCCGGGCAGCTCGACGTAGCCGTTGGACGGCACGGCGGGCACCGCCGTCTTCTCGGCAGCCGGCGCCGGGGTGGCGGCCGGCGTGTGCGAGATCACTGGCACATCGGCCGGCGGCGCGGTGGCGTCAGGAGTCGTCGTGGCCACCGCCCTGGACTCCTCGGTGGAGGCGGACTTCTTCCAGAACTGCCACGAGGTCCCGGAGCACCCGGCAATGGCGACCACGATCGCGAGCGATCCGAGCGTCAACAGCGAAGACCTGATTCCACCACGCATCGTCGTTCCCCTCCTTCTGTGTTCGAGCCGTGCGCGGCGGGAGCAGCACGCGCGATGCCAGACCCCCTCGGGCTCGGGAAGTCGCGGGCTTAGGGCTCGAGCGGTGACAACAAGGCACATGGCGGGATCATCCTGTCACGGCGCCGCCGCGAGCAGGCGCCCCGCGCGCTGAATGCCGCGGACGTCGAACGGCGGCTGGACGAGCAGGATCAGCCGCTCGACGCCCACCGCCTCCAGCGCGCGCCGCGCCGGCGAGCCCGAGGTGAGCCAGCGTTCCTGAAATCCAGCGAACACCGTGACGATGAACCGCGACGCCTCGCGCCCGGCGGCCACGTGGGCATCGCGCGCCAGCTTCACGAGGCCGTCGAGCTGCGGATGGAACGCCTGTGTGTTGAACCCGTCGCCGTGCCGCCCCGCGATGGCGGCCATCCGCGGTCCGAAGCCGCCCACGATGATCGGCGGCGGAGGCTCCGGCCGGAGGAACCCCGACTCGCCGGACCAGAGCCGGCGCATCAGCGTGATCGCGTCGACGACGCGGGTGGCCCGCACCTCGTCGCGCTCGACCGGCTGGCCGATCGCCGCCTGCTCGGCGGCATACGGCGTGGCGCGGCTGCCGCCGGCGCCGAGACCCAGGAGTAACCGCCCGCCCGAGACGGCCTGCAGCGTCGCCGCCATGTTGGCCAGGACGCCCGGTTGGCGGTTGGCCACGTTGAGGACGAGCGGCCCCAGCATCACCCGGCGCGTCACCTCGGCGAGCGCGGCCAGGACGGTCCACGCCTCCGGCACACCGGGACCGGCGCCGTTGTCGGGGTCGCGCAGGTGATCCCACGTCCACAGCCCGTCGAACCCCGCCTCGTCGGCCGCCACCGCCGCGGCGCGCAGGTCCGCCCAGCGGGCGCTCATCGGGATCAGCAGGAGATCGGTCTTCACGGGGCTCTGGCGCCTGGGAGTATGTGGCAGAATGACGACCGGCGCCACGCCAGCACGACTCGCGCACCCTCACCCGATCGAAGGGGGAGAGATGAGCAAGGCCCTCAACGGCATTCGCGTCCTGGACCTGACCCAGTTCGAGGCGGGAACGTCCTGCACGCAGCTGCTGGCCTGGCTGGGCGCCGACATCATCAAGGTGGAGGAGCCCGGCAAGGGTGAGCCGGGCCGTTACGGCCGGGCGGAAAAACCCGGCGTGGACAGCAGCTATTTCCTCACGCTCAACTCCAACAAGCGCAGCATCACGCTGAATCTGAAGAGCCCGCGGGGCAGGGCCATGCTCCTCGACATGGTGAAGCAGGCCGATGTCGTCGCAGAAAACCAGGCGCCCGGCGCCATGGAGAAGAACGGCCTCGGCTACGAGGCGCTCGCGGCCCTCAACCCAAGGTTGATCTACCTCTCGGTCAAGGGCTTCGGCACCTACGGGCCCTACAGCCAGTACAAGAGCTTCGACATGATCGCCCAGGCGACCGGCGGCGCGATGACGCTGACCGGCTTCCCCGGCTCGCCGCCGCTCAAGCCTGGCCCCACGATCGGCGACTCCGGGACCGGCGTGCACGCCGCGTTCGGCGTGATGGCCGCCCTGTGGCAGCGCGAAGCTTCCGGCCAGGGCCAGCGCGTGGAGCTGTCCATGCAAGACGCGGTGGTCAACCTCTGCCGCATCGCGATGCGGCTCGTGTACGCCGGTGGCGACTTCGACTCGCGCCGCGGTAACGAGGTCCCCAACTCCTCGCCCTCTGGGATCTACCGCTGCAAGCCCGGCGGGCCCGACGACTACGCCTACGTCTATCCGCAGCCCGTCCGGCGACACATGTGGGACGCGCTGCTGCGCACGATCGGGCGTGACGACCTCGTCGGCCACGCGGAGTGGTCCGATCCCAAGTGGCGGAGCGCCAACAAGGACGAGGTCAACGCGCTGGTCGAGGGCTGGACGCTGACCCGCACCAAGCACGAGGTGATGGCCGAGCTGGGCGCAGCGGGCGTCCCGGCCGGCGCCTGCCTGACGCCGACCGAGATCCTCTCCGACCCGCACCTCAGGGCGCGCAACATGGTGACGACGATCCAGCACCCGGGCTGGGGCGAGTTCACCATGCCGGGCAACCCGGTGCAGCTGTCGAAGTCGCCGACCGAGATCCGCCCGGCGCCCCTGCTCGGTCAGCACAACGCCGAGGTGTACAAGGAGTGGCTGTCGCTCGGCGCCGAGGAGCTCGAGCGCCTCAGGGCCGACGGCGTGATCTGATGCGATTCGGCGTCTTCGATCACATCGAGCCGGTGCCGGGACAGCGGCTGGACCAGATCTATCGCGAGCGCCTGCTCCAGATCGAGCGTCTCGACGCCGCCGGCTTCCACGCCTATCACCTGGCCGAGCACCACACGCCGGCCATCCACAGCCTGGCCCCGTCCCAGAACGTGTTCCTGGCCGCCGTTGCCCAGCGCACGCGCCGCCTGCGCTTCGGGCCGTGCGTCTACGTGCTGCCGCTGCACCACCCGCTGCGGCTGATCGAGGAGATCAGCATGCTCGACAACCTCAGCGACGGGCGGCTGGAGATCGGCGTCGGCCGCGGCGGTGTCATGGAGGCGTTCTTCTGGGGCCAGGAGGCCGATCCCGAGATCAACTACGCGCGTTACCTCGAGACGCTGGCGATCCTCCGCGAGGGGCTGAGCCACGACGAGCTGACGTACGCCGGCCGCTTCCACAGCTTCGAGAAGCTCCCGATGTACCTGCGCCCGCTGCAGCAGCCCCATCCCCCACTCTGGTACATGCGCAACCCGGTGACGGCGGCGATGGAGGGCATGCACACGATCATCGTGGGCTCGCTCGACGGGCTGGCGGTCGCCGTCCCGCGTTACCGCGCCGCCTGGGAGGAGCATCAGGGCGCCGGCGTCCGCACGGTCCAGGGCGACGAGCCGATGATCGGCCTGGTCGTCCACCTGGTCGTGGCGGAGACCAACGAGGAGGCACTCGCGGCGGCAACGCCCGCCTGGGAGAAGTATCGCTGGAACCTGGCGGCCCCGCGCCGGCTCGAGGCCGAGAAGCGCAACCTCACCCAGTTCCTGTCGACCAAGGACGGCTCGTTCGGCTTCGTCGGCGATCGCCCCGCCGGCCTGCCCACCCGCGAGCTGCGGCGCGACATCGACGCCGAGCTGGAGCGCTTCGACCAGCAGGCGCGGCGGCCCCATCCCAACCGCCTGGGCGGCGTGGCGCTGGCCGGCACTCCGGCCGCCGTGCGCGAGTACATGGACGAGTACGTGGCGACCGGCGCCAACTACTTCGTCGCCTCGTTCCAGTGGGGTGACCTCACCCACGCGCAGGCGATGCGCTCGCTCGAGCTGTTCGCGACCGAGGTCATGCCC
>DASTOJ010000229.1:0-15624 GCA_035762565.1 Candidatus Methylomirabilota bacterium | reverse complement strand
TCGGGCGGCAGGCGTGGGCCGCCTATGCCGGTGCCGACCCGCTGCCACCTCGGCCGCTTCCCCTCCGTGGCGACGGGCCTGAGCGAGGTGGAGACCGCCGCGCTGGCCGTGCTGCAGCAGCGCGGCCCGCACGCCTTCGCCGACCTCTTCCGGGAGGTGACGGCCCAACCGGCGGTGCGCCACCACGGAATGGGTGACCTCCAGTTCGCCGCATGCGTGCGCGGGCTGGGGCCGCTGGTCAGTGCTGCCCCAGGAGAACTGGCGCGCGCCCAGCTGGACATCACCGGACTCGGCCGCGACGTCGTGGCGGGCGAGCGCGACCGGCTCGCGATCCAGCCGATCGATACCTGGCTGGGCGGGGTCCACCTGCGCGGCGACCGGCCGCGGTGGCGCTGGGACGGCGCCCGCGGCCGGCTCGTCGCCGCGCGCTAAGGCTCAGGTCCCGTCAGTCGCCCTTCTTGCCGTGGCCGCGCCCCTTGCCGCGCCCCGGGTGCCGGTCGTCGTCCCGGGGCTTGCCCCGGTCCCACCGCTTCTCGCTCTCGTGCCAGTGGCGCTCCCGGTCGTCCTCGCGCCAGTCGCGGCCGTAGTGCGCCTCCCAGCGCGGGTGCGCGTCGTGACGCCACTGCTTCCAGTGCCCGGGCCGGACCTTGTAGTACCGCACGGGGACGTGAAGGATCGGCAGCGGCACGTGGACCGGGGCCACCACGACCCAGGGGCCACTCCAGCTCGGCCCGACGTGCCAGGCATCGCCGTGGAAGACCCAGTACTGGTGACCGTAGAAGAAGACGTTGGCCTGAGCGCTCGGCGCGTAATAGACAGGAGCGCCCGGAATCACGGCCAGCGCCGGGGGGCCGGGAAGGTGGATGCCGATGTCGACCCGCACCTGCGCCTGGGCCGGCAGCGCGGTGGCGAACAGAACGGCGACTGTGAGGATGAGTCGTCTCACGCGCACCTCCGTTGTTGGACGAACGGTCGCGTCGGGCGACGCAAGGATCATCATACCGGGGGCGGTGCCCGGAGCCTAGCTCCGCGGCGCCGGGCTGCCCGCCGGGCATCCCGTACACCACGGGGGTATAATCCACGAGCGCGCCGGAGAAGGCCGGGCGATCGCCGGCCATGGCAACGTGGCGGGAGGAAAGTCCGGGCTCCACAGGGCAGGGTGCTGGGTAACTCCCAGGGGGGGCAACCCCACGGAAAGTGCCACAGAGAAGAGACCGCCGCCCGCAAGGTCGGCAAGGGTGAAACGGTGAGGTAAGAGCTCACCAGCGACGCGGGTGACCGCGCCGGCTCGGCAAACCCCACCTGGAGCAAGGCCGAATAGGAGAGCAATCGGGTGGCCCGCCCGGGCTCTCGGGTCAGGCCGCTGGAGACGCCGAGCAATCGGCGCCCTAGAGAAATGATCGTCACCCCGCTCACGCGGGGCACAGAACCCGGCTTACAGGCCTTCTCCGGCGCGCGTTAATCATTCCGCGTAGTTGCCGTCTCATCGGTCGGTGCATTTTCCTCGGATACGGAACCCGTGCCCAGAACCCTTTCGGTGCTGCCCCGTCGTGACAGCCGGCCGACGGCCGACCTGAGGCGTTCGGGGGTGACCTCGGAGTAGAGCGCCGTGGTGTTGGCGTCGGCGTGGCCCATAGCTTCCTGGACCGCGCGCAAGGGTGCGGAGGTGAACGCTCGCGTCGAGAAGCTCGGTGACGGCGGCGCTCGGGCCCATGTGGACGGCAGGATCTACGGTTTCTCTCAGAGCAGGAACGGCTGGACTACGAGCGGCGAGGGATGCGGCCTGCCGAGGATCCGCGAACGGCGAGTCAAGCCTCTGAGGAACGCCCGGCCAAGCTGGCCACGATAACTCCCAGTTCGGCGGGATCGACCGGCTTCGGAACGTGCATACTGAACCCGGCAGAGAGTGTCCGTAAGCGATCCTCAACTCTGCCGTATGCCGTGAGCGCGAGCGCAGGGGTCTTGCCACCTTTGGTGAACTCGAGGGCACGTACCTTTCGGATGAACGCGTAGCCGTCCTCTCCTGGCATCTCGATGTCGGAGATCAGAACGTCAGGTCGCCATTCCTGGACAACCTTCAGACCCTCCGACGCCGAGGCGCATCCCCGAGCTTCAGCTCCTGAACTGACCAGGATGGTGCGGAGCAGGTCGAGACTGTCTCGATCGTCGTCCACGACGAGCACCCGGAGTCCACGAAGTGACGGCCCCGCGGCGCCGAGGAGAACCGTTCGGGCCGTCGGATGCACCCGCGCTTCCCTCTCCTGCTCACGATGAACGATCGCCACCGGCAACTCGACGGTAAACGTGGCTCCTTGGCCCTCGCCAGGACTCTGGGCTGTCACATTACCGCCGTGTAACTCGACGAGATGGCGCACAAGAGCCAGCCCGAGGCCGAGCCCGGTATGCGAGCGGGTGCTCGTGCTGTCCGCTTGATGGAAGCGCTCGAAGAGATGGGGCAGCTGCTCCTCGCTGATTCCCTGTCCCGTGTCGCTGACGACGATCGCGACGTGCGAACTGGTACGCTGCAGATGGACCTGAACTCGACCGCTCTTCGGCGTGAACTTCACGGCGTTGATCAAGAGATTCCAGACCACCTGCTGCAACCGGTCCGGGTCGCCGGTGATCCCGACGGCGCGTGGGTCCAGCACGCACTGGAGCCGTATCTCCTTCGAGTCGGCGGCAGGCCGTACCGCGTCGATTGCTGCCCGGATGACCGCCTCGAGATCGACCGGGCGTACGTCGAGGCGCATCTTCCCCGCGATGATCCGTGACACGTCGAGTAGGTCGTCGATGAGCTGCACCTGGGCGTCGGCGTTTCGCACGATGACGTCGAGCGCCCGCTCGGCGGCCTCGGCCTGGAGCTGACCCGAGCGCAGCATCCGAGCCCAGCCGTAGACTGCGCTCAAGGGGGTCCGCAGTTCGTGCGAGAGAACCGCCAGGAACTCCTCCTTCGCCTGGCTCGCGGCCTCAGCATCGCGCTTTGCCCGCTCCAGCTCGACCTCGGTCAGTTTGCGCTTGGTGATATCCGTTCCGACAATGAGCAGGCCGTGCGTGCGGCCGTCGTCGTCCCGAGCGATGGTCGCCCGGAACTGGAAGTGCTTGGCCCCGTCCGCGGTCTCCCATATGGCGTCGCGGCCCTCACCGAAAACGCCCTGTACGCGAGGCCGAAGTTCGGCGTACCCCTTCTCTCCCGCCACCTCACGTAAGTGCCGACCGATGATGTCTTCGGGGCGGCGGCCATAGTACCCGGCGTACGGGCGATTGACGAACACGTAGCGTTCCTGCTCGTCAAGCTGCGCGATGAATACCGGAACCCGGTCAGCAACAAATGTCAGGCGTGCTTCAGCCCCCTGGCCAGGCTTCCGGCTCGCGTGGAAGCGCGGATACCAGGACCGAAGAGCTGCCCACAGGCGGTGGGCGGCCCGCCAGTTCATTGACGGGTCTTCCCCACGCCGAGCGGTCTCACATTGCCGGGGGGTGCGTCATCGGCCATACGCCATCTCCCTTCAACAGACGGGTGGGACACGGCGAAGGTAGGGCAGTTGAGGTACGGATTCAACATCTACGGCGGAGCGGCTCAGGGCGCGGTGATGAGGTGCGAGAGCAGGCTCTGCGACACAGGCTTCACGAGATGGGCATCGAACCCTGCCTCCTTCGAGCGCCGTCGGTCCTCGGCCTGCCCGTACCCGGTGACGGCGATGAGCGTCGTCATCCTGCTGCCCAGGCTCGCGCGGAGCGCCCGCGCGACCTCGTACCCGTCCAGCCCCGGCAACCCCAAATCGATCAACACCACCTCTGGCTCGTGATGCAGGGCCAGCGCGAGGCCATGGGGCCCGTCGCTCGCTTCCACCACGCGATGGCCGAGCGACTCCAGGAGCAACCGCAACGACTCGCGGGCATCGTCGTTGTCCTCGATGAGCAGGATGCGCCGACTGCGATCCGGGGTGGCCACGGCCGGGGTCGGCGCCGGCGTCCCCGCGACCTCCACCGGGAGCCGCACGGTGAACTGCGCGCCCTGCCCGCGGCCCTCGCTGGCCGCGGTGATCGTGCCGCCGTGCATCTCCACCAGGCGGCGGCTGAGCGTGAGGCCGATGCCCAGCCCGCCCACCGACCGGTCCATCGGCTGTTCGGCTTGAGTGAACAGCTCGAAGACCTGGGGCAGCATCGCGGGATCGATGCCGATCCCGGTATCGCTCACGCGGAGGATGGCCTCCTGCCCTTCCCGCACCACATCCACGTCCACGGATCCGCCGGTGGGGGTGAACTTGACCGCGTTGTCCAGCATGTTGGTGATGATCTGCGCCAGTCGGGTGGGATCGGCGTTCACGATCACCGACTCGGCTCGGAACGTCACCCGGTGCCGCCGGGCCCGGCCGCTCTCGCGCAGCGAGCGGACGCAGGCGCCGGTCACCTCGCTCAGGTCGACGGGTTGGCGATGGACGGCGATCTTCCCCGCCGTCGCCCGCGCCACGTCCAGCAGGTCATCGACCAGGCGCGTGAGGTGATGGGTCTGACGACGGATGATCTGTCGCAGCCGCGCCGCCGCGTCTTCGCCCACCACGCGGCGATCGAGCGCGGCCACGGCGTTGGTGATGGCGCCGAGCGGATTGCGCAGCTCATGGGACAGCGTGGCGAGGAACTCATCCTTGGCGCGATTGGCGTCGGCCGCCTCTCGATAGAGCTGAGCGTTCTCCAGGAAGATGCCCGCGAGATCGCTGATCCCCTGCAGCAGACGAATCTCCCATTCCGTGATCGACCGCCTCGCCGTCCACCAGATCACGAAGAAGCCGCCGACCGGCCGGTCCTTGACGCGGATCGGCACGAAGAGGTCGGACTGGTGCGGGAAATGCCGGAGGGCCTCCGGATCGACGCGCGGGTCGCTCGCCATGTCGTCGGTCCACACGGCGCGCCTCTGGGCCCACGCCTCCTCGATCGCGGGATGGTTCTTGATTGGAATCGGAAATCCACGGAAGGCGTCGCGCATGTCGTGCGGCACGTGATACCCGGCCACCGGCCAGAGGCTCTCGCGCGCCGCGTCGGCGAGGTAGGCGCCGGCCATGTCGGCGCCGAGCGCCAGAGCAATCTCCCGCGCCACCCGGCGCACCGTCTCGGTGGGGTCGAGCGTCGAGCTCAGCGCCCGGCTCACCGCGAGCAGCGTCTCCGTTTCGCGCAGACGCAGCTGCTCGCGCTGCTGCAGGTCGGCCCGTTCCGCCTCCGCACGCTTGCGGCTGGCGATGTCGCGGAGAATGGCCAGGTGACGGCCGGCCACGAACCGCGCCGTCGCGCTGTACTCGACCTGCCTCACCTCGCCGTCGGCGCGGATCACCCGAAGCTCACCGGTCTGCTCGCCGGAGTCGAGAAAGCCCTGCCAGGCTGTCTCGAGATCCGCCCCGCGCTCGAGGAAGTCGTCCAACCGGCGGCCGAGCAGCTCCTGGGCCGACAGGCCGAGCAGCCGGCAAGCGGCAGGGTTGGCGTCGACAAACGTGCGTGCATCATCGACGACGAGTACGGCGTCACGGGCGGCCGCGAAGAGCGCCTCGGTCTGTTGCTGGCTGGACACTCGATCCATCGTCGAGCTACTGCCGACGCCCCTGCTCGTCAAGACATCGGGAATGCCCCAATCGCTCACCCGCCTCGCAGTCGCGATGACGTCGGCGCGTCATTCTCGTCCACGATCCGCCAGCCGGCGTCGGTGTGCTCCCACCGGAGCTCCTGCTCCACCTCGCCCCGGCCGGCGCGCCCGTCGTCATCCACGGCGTAGCGCTTGCTGAATCGGACGATCGCCATCTGACCGCTGGCCTCCAGACGGATCTCCAGCGAGCCCGTGTCGACGAGCACCTCACCGTCGCCGAACGCGCGCAGCTTCTCGGCTCTCACGTCCTCCCGCGACAGATCGCGCCGGCCGTAGAAGGAGCCGAGCCGGTCGGCGTACAGAGCGATCTGTGTCGAGAGGTCACGGCGCTTCGCCGCCTCGACCCAGTCACGAACGGACGTGGTGAGTTCGAGCACCGACTCGCGCGGCGGCAGCGTCCAGGGCGCCGACGCCGGCGGCGCGTCGGCACGCGCACTGGCGGCCGGCGACGGGGCGGCAGCAGGTTCCCGGGTCCGAGGCGCGGGCGCCGGCGGGCGCGCGTCGGACGGGGACGGAGAGGACGGGGCGGGGTCCGCCGCTGGCGCGGCCCGGTGCGAATCCGGCGCGGAAGCCGCCGGAGCGAGGGCGAACGTTGGCGGCTTCACGGCTTCCTCGGCCCGCAGAGCTGGTGCCGTGGGCGAGGCGCCGGAGGCGGAGTGCGAGGACAGCCCGACCAACTCCCGGAGCGCGGCCTTCGTGATCAGCGGCGCGCGAGCCGAAAGGAAGGGGGCGCCGAGCGCAGTCGCCGCGACCCCGACCGTGAGTCCCGCGACGAAGGTGGCCGCGAAGAGCGCTGCGCGCTTCCGCCGCCGGCTGCGCCGGGCCTGCAGCCGCGCCTGCGCCCCCAGGAGTCGGCGCTGACGCCGCTCGTAGAAGGAGGGCTTGACGAAGGTGCGAGGACCACCCGCGGCGGACTCCGGACCCGACGACGACTGGGGATCACGGTCGAGCATCGCCTACCGAGGACCTCGAGGGCCGAAGCCGAGACGCAACATGGACGTCATCACCTGCGGTCAGGAGACTACTACGGTCCAGTCGCTTCTGCCACCCGTCATGGCCCTCGCACTGCCCGGGGCGTCGCGCCGCCGGGAGCGCTGCTCGTTCAGCGGCCGCCGGTGGCGGCGCTTTGCTGCTGCCGGGCCCGGCGCAGCTCCGCCTCCCGGCGGCGGCGCGCCAGACGGCGGAGCCGCCGCACGGCGTGACGGGTCTTCGAGTGCGTGGCCATGATCCTCCTCCTGGATCGTCGTGGACTAGGCGGCGTCGCTGCGACCGTGCCGGGCTTTTCGGTGCCGCCCCAGGTGCATCGGCAGCGCGAAGGTGCGGTCGCAGTCGGGACACACGAGCCCGTTCAGCATGCGGCGGATCGCGGCCACCCGCTCGTCCGGGATGCGGCGGCGGGCGACCCGCGCGAGGCGCGCCTCTTCGGTTTCCTGTCGGGCGAACTTGGCGGCGAGCTTCATGAGCGGAGGGTTCACACGAAGAATACCACGGGCCCGGGCCGCCGCGCCCGCGTCAGCCGGCCAGCGACTCGATCGCCCGCACCTCATCGGCGGACAGTGCGAGCGCGTGGCTCGCCAGATCCTGCCGCATGTGCTCGGCGCTCGAGGTCCCGGTCAGCGGCAGCATCCCCAGCGCCAGCGCGAAGCGGAAGACGACCTGGGCCGGGGTCGCACGCTCGCGCGCGGCGAGGTCGGCGATCAGCCGGTGGCGCAGCACTTCCACGTTGGCGGTGAGCAGCGAGAAGCCCTGGTAAACGATCCCGCGCGCCGCGCAGAACGCGCGCACCTCGCGGTCCCAGCCGAGGTGGGCGAAGCAGCGATTCTGCACGAAGCGCGGCAGCTCGGCGCCGGCGGCGGCCATCTGCTCCAGATGTCCCAGCGCGACGTTGCTGACACCGAGCAGGCGCGTGCGTCCGGCGTCGCGCTCCCGCACCATCGCGGCCCACACCTCGGCGTCGGCGCGGGTCCAGCCGCGGCCCGAGGCGGGGCCGTGCAGCACGTAGCTGTCCAGGTGGTCGGTGCCGAGGTGCTCGAGCGAGCTGGCCATCGACTGGGCGACCTGCGTGGGCAGGTCGGCGGCGGGGTCGTAGGGGAGCCGGTGATCCTGGCCGCCCTGGTAGGTGTACTTGGTCTGAAGGAAGAGGTCCTCGCGGGTGACCACGCCGGCGCGGTAGGCGGCGGCGAGCCCCTGCCCGACGCCGGCCTCGACGTAGTGCCGCCGCTGGTTGGCGGTGTCGATGCCTCGGAAGCCCGTGCGCAGCGCCAGCTCGGTGAGCGCGGGCGTGCGGTCCTCCTTCCACGCGGTGCCGTAGAGGAACGTGGGAGGATGCGCGGCCATCGCGCCATTCTGCCACGCCGACCGCGCGAACGGCGCTTACAGGATGTCGCCCTCGAACAGCGTCCAGCGGTCGGTGCGGTGCAGGCGGCTGCGCAGCGGCGAACCCGCGGGCACGTAGACCATCATCGAGCGCTCGACGTCGCGCTGGCGAAAGCCGTACCGTGCCAGCCGGCCCGCGAAGTCCACGTCGCCCAGCAGGATCAGCGAGACGGCGCAGGCGCCGGCCCGCCGCTGCGCGCGCAGAAACGGCGCGAGCAGCCCCTCGAACGACGCGGGGTCGAGGGCGAACAGCTCGGCGACGTAGACGACGTCGCCGATCGTGTAGGAGACGGCCGTGGCGGTGACTTCGGCGCCCCGGCGCAGCACGGTGAGGTCGTACCGCCGCGTGGGCCACTGGGCGTACCGCCAGTTCATGTACTCGGCGTCGCGGTCCGCGACGATGGCGTGGTCGGAGCGCAGGCGGGCCCAGAACGCGTCGAACGACGCGTCGAAGGCCTCGACGCGCTCGAGCCGCGCGCCCCGCGGCAACCGCCGGTAGGTCTCCCGGGAGAGCAGCTGCATCGCGAGGTCGACGGGCCGGGCCAGCACGGGGGCCAGCGAGGCGGCCCGCGCCGAGCGCTGCAGATAGGGCCGGCTGCGCAGCAGCCGCGCCAGCCGGCGGGTGCGGCCCGGGACGTAGCCCAGACGCTCGAACACCGCCTTGGCCGCCCGGTTCGGGAAGCCGTAGATGAACGCGAACTCGCCGGCCTCGCACGCCGCCACCACCGCCCGCTGCAGCGCCAGCGCCGGCCCGAAGCCGCGCGCGGCGGGCTCGACGGCGAAATTCGTCGCGAGGCCGGCCAGGTAGGTCCAGCCGTCCACCACGACGTGGCGCGCGTGGAGGGCGGCCGTGCCCACGGGCCGCCCGTCCGCCGCGCGGGCCAGCCAGAGGCCGCCCGGCCCCGCCGGGTTGCGCTCGTGGAGCCAGGCGTAGCGCGTCGTGGGCACCCCGGGGAAGGTGCCGGCCAGCAGCTCGCTCACGACGTCGCCGTGGTCCTTCCACTCGACACGCTCGATCGAATAGGTCACGCCGGCACCTCGACGGGCTCGACGAGCAGCGGCGCCAGGTGCTGGTAGCGGGCCGCCCGGCGCTTGCCGTCGATGACCCGGTAGACGCGCTCCACCTGCTCGGGGCTCAGGCCGAGGGCAGGCGCGGCGGCGGCGGCCGGCAGGCCGTGGTCGCGCGCGTAAATCGCCAGGTCCAGCGTGGCCAGCGGCAGCCCGAAGTAGAACTCCTCCTGCGACTGCGCGAGCGAGTACGTGTCGGTCGTCGCCGGCCGGGACTGGATCTCCTCGGGGATGCCGAGGTGGCGCGCCAGCGCGTAGACCTGCGACTTGTAGAGGTGGGCGATCGGCTTGAGGTCGGCCGCGCCGTCGCCGTTCTTCACGAAGAAGCCCTGGTCGTGCTCGAGGCGGTTCGGCGTCCCCACGACGGCGTACTGCCGCCGGTCGGCGTGGTAGTACTCGAGCATCTTGCGCACCCGCTGCTTGAAGTTCGTCGCCGCCACCACGCCGAGATACGCGTCGGCGGTGAGCCGCTCCCGCCGCTCGACCCCCGCCGGTGAGCGCACCACGACCGAGAACACCGGGTAGCGCTCCGTCGCCACGAGGTCGGGCAGCACGAGCTTGCACCGGTGGCGCGCGTCGTACTCCGGCACCACGGCGCGGAGGGCGTCGTCCCGCCGCCGGTAGCAGCCGGCCGCGGTCAGGATGGGTCCGACGTCCTCCAGCACCCACTCGATGCCCAGCCTCTCCGCCACCAGGCGGCCCAGCCGCGTGCTGTCGGGCGAGGAGTCGGCCTCCGGCATGAGCAGTCCGAGCACGCGCGTGGGTCCGAGCGCGCGCGCGCACAGCGCGGCGGCCACGCTGCTGTCGATGCCGCCCGACAGGCCGAGCACCACGCCCTTGCGGCGCAGCTGGCGGGTTACCTGTTCCCGCACGGCGGCGGCGATCCGCTCGGTCGCCCGGGCCGGGTCGAGCGACAGGACGTCGGCCGACAGCGCGAGCGCGCTCACGACGGCTCCACGCCGATAGCGGCCAGCTCACGCCGGGCGATCTTGCCGGTCGACGTCCGGGGCAGGTGATCGGCGAACGCCACGTGCCGGGGGACCATGAAGTCCTCCAGGCGCTGCCGGCAGTGACGCAGGACCTCCTGCTCGGTGAGGCGCGCCCCGGCCCGCAGGGTGATGACGGCGCGGATCGCCTCGCCCAGCACTGGGTCGGGCACGCCCACCACCACCGCCTCGGCGACGGCGGGATGCGCGTGGAGCACCTCCTCGACTTCCCGGGGGCTGACCTTCTCGCCGCGCGTCTTGATGATGTCGTCGCGGCGGCCGACGAAGTAGAGGTAACCCTCGTCGTCCATGCGGAAGAGATCGCCCGTGTAGAGCACGCGCTCGCCCGGCACCGGCCCCGGACGGAACCGCGCCGCCGTCTCCTCGGGCAGCCCCCAGTAGCCGCGGGTCACGTGCGAGCCCCGCACGACCAGCTCGCCCACGGCGTCGGGGCCCAGGCGGCGGTCGTGGTCGTCCACCAGATAGACCTCGGAGTTCGGGATCGCCCGGCCCACCGAGGTGAGGCGGCGGTCGAGCTCCGTGGGCGGCAGGTAGGACACCCGCTTGCACTCCGTCAGCCCGTACATCGAGTAGATCGCGACGTGCGGGAACAGCGCGCGCAAGCGCCGGATGTGCTCGGCCGGCAGGGCGGCCGCCGTGTTGGTGATGTAGCGCAGGCGGGAGAAGTCGAACCGCCCGAGGTCGAGCTGCAGGAGGATCGCCGACATGGTGGGCACGATCGGCAGGCCCGTCACGCGCTCGCCGACGATGCGCTCGACGACGGCGTAGGGGTACGCGAACGACCGCTCCAGCACCACCGTGGCGCCGACCTTGAAGCCCATCAGCACCTGGTAGAGGCCGTAGTCGAACGCCAGCGGGAGCACGCTGATGATGACGTCCTCCTCGGTGTTCGCCAGGTAGCCGGTGATGGACGTCGCCGCCGAGACGATGTTCAGGTGGGTGACCATCACGCCCTTGGGCCGGCCCGTGGAGCCCGAGGTGTAGATGAGCGCCGCGAGGTCGGCGTCGATGGCGCGCTTGGCCGGCGCGGTGAGCGCGTCGCGGCCCGGCCCCGGCGCGGCCGGCACGACGGCCGGTGGGCGGGGCAGCCCGGCCAGACGGCCGGCGAGGTCGGCCTGGCGGCGCTCGTCCGTGACGACCGCGACGGCCCGGCAGTCGTTCACGATGTAGGCGACCTTGTCGGCCTTGGTGGTGGGGTTGACGATCACGAGCACGGCGCCCGCCTTGAGGACGCCGAACAGCGCCGCCACGGCCTCCACCGAGTTCTCGAGGAAGATCGCCACGCGGTCGCCGCGGTCGACGCCGGCTGCCAGCAGCGCGTGGGCGATGCCGTTGGCCCGACGGTCCAGGTCGGCGTACGTCACCCGCCGGCCGTCGCAGACGAGCGCGGTCTTGTCGGGACGGCGGCGGGCGCTCCCCTCGAGGAATGCCTCGACCAGCACGACGCGCCTCAGGCAGCCGGCTGGAGCTTGCGCTCCAGGAAGGCCAGGAGATTCCGGATCGAGTCGAGGTTGTCCGGCACCAGCTCCTCGTCCTCCAGCGTGATCGCGTAGCGGCGCTCGAGAAAGCTCACCAGCTCGAGCACGCCGGTGGAGTCGACGATCCCCAGCTCCAGGAACGAGGCCTCGTCGGCGAGCGCGTCGTCGTCCTCGCCCAGCAGGAAGTTAACGGTGACGAATCGACGCAGTTCCCGCCGGATCTGTTCCATGCTCGGCTCTCTCCAGGGGCGACGCGATGAAGTGGTGGATGAGCAGCTGGGTGGACAGGATCCCCACCAGCGCCATGTTGTCCTTGATGCCGACGGCCCGCCCGTCGCGGAACTTCTCGACGAGCCGGCCGACCGCCGCGGGGTCGAAGACGCCGTCGCGGGCGACGCGCGCCGGCGCCAGCAGCTCGGAGACGTAGTCCTCGCCGGCGCCGTCGAAGAAGCTGGCACCCTCGGGCGCCCGGTACGGCTGCTTCGAGCGCGTCGCGATGGTGGCCGGGATCAGGTCGGCCGCCGCCCGCTTCAGCAGGTGCTTCTCGTCGAGGACCCGCAGCTTGAGCGTGGGCGGGAGCGCCGCCGCGAACTCCACGAGCCGGACGTCGAGGAAGGGCGAGCGCAGCTCGACGGCGTGAGCCATCGCCATCCGGTCGCCCTGCGACGACAGGATGTAACCGGGCAGCAGGCCCGTCGTCTCGAGGTACTGCGCCTGGCAGAGCGGCGGCCACTGCCCGTACCGCGCGGGCAGCCGCTCGCGCAGCTCCGCGAACACGTCGCGCGTGGCCAGCGCGGCCCGCACGGCCGGCGCGAAGAACCGCTTGAGGGAGGCGGTCAGAGTCCAGCGCGGCAGGTGCGAGAAGAAGGGGCTGGCGGCGGCCTCCGGCGTGACGTGGAAGAAGGCCCGGCGGTAGGCCTCGGGCTGTCGCTGGAGGCTCGGCAGCCAGGGGTAGAGGCGCCGGAGCAGAAGCGGGCGCGCGCGCGAGGCCGGCGCCGCCGCCCAGAACCGGCGGATCTTCGCCTCCTTGTAGATGTCATAGCCGCCGAGCATCTCGTCCGCCCCCTCGCCGGTGAGCGCCACCTTGTAGCCCTGCTCGTGCACGCGCCGGGCGAGGAGGTAGAGCGGCGCGGGCGCCGTGCGCAGCACCGGCGTCTCGGCGTGCCGGATCACCGCGGGAAACACGCGCGCGATGTCCGAGCCCGAGCAGCGGACCTCGGCGTGCTCGGACCGGAGAAAGCGCGCCGCGTGCTGCTGGTAGTGGCGCTCGTCGAACTCCGGGTCGTCGAACACGACGGAGAAGGTCCGGAGCGGCGTGTCGGTGACGCGCGTGATCAGCGCGCTCAGGACGGTGGAGTCCAGGCCGCCGCTGAGGTACGCGGCGACGGGGACGTCGGCGCGCAGCCGGAGGCGGGTGGCATCGGCCAGCAACGCCCGCAGCTGCAAGGCCGCCGCGTCAGGATCGCGCTCGGCCTCCAGCGCGGCGGGGTAGTCCGGGCGCCAGTACGGCGCGACGCGCGCGGCGCCCGTCGCCTCCACGGTCATCGAGTGCCCCGGCGGCAGCGCGTCCACACCGCGGAACACCGTGCGGGGCGCCAGCGCGCACCAGAAGGTGAACACCTCGTCCAGCCCGTCCAGGTCCAGCTCGCGTACCACCCCCGGATGGGCGAACAGCGCCTTGATCTCCGAGCCGAAGACCAGGCGGCGGCCGGCGCGCGCGTAGAAGAGCGGCCGGACGCCGAGCCGGTCACGCGAGAGGAAGAGGCGGCGGCGGCCGGCGTCCCAGACGGCGAACGCCCATTGCCCGTTGAAGTCACGCACGCAGGCCTCGCCCCGGTCCGCGTACGCCGCCAGCACGACTTCGGTATCCGAGCGGGTCGCGAAGGCGTGACCGCGCGCCCGCAGCTCCTCCCGCAGCTCGACGTGGTTGAAGATCTCCCCGCTGAAGACGATCCACAGGCGCCCGTCGCGGCTGGCCATCGGCTGCCGCCCGCCGGCGGCGTCGATGATACTCAGTCGGGCGTGGGCCAGTCCAACCGGGCCGTCGGTGTGCACGCCGGTGTCGTCCGGGCCCCGGTACCCGATCCGGGCGATCATCCGGCTGAGCACCGACGCTCCCACCGGGCGTCCGTCGAAGTCCACGACGCCCGCGATTCCACACATGGCCCGGTTCTCCGTTCCGCAGCGTCGAGGCGGACGCCGTCGCCCCGCGCCGAAGAGGAGCGCAAGAAGGATGCCCGCCCGAAGTCGACGCCGCCCCGCCCTCGACGGAGCGACGAGAGTCGAGGGATGGCAGTGCTTTGGGGGGGCGGAAGATGGTTGCAGCAGAAGAGATTTCGCGCTTCACGGCCGGCGCCCGGAGGCGGTGGCACCGCGACGTCCCAAATCAGGGAGGGTGTTGCACACCTCGTCCGCCGAGGTGCGCGACCTCCCTGTGACAACCGTGTGAATTCGGCGGCGGGCCGCGCGGGGCGTTGCGCGGACGGATAGAATGCGGGGCGATGGGGGCCGTTCAGTGAGCCAGGCAGCCGCCCGGCAGCCGGCCGGCGAGGCGGAGCGTTACCGCACGCTGCTCGAGATCAACAACGCGCTCATCGCCAACCTCACCCGCGAGGCGCTCTTCCGCGCGATCGCGGCCGCGCTGCGGCCGATCGTCCCCTTCGACCGGACGGCGATCTTCCTGCATGACCCCGAGCGGGACGTGCTGCGGCTGTTCGTCCTGGAGTCCGCGCTCCCGTCCTCCTACTTCGTCGTCGGCCTGGAGATCTCGTCGAGCGAGAGCCACGTGGGGCTGGTGTTCCAGCAGCGACGCCCGTTCGTGCGCCGCGACCTCGAGCGCGAGCGGCAGTACCCGGCCGAGGAGCAGGCGTTCGCCGACGGCGTGCGGTCCTTCGCCATCGTGCCGCTGGTGGCGCGCGGGCGCTGCATCGGCACGCTGGCGGTGGGCAGCACCCGGACCGGGCAATACTCGGAGAGCGAGGTGGTCTTCCTGCAGGAGGTCGCCGGACAGGTCGCGCTGGCCATCGAGAACATGACGGCCTACGAGCAGATCGCCGACCTCAAGGCCCGCCTCGAGCGCGAGAACGCCTACCTGCAGGAGGAGATCCACCGCGAGCACGACTTCGCGCAGATGGTGGGCGGCAGCGACGCCCTGCTCGCGGTGCTGCGCCAGGTCGATCGCGTGGCTCCCACCGACTCCACCGTCCTCATTACCGGCGAGACGGGCACCGGCAAGGAGCTGATCGCCCGCGCCCTCCACCACCAGAGCGCGCGGCGCACTCGCCCGCTGGTGAAGGTCAACTGCACGGCGATCTCGGCCGGCCTCGTCGAGAGCGAGTTCTTCGGCCACGTCAAGGGCGCGTTCACGGGGGCGCTGGAGCGGCGGATGGGGCGCTTCCAGCTCGCCGACGGCGGCACGATCTTCCTCGACGAGGTCGGCGAGCTGCCGCCCGAGACCCAGGTGAAGCTGCTGCGCGTCCTGCAGGAGCACGAGTTCGAGCCGGTCGGCAGCAACCAGACCATCCCCATCGACGTCCGTGTGATCGCGGCGACCAACCGCGATCTGCAGGCGGCGGTCGAGGCCGGCCGCTTCCGCGCCGACCTCTTCTACCGGCTCAACGTCGTCCCCCTGGCGGTGCCGCCCCTGCGGCAGCGCCGCTCGGACATCCCCCAGCTCGTGATGTTCTTCCTGGCTCGGTACGGCAAGAAATTCGGCAAGCGGGTCGAGACCGTGGGGCGGGAGACCATGGACCGGCTCGTGGCCTACGGCTGGCCGGGGAACGTCCGCGAGCTGCAGAACGTGATCGAGCGGGCGGTGGTATTGGCCTCCGGGCCGGTCCTCGAGCTGGAGGAGGACGTCTTGCGTCCGCCGCCGGCCGGCGACGGGGGCCCGGCGCCCGCCGGGCCGCCGCCGCCCGGGGCAGGCGCCGGGCTGGCCGAGACGCTCGAGCAGGTCGAGCGCACGGAGATCACGGCCGCGCTGCAGCGCAGCGGCGGCGTCATCGAGGGGCCGCGCGGCGCGGCCGGCCTGCTCCGGATGCACCCCAACACCCTGCGCAGCCGC
>DASTOJ010000228.1:0-5156 GCA_035762565.1 Candidatus Methylomirabilota bacterium | reverse complement strand
CTCTTCGTAGACGCTCTTGGTGGCCTCGCGGAAGGGCGTGGCGTCGGGCTTGGTGATGGAGGCGCCCTTGGCCTTCACCTGCTCCTGGATCGACTTGTCCTCGTCGAGGATGAACTTGCGGTTCCACTGCTCGGCGTACTTGGCGGCGTCCACGATGGCCTTCTGGGTGGCGGCGTCTTGCTTGACCCACGAGGCCTTCGACATGATGAGGGCGACCGCCTGGTGCGTGTGCCGGACGTCGGCCACGTGCTTGACGATGTCGTAGAACTTGTTGTGGTAGTACGTGTTGATCCCGCCCTCGGCGAAGTCGATCACCTTCGTCTGGAGCGACGTCGCCACCTCCGGGAAGGCGATCGGCGTCGAGATCATCCCCAGCGCCTTGAAGGTCGCGACGAGGATCTTGTCCTCCTGCACGCGGATCTTCTTGCCCTTCACGTCGGCGATCCCGTTGATCGGGTGGTGGCCGTAGATCCCGCGGTAGCCCGCCGCGATGAAGCCGACCAGCTTCAGGTTCTTCTTGTCGAGGACGCCCTCGTAGTACTTGCGCAGCGTGTCGCTCCCGTCGAGGGCGGCGTAGACGTGCGCGTAGTCGCGGAAGATGTAGGGAAGCTGGAACACCGACATCTCGGGGACGAGCGTCGACAGGGGCGCCGTGGTGATGGGGCCGAAGTCGACGGTACCGAGCTGGATCTGCTGGGCCACCTCGCGCTCGCCGCCGAGGGCGCCGGAGTGGTGATGGATGATCTTGAGCTTGTTGCCCGTCAGCTCGGCGACCTTGTCGATGAACTGCTGCGCGGTCTGCGCGGTCCCGTGCTTGGGCGGGTTGACGTTGCCCATGACCAGCTCCTTGGTCTGGGCCTGGGCAAGCCCGCCGGCGGAGACGGCGAGCACGACGAGTGACAGGAACGCAACGACGGACCGTAGCATGCGTGATCCTCCTGGGCCGGCCGCGCCGGCGTCCTCGGGTCGTGACTGGAGAGTCACGCCCATGGGGCGGGATTCTAGCACGCAGGCGCCGGCGCCGGCGCGCGTCCCGCCATTTCCGAGCGCGCCCGGCCGTAGTATCGTGCGGGCGCGGATGCGAACCGGGATGAACGACAGAAAGGCGCTGGCGGTCGAGCTGGGCGGGTTCGTCGCCGGGCTGCGCTTCGAGGATCTGCCGCCGGCGGTGGTCGACAAGGCCAAGGCCGTCGTGAATCATGCCGTCACCGTCGCCATGGCCGGCTTCGGGGCCGCGCGGACCGGGGCCGCCCGCCGGGCCGTGCTCGCGCACGAACGTCTCGGCCCGCGGCGGGTCGGCACCGGCCAGGGCGCCACGCTCTGGGTGGACGGCGCGCGCGTGACCCGCGCCGGCGCGGCGTTCGCCAACGGCGTCGCGGTCGCGGTCAACAACCAGTGCGACTCGTATCACATGCTGACGCATCCCGGCGTCCTCGTCGTTCCGGCCGGCCTCGCCACCGCCGAGGGTGAAGGGCGGACGGGCCGCGAGCTCTTGGCGGCGCTCGCGGCGGGCTACGAGGTCCAGTGCCGCTGCGCGCGCGATTTCATCCCGTCCACGCCGGCCCGTGGCTTTCGGGCGAGCCCCGTCTACGGCATTCTCGGCTGCGCCGCCGCCACGGCGAAGCTGCTGGGGCTGGACGCCGCGCGGACCGCCGGCGCCATCGCGCTCGCCGCGAGCTTCGCCGGCAGCCTCATCGAGGGCCAGCGCACGGGCGCGCGCGACGCCGACTTCGCCGAGGCCCAGGCGGCGCGCAGCGGGATGTGGGCAGCGGCCCTCGCCGCCGAGGGGTTCGAGGGCGCGGCGACCGCGCTCGAGGGCGAGGGGGGCTTCTACAACGCCTTCACGGGTAGCCACCGCGGCGACCTGACCTACAGTTTCACGGGCCCGCTCAAGGCCGATCTCGACGAGGTCGTCGCCGATCTCGGCCGGCGCTGGGAGGTGCTCGACGTCAAGTTCAAGATCTACCCCACACCCGGCTTCAACCAGCCGGTCATCTGGCTCGCGCACGAGCTGACCGCCCGGCACCACCTGAAGGCCGAGGAGATCGAGCACGTCACCCTGGAGATGAACCACCTCGAGACGCTCTATCCCTCTCCCCGCTTTCCACGCCCGCCGGCCCCCGACGGCAGCGGGTTCGGGCGCACCGCCTACATGCTCGCGTACACGGTGGTCGCCGGCGACTATCCGGTGCTGGAGCGCAACGTCGAGGACCCCGGCGACGCGGGGGCGGCGGCCGACGCCGGCGTGGCCGCCCGCGTGGCCGCGCTCCAGCGGCGCGTCGAGATCCTCGGCGTGGTGAGCCGGGGGTGCTTCGCGCCGCGCATGACGTTCGTCCTGCGCGACGGCCGCCGGGTCACGGGCGAGTACGACGGCCGCGAGCTGATGTGGGACTTTGCGCGCGACGCCCGCGAGCTGCGCCGCTTCCAGCCGGGCTTGCCGGTCGCGCCGGGGGAGTACGATCGGCTGGTGGCGGCCATCAGCGGGCTCGACGCGTCCATCTCGGTGGACGACGTCGTGCGGCTGACCCTGCCCGCTCGAGGGGCGTAGCCGTCACCCTCCTTGCCAGCGACACGCCGTGACACCGCGGCGCATGGAAGGCGGCAAGGGCAAGCGGCCTATCGCGGTGCACGTCCAGCCGCGGCCGGATCCGCTGGCGCACTGATCGCCGCCCGCACCCGTGGGGCGGTCACGGGGAGGTGGCGGGCGGCCGCGGAGTCGACCGCGGCAGCCACGGCGTTGGCGACCGCCGCGCCGACGCCCGTCGTCCCCGCCTCCCCGGCGCCCTTCACGCCGAGGGGGTTCGACGGCGCCGGCGCCTCGTGGATGTGGACCTCGACGGGCGGCGCATTGCTGGCGGTGGGCATCGCGTAGTCCATGAAGGTGCCGGTGAGGAGCTGGCCGCCCGTGTCGTACACCAGCTCCTCCATGGTGGCGTGGCCGAGCCCCTGGATCACCGCACCCGCCAGCTGGCCCTCGACGATGCTCGGATTGATCGCGCGCCCCACGTCGCACAGGACGAAATGCGTCTCGGGGCGGACCTCGCCCGTGGTGACGTCGACGCCCACCACGGACAGATGCACGCCGAACGAGCCGACCGGGCGCGCCGTCTCGTGACGCCACTCCGCCTCGAGCGGCGGCCCCGCGAGCGCCGCGACCTCGCGCAGGGAGCAGCGCCGATCGGGCACGCCGCGGACGATCGCCGCGCCATCCTCGAGCGTGACGTCGGCCGGGCTCGCCTCGAAGTGGGCAGCGGCCAGCGCCACGATCCGCTCGCGCAGGCGCGTGGACGCCCCGTGCACGGCGCTGCCCGCCATCACCGCGGAGCGGCTGGCGGAGCTGCCGACGCCGTGCGGCATGAAGCGCGTGTCGCCCAGATGCACGGCGATGTCGGCCGGTGCGACCTGGAGGACCTCGCCGCAGACCTGCGCGAGCGTGGTCGCGAGCCCCTGGCCGACCGAGGTGGCGCCCGCCGCCAGCACGATCGTCCCCTCGGAGGTCAGCGTCACCCGCGCGCTCTCGAACGGGCCGGTGCCGGACGTCTCCACGAAGGCCGCCAGCCCGACGCCGAACCGCACGTCGCCGCCGGCGGCATTCCGCTCGCGACAGGCGGCGAGCCGCGCCTCGTACCGGCCCGCCTTCAGCGCCTGCTCGAACATCGCCCCGAACTCCTCGCCCGCGAAGTCGGCGTCGCGCCCGGTGATCGCCGAGGCCACCCTGTTCACGGTGTACGGGCCGTCGTCCGGCCCGGGGAGATTGCGGCGGCGGATGTCGGCCGGGTCCAGCCCGAGGCGCGCGGCGAGCAGGTCGAGGGCTCGCTCGCGCACGAAGCTGCCCTCGTAGAACCCGGGCGCGCGGACCGTGCCCGTCGGCGTCTTGTTCGTCATGACGCAGGAGACGCGACAGCGATAGCTCGGCCAGCGGTACGGGCCCGGGAGGTAAGACGCGGCGAGCGCCGCGACCCAGACGCCGTGCGTCCGCAGATAGCCGCCCATCACGTTGACCAGAGTGGCGTCGAGCGCCAGCAGCCGTCCCCGCCCGTCGGCGCCGGCCACCACCGACCACTGCTGCTCCCGCGAGTGGTTGA
The DNA here is from genome assembly GCA_035762565.1 of Candidatus Methylomirabilota bacterium. Taxonomy (GTDB): domain Bacteria; phylum Methylomirabilota; class Methylomirabilia; order Rokubacteriales; family CSP1-6; genus AR5. The sequence continues at coordinate 1,071 of DASTOJ010000228.1, read as the reverse complement.
TGGCGAGGAAATGCTCGCGCCGGTCCTCCACCCACTTGACGGGCCGCCCCAGGCGCCGGGCCAGGTAGGGCACCAGGAAGTCCTCGGGGTAGAACTCCCCGCGCGCGCCGAACCCGCCGCCGACGTCCGACTCCACGAAGTGGATCCGCGACTCGTCGAGACCCAGCATGGTGGCCAGCGTCCGGCGATTGAAATAGGGGACCTTCGTGGTGCCCCACACGGTCAGGCGCCCGGACGCGGCATCCCATTCGGCCAGCAGTCCGCGCGTCTCCATCGGCGCGGCAGTCTGCCGCCCGACGGACAGGCGCTCGCGCACGACACAGGCCGCCTCCCGCAGCGTGGCGTCGACGTCCCCGAGGGCCGTGGTCCACGAGTCTGCCACGTTGCCCTCGGGAAAGAGGAGGGGGCCGTCGGCCTCCGCGGCGTCGACGAGCGGTGGCAGGACGTCGTACTCGACGTCCACCAGCTCGCGCGCGTCGGCGGCGCCGGCGCGATCGCTCGCGGCGACGACCGCCACCGGCTCACCGGCGTAGCGGACCGTGTCACGCGCCAGTGGCGGCTGCCGGTAGGCGGCATACCCCGGCTTGTCCCCCAGGCGGATCGGGATCGGAGGCACCGCTGCGAGGTCGGCCCCTGTCAGGCAGGCCAGCACGCCCGGTTGTGCGAGGGCACGCCGCGCGTCCACCCGGCGCAGGCGGGCGTGGGCGTGCGGGCTGCGCACGATGACCGCGTGCGCCATCCCGGGCCGGGCGAGGTCGTCCACGTACCGCCCGCCACCGACGAGCAGGCGCGGATCCTCGAGCCGCTTGATCGGAACGCCGACGAATTTCATGGATCAGGCGCGGCGCAGATCGGTCCTGGCGAAGCCCTCGCCGACGCGGCGCCGGCCTTCCGGCCGAACCCGAGGATCCGTTCCCGCTCCGGCCTGCTCGTCTGGCGACCCAGCGTCTTGCGCGGCACCACTCAGCGCCGGTGTCCACGGCGCGGGCTCGGGCGCACGCGGCCGGACGCGCAATCCGGGCGGCCCGCCGGCGCGGCCTCCAGCTCGATCCCGAACACGGCCGACAGCCG
>DASTOJ010000227.1:0-18691 GCA_035762565.1 Candidatus Methylomirabilota bacterium | reverse complement strand
CGCCGGAGAGGTAGAGCACCTTCGCCCCGGCCCGGGCGGGCCCCAGGCGGTCCACCAACCCGGCCCGGCCGACGCCCGGCGATTGAAGATCAGCGATCACGAGCGCGATCGGCTCCGGGTGGCGGAGGCTCACCGCCTGGGCCTCGCCGAGGTCACGCGCCGGCAGGACGCGGTAGCCCTGGATCTGGAGGATCTCGGCGATCAGCTCACGGACTCCGGTCTCCGCCTCCACCACCAGCACCGTGGCGGCGCCGGCGGGTGCGTCGAGCGCGCCGCCGCCTTCGTCGGCGTCGACGCGCGGCAACTGGATCGTGAAGGTCGCACCTTGACCGACCTCGCTGGCCGCCTCGATGTGGCCGCCACTCTGCGTGACGAACGCGAACACCGTGGCCAAGCCGAGGCCGCTGCCCTTGCCGGGTGGCTTGGTCGTGAAGTATGGCTCGAAGGCGCGCGAGAGCGTGGCGGTATCCATGCCGCAGCCGGTGTCGCGCACCCGGAGCATGACCGCGCCCCGCCCGGCCGGGCCGCGCTCGGGCGGCACGTGGCCGGTCTCGATGGTCACCCGGCCCCCCGCCGGCATCGCGTCGCGCGCGTTGAGGATCAGGTTCATCAGCACTTGCTCGGTCAGGCCCATGCTCGCGTTCACCCGACCCAGCTGCGGCTCGAGCTGGAGCACGACCTCGATGCCTTCGCCGAGCAGCGGCTGGAGCGTGCGGACCACACCGGTCACCACCGCGTTCAGGTCGAGCGTGCCCGCGGCGGACGTGGTCGCCCGGCTGGTGGTCAGCATGTGCTGCGTGAGGTTCAGACCCCACACGGCCGCCTTGCGGATCGACTCCGCGCCCGTTCGCATCGGGTCGGCCGGATCCATGCGCTTGAGCATCAACTCGCTGTAGCCGGTGATCACGGCCAGGATGTTGCTGAAGTCGTGGGCCACGCCGGCGGCCAGCCGCCCCACGGCTTCCAGCCGCCGCGCCTCGCGCAGATCCTCCTCGAGCCGGCGGCCCCGCGCACGCTCGTGGTCGAGCTCCTGGCGCAAGCGCTCGGTCTCCGCGAGCGCCTCTGGCAGGGTCGTCTCCCGGTGTGTCACGTTCGGGTGCTCGCCGGGCGGGACGACGTCACCTAAGGTCGGCGCCATGCCCGCCGGGCTCCACCGTGGGGTCGCGGAAGAGCGACAGCACGATCCGGAAGACGGTCCCGCCCCCCGGAGCCGTGCGAAAGTCGACGGTGCCGCCGTGATCCTCGATGATCTTGTGGGTCAGCGCCAGCCCCAGCCCGGTCCCGCCGTCCTTGGTGCTGAAGAACGGGTTGAAGATGCGATCGGCGTGGTCGGCCGGAATGCCCACCCCGCTGTCCTCGACCTCGACGCAGACACGACGGCCGCCGCCGGCGCCCCGGCGGCCCGGCCGCTCGAGGTGCAGCGTGTTGCTCCAGCCCGTGCGGAGCACCAGGCGTCCGCCCGACGGCATCGCGTCGAGCGCGTTGCGGACCAGATTGACCACCGCCTGGTACAGGGCGTCGGGATCGACCCAGATGACGGGCAGGTCGTGGGCGTATTCGCGCACGACCTGCACCTGGCCGCTCTCGATCTCGTGGGCGTAGAGCTCCACCGCCCGCTCGAGCAGCGGGGGCAAGCGCACCGCCTCGAAGCTCAGGCGCGGAGGCCGGGCCAGCTCGAGCAGCCGTTCCACGATACCGTTGATCCGCTCCAGCTCGCGCGGCACCACTGACTGGAACTTCACGCGGAACTGCTCGTCGTCGAAGCGGCGGGCCAGGTGACGGCTGAAGGTCAGGAGCGACGTGAGGGGGTTCTTGATCTCGTGTGCCAGCCCGGCCGCCAGACCGCCGAGCGCGGCCAGCCGGTCGGAGCGGCGCAAGCGCTGCTCCAGCTCGCGCACCACCGTCAGGTCGCGAATGGCGGCGATCACGCCGAGGTCCTTACCCTCCCCGCCCTTGAGGGGGGCGGCGCTGATCTCCACGGGCAGCGTGCGCCCGTTGCGTCGCTTCAGCGTCGTCGCCACGCCGGGGGTCGCGGCCCGGCTGGCGAGTGTCTCCATCAGGATCTCGCCGAGCTCGGGGGTCTGGGCGAAGATCTCGGTGCAGTACCGGCCGAGCGCCTCGCCCACGAAAAAGCCGGTCATCAGCTCGGCGGCCGAGTTGAGCGTCACCACGCGCCCGTCGAGATCCACGGTGACGATACCGGTGGTCAGCGAGGCCAGGATGTTGTCGGTGTAGCTCTTGAGGTCGGCCAGCTCCACGAGGCGACGCCGGAGCTCGGTGTTGGTGTCCTCCAGCGCGCCGCGCTGCTGCCGCAGCTGGGCGGTCATGTGGTTGAAGGCGACGGCCAGCCGCCCGATCTCGTCGTCGGTGGTCGGCTCGATCCGGAGGTCCAGCTCGCCCCGCGAGATGGCCGCGGCGCCCTCGGCCAGCTGCTGCACGGGTCGCGAGATGCGGCGGGCCACCAGCGCCGCGGCCAGCCCGCCCAGCAACAGCGTCACCACGGTCAGGGCCCCGAGCTCCCACCGGGTCCGGCGGATGAGCCCTTCCATGCGCTGCCGGGACAGGCCGACCCGGACCGTCCCCCATCGCTGTCTGCCCACGAGCATCGCCGCCGCGAAGTCATCGACGGCTTCCCCGGTCTCGGTCCGGGTCGCCTGCATGAGCGGTGCGACGGCTGCCGCCGCCCGGCGATCGACCTCGCCCTCGAGGACCTGGCCAACGAGCTCCGGCCGCGCGCTGTGGGCGGCCACTCGCCCGTCGCCGTCGAGGATGATCGCGTACCGCACGTCCTCCTCGCTGGCGAGGCGGGCCACGTTCTGCTCGAGAGCGGTGAAGTAGTAGAGAAGCAGCGGGTTCTGGGAGATGGCGGCGAGGTCGCGGGCCAGCACCTCGCCGCGCCGCTGCGCTTCCTCGATCACCGCCGCGCGCTGACGCTGCTCGACGACGACGAGCACGGCGGCCATCATCAGGCAGATGACGAGAATGGTGCCCCACAGCAACTTGGCCTGCAGCGAGCGCGTGCGGACGGGCGCCGAACTCACCGGGCGGGTTCCAGCCAGATTTTCCGGAGCGGGATGTAGGGATCGCCGAGTCCGCTCACCTCGATGCTGCGCACGTAGGGCTGGAACACGCGCTCGTACGTGTAGTGGAAGAACGGGATCACGACCGCGTCGTCGACGATCATCTGCTCGGCCCGGCGGTAGAGGTCGACGCGACGCTGCCCGTCGGACTCTTCGCGGGCGCGCTGGAGCAGGGTGTCCAGCTGGGGGTTGCTGTATCCGGTGTAGTTGCGGGGGCTCTTGGAGTGGAAGAGCTTGAAGAGGAAGTTGTCGGGGTCGGGTACGTCGGCGAACCACGCGTGCTGATACACGGGGAACTGGCCGTCGGTCATCATCCGCAAGAACTGTGGCCAGTCCGTCACGTACTTGAACTCGGCCCGGACACCCACGGCGTCGAGGGCGCGCACGATTCGCGGGTGTTCGGGGTCCAGTTTGACGCTCGCCCCGATCGTGAGCGGCGGCAGTCCCCGACCGCCCGGATACCCGGCCTGGGCGAGCAGCTCGCGCGCACGGGCGGGATCGTATCCGTAGCTCTGGAGCCGGGGGTTGTAGCCCAGAGTCCCGGGTGGCAGTATGCCGCGCGCGAGGAGGAAGCGACCGCGCGTGGCCTCCTCGACGATGGCCTCGCGATCGATCGCATAGATCAACGCCTGGCGCACGCGCGCGTCTCCGAGGGGCTTCACGCGCGTGTTCAGGCCGAGGAAGCGGACGCTGAACATCGGGCGCTTGACGTGGATGCTCGGCGTCGAGGCCAGCAGCTTGGGGTAGTCCTGCATCGGCACCGGACTGTCCTCAAGCCGCCCGCGCCGGAACTCGTCGAACATGGCGCCCGACCGCTCGTCCGGGAAGATCCGGTACACGATCCGCTGGAGCCGTGGCGCACCGACGAAATACTCGGCGTTGGCGGTCAGCACGATCTCCTTACGGCGCTCCCAGCGCTCGAACCGGAACGGTCCGGTCCCGACCGGTGCCTCCCCGAACGCCTCGCCCTGCCGGGTCACGATGTCGCGGGGAACGATCTTGGCGTGGCCGACCGCCAGGATCGAGACGAGCGGCACCTGCGCCTCGTCGAGAACGATGCGCACGGTGGCGGCGTCCAGCACCGTGAGGCCGCGTACGGTGGTCACCCTGCCCTCGCGGAACTCCCGGGCGCCCTGAATGCCGACGAACAGGTCGGCCGCCGCCGATTTCACCTTGGGATCGAGCAGCCGGGTGAGCGAGAACACGACGTCGTCGGCCGTGACCTCGCGGCCATTGTGGAACCGGACGCCCTTGCGCAGGGTGAACGTCCAGGTGAGGTTGTCGCGCGAGGCCCTCCAGTACTGGGCCAGCGCCGGCGCGATCGTCAGGGTATGGTCGAACTCCACGAGGCCGTCGAAGATCTGCTGGGAGACCGCCAGACTGTAGATGTCCCGCACGCGAGCGGGGTCGAGCGTCGCCGGATCGTTGCCGAGCGGCCGGCGATAAACGGACGGGCGAGCCGACGAGGGCGGTTCCTGCGCAGGCGCCGGGCTCCACGCAGCAACGAGCCCGAAGAGCAACGCGACGGCGAGGATAGGGGGGTGTGAGCCCCCCTTCCTCTCCGTGGCGGGGGATGTGGAGACCCCGATCACGGTCGAAGCGATCCAGCCGCGAGCTAGTACCCGCCGCCGCCGCTCTCGGCCGTGCCGATCGCCTGGAACACCTGGGTCGAACCGGACGTGCCGGACTCGATGACGGGCAACGCGAACAGGAACGAGGCGAGCAGGATGGCTGCGGCCAGAATCTTGGTCATTGGTCTCCCCTTTCAGGAGTTGAACGGCTCTCACCATGAGAGCCTCGATGAAGGGGAGACCAGAGCAAATGGATCGCCACAATGACGAGGGCCGCGGGGGGGTCGTAACGTCGTGATTCTTCACGGTGGTCGTGCCTCCTCCGGGACGCGCCCGAGGCGCCGCCCGCACAGTCACTGTGCAGCGATTCGAGGGGATCCTGCGACTCAAACGATTGATCCGCCTGAGCATTCCCGGCTTCCGCCCAGTAGCTGTCGGACGATGGCCCGCTACTGGGCGGAGCCGGTACCCCGGTCGCGGGCCCGGACCCTCCAGCGCGCGAGCTTGACCTTGAGCGAGTTGCGATGGATGCCGAGGACGCGCGCCGCCTCGCTCAGGTTGCCGTCGACCCGGTCCAGGGTGCGGAGGACGATCTGGCGCTCGAACCGGTCGGTGGCCTCGTTGAGCGGCACGGCGTCGGAGCGCGTCGTGCCCGAGGCCCCCAGGGACAGCTCGAGCGGCAGGTCGTCGACACCGATCATCGGCCCGTCGCCCAGCACGATCGAGCGCTCCACCACGTTCTGAAGCTCCCGCACGTTGCCGGGCCAGCGGTAGGCGCAGAGGGCGTCCACCGCCGGCGGCGTGAGGCCCTGGATCCGCTTGCCGAACTCGTGGTTGTAGCGGCGGATGAAGTGGGCGACCAGCAAGGGGATGTCGTCGACCCGGTTCCGCAGGGGCGGCACCGTGAGATGCACGACGTTGAGCCGGTAGTACAGGTCCTCGCGGAAGGTGCCCGCCGCGACGGCGGCCGGCACGTCGGCGTTGGTGGCCGCGATGATCCGCACGTCGATCTTGATCGCCTGGCCGCCGCCGACCCGCTCGATCTCGCGCTCCTGGAGCACCCGCAGCAGCTTGGCCTGCAGCTCCGGCCTGAGCAGGGCGATCTCGTCCAGGAACAGGGTGCCGCCCTGGGCCAGCTCGAACTTGCCGAGCTTGCGCTGGAAGGCGCCGGTGAAGGCGCCCTTCTCGTGGCCGAACAGCTCGGACTCCATCAGCGTCTCGGCGATGGCGGCCGGGTTGACCGCGACGAACGGCTTGTCGTGCCGGGGGCCTTGCCGGTGAATGGCGCGGGCGACGAGCTCCTTGCCGGTGCCGCTCTCCCCCGTGATGAAGACCGTCGTGGTGGTGCGCGCGACCTGCGCCACGAGGCGGTAGAGCCGCTGCATGTCGGCGTGCTGCCCGACGATCTCGACCTCGTGACGGCGTTCCAGCTCCGAGCGGAGGTACACGACCTCGCGCTCGAGCGAGCGCCGATCGAGCGCGCGCCGGACCAGCGAGAGCAGCTCGTCCTCCTCGAAGGGCTTGGTCAGGTAGTCGAAGGCGCCGAGCTTCATCGCCGCCACCGCCGTGCGCACGGTCCGCACCGCGGTGACCAGCACGACTTCCAGACTCTCGTCGATGGCCTTGATGCGCTCCAGCACCTCGATGCCGTCCATCCCGGGCAACCGGATGTCGAGCAGCACGAGGTCGACCTGGGACGAGCGGACCACGTCGAGAGCGGCGGCGCCGTCGGGGACGTCGACGACCTCGTAGTCGTCGTCGAGGATGAGGCGGAAGGATTCGCGCAGACCAGGCTCGTCGTCTACCACGAGGATGACGGGGCGGAGCCCCCGGGGGACGTCCCCGGGGTCGGGCCGCGCCGGCGGTGCCATGGCGCCCGACTGTACCATTTTGGGCCAGGGGCCCGCACACCCGTTGACTCCCGCCCGCAGCCGGACGGACAATCGTCCGATGACGTCCCCACCAGGCACACGCACGCTGCGGCGCTCGCTCGCGGTCGCCCTGCTCGTGGCTCCCGCAACCGTCGCGGCCCAGGTGTCGCCGACATCACCCCCGCATCCGACGATGCCGTGGACGGGGCTCCCGACGCCCTACGGCCAACTAGTCCGCTATGTCTATATGCCTCCCCAGCCGGTCACGCTCGAGTATCTCCTGCCCGCCGGGCCGGAGACGCCGCCGGCCGAGGAGCCTCCGCCAAGCGCCGACGCCGCCGCGCGGGGAGAGGTCAGAGCGCCGCTGGATGCTCCGCGCGACCCTCCACGGCCGCCGGAACCGCAGATCGTGCGTCAGCAGGTCATGGTGCCTGGATTCTACGTACGGGAGACCACGGCGGGCTTCCACTACCCCGAGCGCTGGGTGATCGAGCAAACGGGAGTCGGCGCCTACCGGTGGCGCCTGCTGCCGTCGCACTTCGTCTCGAAGTAGCCCGCCCGTATCGGATTCGAGCCATTGACGCCCGGGGCGCGGAGCCGGAACAATCTCGCTCGTGCTGGCGCGTGTGCTCTCGGCGGCGCTTCGTGGGGTGGAGGCCGCGCTCGTGCGCGTCGAGGTCGACGTCGCACCGGGACTGCCGGCGTTCACCACCGTAGGTCTGCCGGACTCGGCCGTGCGCGAGAGCCGGGAGCGTGTGCGCACCGCCATCCGCAACGCCGGCTTCCCCTTCCCTCCCGATCGCATCACCGTCAACCTCGCGCCGGCCGACCTGCGCAAGGAGGGCGCCGCGTTCGACCTGCCCATCGCACTCGGGATTCTGGCCGCCACCGGCTCGCTGCGTGACGGCGTGCTGGGCCCCTTCGTCGTCGTCGGCGAGCTGGCGCTCGACGGGCAGATCCAGCCGGTGCGCGGCGTCCTGGCCGTCGGCCTCGCATGCCGTCGGCGCGGCATCGGCACGCTCCTCGTTCCCTGCGACAACCGCCGGGAAGCCTCCGCCGTCGACGGCCTGCGCGTGCTGCCGGCAGCGACCCTGCGCGACGCCGTGGCGCTCCTGAATGGCGAGGCGCCGCCGCCGCCCGCGGCCGACGACGATACACCGCCGGCCCCGAGCCCTGACCTGGACTTCGGCGACGTCCGGGGTCAGGCCCTGGCCAAGCGTGCGCTCGAGATCGCGGCCGCGGGCGGACACAACGTGCTCATGGTCGGCCCACCAGGGGCCGGCAAGACGATGCTCGCCCGGCGCCTGGCCGCTGTCCTGCCACCGCTTCACGGCGACGAGCTCATCGAGGTGTCCTCGATCTGGTCGGTGGCGGGGTTGCTGCCGTCTCGCGATGGTCTCGTGCGCGTCCGGCCGTTCCGGGCGCCCCACCACACGATCTCCGTCTCCGGCCTGATCGGCGGCGGCGGCCCTCCGCACCCGGGCGAGGTCACGCTGGCCCACCGCGGCGTGCTGTTCCTCGACGAGCTGCCGGAGTTCCAGCAGCACGTGCTGGAGTCGCTGCGCCAGCCCCTCGAGGACGGGCGGGTGACGATCGCGAGAGCCACGGGGGTCGCCGATTTCCCGGCCCGCTTCCAGCTCGTGGCCGCCGCCAACCCGTGCCGTCGCGGCTGCCCCTCGCTCGACCGCTGTCTGTGCACGCCGGCCGAGCGGGACCGCTACCTCGGGCGGCTGTCGCGGCCCCTCCTCGACCGCATCGATCTCCAGGTCGAGCTGCCGGCCCTGGACGCCCAGGAGTTCCAGGCGGGCGCCGCCGGCGACGGATCGGCGGCGATCCGGTCGCGCGTGGTCTCCGCGCGGGCGCGTCAACAGGCGCGCCTGCGGCGGGTCGGCATCACGCTGAACTCCGAAATGCCGCCGCGCCAGCTCCGCCGGCTGTGCCCGCTCGGCCCGGACGCGACGCGGCTTCTCGCCGCGGCCATGAGCCGTCTCGGGCTCTCCGCCCGCGGCCACGACCGGGCTATCCGGGTCGCGCGCACCATCGCCGATCTCGCCGCGGCCGACACGATCGGCGTCGAGCATTGCGCCGAGGCCGTGCAGTATCGGAGCCTCGACCGCTCCTGGCGGCTGTGAGCGTGCCCGTCGGAGCAGCCGGGGTGCGTGAGACAATGACGCCGCTTCACGACCCACGCCTTCGCAGGAGGCGCTGATGACCCACCCGGTACTGGTCGTCGTCGACGTGCAGGAGCGGCTCTTCAATGCCATGGACGCCGAGCGGCGCGACGACATGGTGGCGAACGTGAAGATTCTCGTGAGCGCCGCCCGGCGGCTGGGAGTTCCGGTGCTGGTGACCGAGCAGTACCCGAAGGGGCTGGGGCGCACTCTGCCGGAGGTGCGGACGCTGCTCGGCGAGACGCCCGCGTTCGAGAAGTCCGCGTTCTCGTGCGCCGGCGCCGACGGATTCATGGACCGGCTGCGCGGTCTCGGAACCGACCACGTGCTCCTCGCCGGGATCGAGGCTCACGTCTGTGTTCTGCTGACCGCGCTGGACCTGCTGGCTCGCGGCCTGCGGGTGTCGATCGTCGCCGACGCCGTCTGCTCACGGCGGCCGACAAGCCTGGAGACCGGGCTTGGTCAGGCCCGCCAGGCGGGGGCCGTGATCACGTCCACCGAGACCGTCGTGTTCCAGCTGCTCGGCGGCGCCGACACCGATGCCTTCCGCGAGCTGAGCAAGCTCCTGCGCTGACGCCCACGCCGAGGCGCAAGGCAAGCGGCGGACGAGGAGGACCGGCGGCGCCGGGGCGCGAATGCTCGGGCGTCGGGGGGCCAGATCGGGGCCCCCACGTCGGTCAAGGCCGGCCGCGGGGCGGGATGTTCGTGTAGGTCATCGTGCCGTCGGGCGCCACGAACTGGTAGATGCGAGTCGGTGGCGTGGTACCGCCTTCCACTTTCCCCCCGTAAAATAACAGGACCTTGGTGACGTAGTCCTGTGTCTCCGGGAACGGCGGGATACCGCGGTACTGCACGACGGCCTTCTCGCCCGCGTTGTAGGCGGCCAGCGCCAGGGGTAGGCTGTCGGGGAAGCGGTCGATGAGGCTTCGGAGATGGCGCACGCCGCCGTCGATGTTCTGGCGAGGGTCGAAGGAATTCCGCACGCCGAGCATCGAGGCCGTGGCCGGCATCAGCTGCATGAGCCCCCGGGCGCCCTTGCGCGAGATGGCGCGAGCGTTGAAGCCCGACTCGGCGCGGATGACCGCCGACACGAGCTTGACGGGCACGCCATAGCGGTCGGCGGCGGCGCGGATCTCGTCCACGTAGGGTCCGGTCTCACCCTGCGGAAGACGAAGCCACCCGGCGGCCGTCCCGGTGGTAAAGCCCATGCGCTGATAGCTCGGGTCGGTCGGGGCGTTGGTGAAATGCACCGTGCCGTCAGGCGTGGTCAGCTTGAACGTCTCGGCGGCGGCACCGGCAACGTCGAGCGTGGTGGCCAGAAGAATGGCAAGGAGAGGGGACCGGATCGCGAACACGGTAGGGCCATCTTAGCGAAAGCCTCCGGCCTCGCGCAATGGCGGCCCAGGCCGCCAGGGTTTTCGTTCGCGAGAACCGAGGGTTACAGCGCCCCCGCGGTCAGGGGCATTCGAGGCGCGCTCGGCGCCCCGTCAAAAGCCACCTCCAGCACCTCCGGGATCGAATCGACGAGACGGATGGTCATCGCCTCCCGCACGGTCGCCGGCACGTCCTCCAGCAGGCTCTTCTCGTTGCGACGGGGAAGGATCAGCGTTGCCACGCCGGCCCGGTGGGCCGCCAGCACCTTCTCCTTAATCCCCCCTACCGGCAGCACGCGGCCGGACAGACTCACCTCGCCGGTCATCGCCAGCCGGGGCCGCACCGCACGTCCGGTCAGCAGCGACACCAGGGCGGTCGTCATCGTGACACCCGCCGACGGCCCGTCTTTGGGAATGGCGCCAGCCGGTACGTGGACGTGGATGTCGGACCGCTCCCAGAAGTCGGGCGCCACGCCGAGCTCGCCCGCGTGGGAGCGCACCCACGCCAGCGCGGTCTGGGCGGACTCCTTCATGACATCGCCGAGCTGTCCAGTGAGCGTCAGCGTGTGCGTGCCGGGCATGCGGGTGGCCTCCACGAAGAGGATGTCGCCGCCGGCCGGTGTCCAGGCCAGGCCGGTCGCCACGCCGGGGACGCGCGTGCGCTCCTCCAGTTCCTCGAACTCGAACCGTGGCGCACCCAGGAACGACGTGACGGTGTCGGGCGTGACCCGGGTCGGCTCGGTTCGTCCCTCCGCGTGGCGCCGCGCCACCTTGCGACAGATGCTGGCGATCTCACGCTCGAGATTCCGCACGCCCGCCTCACGAGTGTAGCCGCGCGTCAGCAGCCGCAGCGATTCAAGCGTGAACTCGATGTCCTGCCCGGGCGCCAGGCCGTGTTCGCGCGCCTGCTTGGGCGCGAGGTGCCGCCGCGCGATCGCGACCTTCTCCTCCTCGGTGTACCCGGCCAGGTGGATGACCTCCATCCGGTCGCGCAGCGGCGCCGGGACGGTGTCCATCACGTTGGCGGTGGTGATGAACAGCACGCGGGAGAGGTCGAGCGCCACGTCCAGATAGTGGTCACGAAACGTTCCGTTCTGCTCCGGATCGAGCACCTCGAGCAACGCCGACGCGGGATCGCCACGGAAGTCCATGCCGAGCTTGTCGATCTCGTCCAGCATGAGGACCGGGTTCTTGCTCCCCGCGCGCCGCAGCCCCTGCACGATCTGCCCGGGCAGCGCGCCGATGTACGTGCGCCGGTGCCCGCGGATCTCCGCCTCGTCGCGCATGCCGCCGAGCGAGATACGATGGAACGTCCGGCCGAGGGCCCGCGCGACGGACCGGCCCAGCGAGGTCTTGCCGACGCCGGGAGGGCCGACGAAGCAGAGAATGGGATCCTTGCCGCCGGGACGAATCTTCTTGACCGCGAGGTACTCGAGGATCCGGTCCTTGATCTTGTCCAGGCCCTCGTGATCCTCGTCGAGGATCGCGTGCGCCCGCGCGAGGTCGACGGCGTCGGTGGTCTCCTTGCTCCAGGGCATGGCGATCAGCCAGTCGATGTACGTGCGGGCCACCGTGTACTCGGCGGCCGCCGCCGGCATCTTGGCGAGGCGGTCCAGCTCGCGCAGCGCCTCCTTCTGCGCCTCCTCGGTCATCCCGGCCGCCTCGATCTTCTGCCGGAGGGCGTCGATCTCCTGCGTGCGGTCGTCCGACTCGCCCAGCTCCTTCTGGATGGCCTTGAGCTGTTCGCGCAGGTAGTACTCGCGCTGGGTCTTGGACACTTCCGACTGGACCTCGGACTGGATCTTCGAGCCCAGCTCGAGGACGTCGGCCTCCTTGGCCAGAGCCCCGGCCAGCTTCTGCAGCCGCAGCCGCACGTCGGGCGTCTCCAGCAGCTCCTGCTTGAGCTCGTTGGCGAGTGTCGGCAACGAAGCCGCGATGAGGTCGGCCAGCGCGCCCGGGTCGTCGGCGTGGCCCACCACGTTGATGAGCTCGTCCGGCAGCCCCGGCGACATCGCGATCACCCGCTCGAACAACGACCGCACGCTGCGGAGGAGGGCCTCCAGCTCGACGTCCGCCGCCGGCGTGGGTTCCTCGAGGGCCTCCACTCGGGCTCTCAGGAAGGGCTCGCGCTCGAGGATCTCGAGCACGCGGAAGCGGCCCAGCCCCTGCACGATCAGGCGCAGGCTGCCGTCGGCCTGCTTGATGGCCTTGTGGATGACCGTGACCGTCCCCACCGGATGGAGCCCGTCGGGGCCGGGCGCCTCCTCCTTCGGGTCGCGCTGCATGACCGCTCCCACGAGCCGGTTCGCTTGCACCGCCTCCTCGATGAGACGGATGGAGGAGGGGCGCCCGGCGCCCAGGGGCAGGACCGCGTGGGGCATCAGCACCGTCCCCCGCAGGGGAAGAATGGCCAGGACATCGGGGACGAACCCCGCACGATAGTCTTTCACGTCACTCATGCGTCGATTCGCTTTCTCAGAACAGATCGACGGGCCTGAGCTGGTTGGTCGCGGCCCGCACGAGGGTCTCGCGCGGCTCCCCCGCGCTCGACCCGGTCGGCGCCTCACCACCGCTCTCCCGGACGTAGCCGAGCAGGTTCTCGATCTGTCCCTGCATTTCGATCATTCGCCGTCGCATTTTTAGGATGATCTCGACGCCGGCGAGATTCACGCCGAGATCGCGGGTCAGGCGGAGGAGGCGCGCGATATCCTCCAGATCCTCCTCGGAGTACATGCGGGTCTGCCCCTCGGTGCGGCCGGGCCTGACCAGCCCTTTCTTCTCGTAGAACCGAAGCGTCTGCGGATGGACCTTCAGCATCTGGGCAACGACGCCGATCATGTACAGCGGCTTCGATCGGTCGCTCACGACGCTCCTCCCCGATAGCGGGCGAGGTCCGCCCGCGACGGCCCCGGCAGCAGCCGCTCGAGCTCACGCACGAGCTCGTCGGTCCGTGCGTCGAGCCCGGTGGGGACCTCGATCCGTACCGTCACGTAGAGATCGCCGGGCGACCCGTCGGTCAGCCGCGGCAAGCCCTGGCCGCGGAGCCGGAACACGCTGTCGCTGGCCGTCCCCGGCGGCACCACCAGAAGGCCTTCGCCGAGCGGCGTCGGCACACGGATACGGGCGCCACGCAGCGCCTCCCAGAGTCCGATCGGCAGCTCGCAGTGCACACCGTCGCCCTTGCGTGCGAAGAATGGGTGCTCCCGCACTCGCGTGCTGACGACGAGATCGCCGCGGGGGCCGCCGAAGGGCCCCGCGCTGCCCTCACCGCTGACACGCACCTGCGTGCCGGAGTCCACCCCGGGGGGAACCATCACCGCCACCCGATCGATCACGCGACTCACGCCACGCCCGTGGCAGGCCGCACACGGCCCGCCATCGCCGCGGCCCGCGGCGCCGCACGTCGGACACGGCGAAAAGCGCGGGACGCTGAGCTGGAGGGTGGCGCCGCAGGCCGCGTCGGCGAACTCCAGCTCCACGGTGACGTGGATGTCGTCGCCACGCCGTCCGGCCTCCGACACTCCACCGACCGGCCCGGGCCCGAACCGATCGTACATCGCCCGAGCCTGCGGATCGCTCAACACCCGGTAGGCTTCGGCGATCTCGTCGAACAGGGTCCCGGCGGTGGTATCCCAGAAGTTGACGTCGGGCGAGTACTGCCGCGCGAGCCGGCGATAGGCCTGCCGGATCTCGCGCGGCGCGGAGGTCGCCGCGATACCCAGGACCGCGTAGTAGTCGCGCCGCATACGCCGCCTACTTCTTCTCGCCCAGATCCTCGAATTCAGCGTCGACGACCTCGCCCTCCTTGGGACCGGCGGCCGGCCCTGGCCTGTCCTGACCACCGCCGGGCGTCGAATCGCGACCCGCCTGCTGGGACGCCTCCCGGTACATCGCCTCAGCCAACGTCTGCGAGACACGCGTGAGGCTCTCCTGGGCACGCTTGATCCGTTCGACGTCGTCGCTCTTCAACGCCTCCTTCGTCTCGGCCAGGGCCTCGTCGACGGCCTTGCGATCGGCCTCCGACAGCTTGCTGCCGTGCTCGGCCAGGGTGCGCTCGGTCGAGTACACGAGCGAGTCGGCCTGGTTGCGTGCCTCGATCTCCTGCTTCCGTTTGGTATCCTCGGCGGCGTTGGCCTCGGCCTCCCTCACCATCCGATCGATGTCGTCCTTCGTCAGCTTCGACGAGGCCGTGATGGTGATGTTCTGCTCCTTGCCGGTCGCCTTGTCACGCGCCGACACGTTGAGGATGCTGTTGGCGTCGATGTCGAACGTGACCTCGACCTGGGGGACGCCGCGCGGCGCCGGCGGGATCCCCACCAGGTGGAACTTCCCCAGCGTGCGGTTGTCGCGTGCCATCGGCCGCTCGCCCTGCAGCACGTGGACCTCGACCTGTTCCTGGTTGTCGGCGGCGGTCGTGAAGATCTCGCTCTTCTTGGTCGGAATCGTCGTGTTGCGCGGGATCAGCGTGGTCATGACGCCGCCCAGCGTCTCGATGCCCAACGACAGCGGCGTCACGTCGAGGAGAACCACGTCTTTGACCTCGCCGGTCAGAACGGCCGCCTGCACCGCGGCGCCGACCGCGACCACCTCGTCGGGGTTCACGCCCTTGTGAGGCTCCTTGCCGAAGAGCTGCTTGACGGCTTCCTGCACCTTGGGCATGCGGGTCTGACCGCCGACCAGCACCACCTCGTCGACCTCCCTGGCCGTCACGCCGGCGTCCTGCATCGCCTGCCGGCAAGGGCCGAGCGTGCGCTCGACCAGATCGGCGACCAGCGCCTCCAGCTTGGCCCGCGTCAGCGTCATCACCAGATGCTTGGGACCGCTGGCATCGGCGGTGATGAAAGGCAGGTTGATCTCGGTCTGGACCGTTGAGCTGAGCTCGACCTTGGCCTTTTCCGCCGCTTCCTTCAGCCGCTGCAGCGCCATGCGGTCCTTCCGGAGGTCGATGCCGTGCTCCCGGCCGAACTCCGTGGCGATCCAGTCCATGACGCGCTGGTCGAAATCGTCACCGCCGAGGTGCGTGTCGCCGTTGGTCGCCTTGACCTCGAACACCCCCTCGCCGATCTCCAGGATGGAGATGTCGAAGGTGCCGCCGCCGAGATCGTACACGGCGATCTTCTCTTCCTTCTTCTTGTCGAGGCCGTACGCCAGCGCCGCCGCCGTCGGCTCGTTGATGATCCGGAGCACCTCGAGGCCGGCGATCTTGCCGGCGTCCTTGGTGGCCTGCCGCTGGCTGTCGTTGAAGTAGGCCGGCACGGTGATGACCGCCTGGGTCACTTTCTCGCTAAGGTAAGACTCCGCGGCCTCCTTGAGCTTCCGCAGGATCATGGCGGAGATCTCGGGAGGCGCATACTGCTTGCCGCGCACCTCAACCCGCGCCTCCCCACCGGGGGCCTTGACCACCTTGTAGGGAACGAGCTTGATCTCCTGGACGACCTCGTCGTGGCGCCGCCCCATGAAGCGCTTGATGGAGAACACCGTGTTCTCAGGATTCGTGATGGCTTGGCGCTTGGCCACCTGCCCCACGAGGATCTCGCCATCCTTGGTGAACGCCACTACGGACGGCGTCAGCCGACTGCCCTCCTGATTCGGAATGACCGTGGGGTTGCCACCCTCCATCACGGCCACGACCGAGTTCGTCGTCCCGAGATCTATACCGATGACCTTCGCCATGTCTGCGTCGTCCTTTCCTCTGCCCATCCGCTTCGGCTTCGCCGGCGGTGACGGCCCGAATCGATCCTGAGGGGAGGCCGGGCAGGGGCCCGTCGAGGCCCCTGCCCTTACCGGCCTACAGAATGTCGATTTTGATCTCGCGGGGCTTGAGCTCCTCGGCTTTCGGCAGCGTGATCTCGAGCACGCCGTCACGGTAGCTCGCCCTCACTTTGTCAGCCTGCACGGCCATGGGAAGCTGGATCAGCCGCTCGAACTGCCCGTAGACGCGTTCGACGTGAAGGAGCTTGTGATCCTTGGCCTCGTCCCCGTTCCCGTCCCAGCGCCGCTCGCCGCGGACGGTCAGCAGGTCGCCGGTGATCGAGACCGCTACGTCCTTCTCCTGCACACCCGGCAGCTCGACCTTGAGCACCAGATCGTCCTTGGTCTCGTGCATGTCAACGGCGGGCATCCACGCGCGTCCCGGGGACGGGCCACCGGCCGTGGGCCGACCGAGGAAGTTGTCGAAAAGTCGATTCACCTCGCCCTGGATGTCGACCAAGTTTCGGAACGGCTCCCAGCGGTCTGCGGACCCGAACTGACGCCAACGCTCCATCGCCATCGTTGCGCCCTCCTCTTTCGCCGGCCTCCAGGTCCGGCGGTGATTGAGTACATTCCTCATATATCATCTGAGTTAGCTTCAGTCAAGAAATCGGGCCCCAGAGCATCTCATCCCCAAAGTGGTAGGGTGACGGGCGATGAGATCAGGATGCTCGGGCTGCCTCGCAACGGTTGTGGTGGTCGCCCTGTCGAGCCTGCTCCTGGCAGGGCTTGTCGGTGCCACTGTACGGATGCTTGCCGCAACTGATGGTCCGGACACGACCGCCACGGCGGCCGACGGGGCCAGAGCCCAGCAGAAGCTGTTCGATCTCGCGCGCCATGCCCGGCGGGGAGAAACCGTGACGTTCACCGAGGCCGAGGTGAACGCTCTGCTCGCCCGCCATCTCGCGGAGGTGCGCGGTGTGCGGCTCTCCGGACTCAGTGCCAGGCTGATCGGCGGCGACCGAATCGAGCTGCATGCACGGAGTCCGCTGGGACAGATCCTCGAGGAGGCCGCGCTGAACCTCGTGTCGGACGTACTGCCGGCGAGCTGGCGAGCGCGGCCGGTGCGGCTCCGCCTGGGCGCCAGGCTCAGGACGGACGACGGGTCGGCGCGCCAGCTGCGGATCGAGGTGGACGAGTTCGCGTTAGGGCACCAGCGGCTGCCGACGCTGGCCCTGCGGGTGCTGGTCGATCCCGCCGCCCTCGGGTTGCTGCGGTTGCGGCTACCCGATCACGTCAGACGGGTCGGCATCGAGCCGGGCCGGGTCGTCATCCGGACCGCTTCGTAGCGCTCACGTACCGCAGCTGAAGGTCGTAGAGAAGCTCGTCGAGCACCTGCGTCTCCTCGGAGGAGCGACGCCCCTCGGTCTTGGCACGCAGAAGGAGCAGCACGTCGATCACGTCGGCCGCACCGGGCAGATCGCGCTGGCGCTGGCCGGTCGCCGGGTCGGCGACGTCACCCAGAGCCATCAGCGCCGAATCGCCGAGCATCACGAAAAGCCCGACGAGGCTGCGCTCACGATCCTCGGGCACCGGGCCCGGCGGCGGCGCAGGTCGTGGCGGAGGGGGCTGCGCTCGCGGGATCCGCGGTGGATCATCGGCGTCAGCGCGGAGCCGGCGATCAATGACCTTGAAGCTCTCCTCGGCCTCGTCCGGCACCATGCGAGGCGAGCCTAGCACACGCGCAAACCCTTGCTGTATAATCGCTCAGCCTCAGGAACGTACATGACCCAGTCCTCCGATGTTCCGTTCGAGCGGCTCCTGGACATCATGCACCGCCTGCGCGGGCCTGCGGGCTGCCCCTGGGACCGCGAGCAGACGCCGACATCCCTCAAGCCGTACCTGATCGAGGAGTCGTACGAGGTCCTCGAGGCCATCGAGTCGGGAAACCCCGAGTCGCTCCGCGAGGAGTTGGGGGACTTGCTGTTTCAGGTCGTGTTCCACACCGAGATCGCCGCCGAGCGCGGGGAGTTCACGATGGCCGATGTGCTCAGGCAGCTCGGCGACAAGATGGTGAGCCGGCACCCGCACGTTTTCGGCGAGACCAGCGTGGACACGTCCCACCAGGCGCTCGCCCAGTGGGAGGCGCTCAAACAGCGCGAGGCCGAGGCGCAGGGTCGGCGGCGCTCGGTGATCGAGGGTGTCCCGCGGGCGCTACCGTCGCTCCTCCGCGCGCAGCGCATCCAGAGCAAGGCGGCCCGGGTGAACTTCGACTGGCCCGACGCCCGGGCCGCGTGGACGAAGGTCGAGGAAGAGGTGCGGGAAGTGGCCGCGGCGCTGGCCACCGGCGACCGCGGGCGGCTGCAGGAGGAGCTGGGTGATGTGCTGTTCTCGCTCGTCAACGTGGCCCGGCTCTCGGCCCTCGACGCCGAGGAGACGCTGCAAGTGGCCATCGAGAAGTTCCACCGCCGCTTCACGACCATGGAGGACGAACTGATCGCCCGCGGGAAGTCGGTAGCCAGCGTGTCGTCGGAGGAGCTCGAGCGGTCGTGGCAGGCGGTCAAGGCGCAGGAGCAGTCGCGATGAGGGCGAAGGTGGGCCCGGCGACGGTCGCGATCGAGCGAGGTGACATCACCGACAGGGACGTCGACGCGATCGTCAACGCCGCCAACTCCACGTTGACGATGAGCACCGGCGTGGCGGCGGCCATCAAGCGAAAGGGCGGCGTCCTCATCGAGGAAGAGGCGATTCGGCAGGGCCCCATCGAGGTCGGCGACGCGGTGCTGACCCCGGGGGGCAATCTCGCGGCCACCCACGTCATCCACGCCGCCGTCATGGGACCCGATCTCACGACCGACCCCGAGACCATCGCCCGGACCACCCGCAGCGTGCTGGCCCTGGCCGACAAGCACCGGGTGACCTCGCTTGCCCTTC
>DASTOJ010000226.1:0-7548 GCA_035762565.1 Candidatus Methylomirabilota bacterium | reverse complement strand
GCCTGGTGAGATGAGGCGCGCGTGAAGGACTGGTACAAGGACGCGGTCTTCTACGAGGTCCCGGTGAAGGCGTTCCTGGACTCCGACGGCAACGGCGTCGGCGACTTCGCCGGCCTGACCTCCAAGCTCGACTACCTGCGCGAGCTGGGCGTCGACTGCCTGTGGATCCTGCCGATGTACCCGTCGCCGCTCAAGGACGACGGGTACGACATCGCCGACTTCTACGGGATCCACCCCGCCTACGGGACGGTCGAGGACTTCCAGACGTTCCTCGACGCCGCCCACGAGCGGGGCCTGCGCGTCATCGCCGACCTGGTGATGAACCACACCTCCGACCAGCACCCGTGGTTCCAGGCCGCCCGCGCCGACCGCGCCTCACCCTATCGCGACTACTACGTGTGGAGCGACTCCGACCAGCGCTACCACGACGCCCGGATCATCTTCACCGACACCGAGAAGTCGAACTGGGCCTGGGATCCCGTCGCCAAGCAGTACTACTGGCACCGGTTCTTCAGCCACCAGCCCGACCTCAACTACGACAACCCGGCCGTGAAGCGCGCGATGCTGGACGTGATGCGCTTCTGGCTCGACCGCGGGCTCGACGGCTTCCGCTGTGACGCCGTGCCCTACCTGGTCGAGCGGGAGGGCACCAGCGGCGAGAACCTGCCGGAGACCCACGCCATCCTGCGCGAGTTCCGGCGGGTGATCGACCAGGAGTACGGCGGCGACCGGGTGCTGCTGGCCGAGGCCAACCAGTGGCCGGAGGACGTCCGCCCCTACTTCGGGGACGGCGACGAGTTCCACATGGCGTTCCACTTCCCGCTCATGCCGCGGCTGTACATGGGCATCCGCCGGGAGGACCGGCTGCCGATCATGGACATCTTCACCCACACGCCGCCGATCCCGCCCGCTGCCCAGTGGTGCCTCTTCCTGCGTAACCACGACGAGCTGACGCTCGAGATGGTCACCAGCGAGGAGCGCGACTACATGTACTACGCGTACGCGTCGGATCCCCAGATGAAGCTCAACCTCGGGATCCGCCGGCGGCTGGCGCCGCTGCTGGACAACGACCGGCGGCGGATCGAGCTGCTCAACTGCCTGCTCCTCACGCTGCCCGGCAGCCCGATCGTCTACTACGGCGACGAGCTCGGCATGGGCGACAACGTCCACCTCGGCGACCGCAACGGCGTGCGGACGCCCATGCAGTGGTCGGACGATCGCAACGCCGGCTTCTCGAGCGCCGACCCTGCCCAGCTCTACCTGCCGGTCATCACCGACCCCGTCTATCACTACCAGGCCGTCAACGTCGCGGCCCAGGACAAGCACGCGACCTCGCTGCTGAGCACGATGCGCCGGCTCATCGCCGCGCGGCGCCGCTCGCCGGCGTTCGGCCGCGGCTCGATCGAGTTCCTGCGCCCGCGCAACCAGTCCGTGCTGGCCTACCTGCGCCGCTGGCAGGACGACGCGCTGCTGATCGTCGCCAACCTCTCCGGCCGCGCCCAGCCCGTCGAGCTGGACCTGGCCGCGCTGGAGGGCACCGTGCCGGTGGAGATCATCGGCGACACCCGGTTCCCGCCCATCCGCCGCGAGCCCTACCTCCTGTCGCTCGGGCCCCACGGCTTCTACTGGCTCCGGCTGGAAGGGCGCGAGCGCCGGCCGATCCGCTATGGCATCGAGGATTCTGCTGTGTGAGGCGCTCCGCGAGTGGATCGCGGGGCAGCGCTGGTTCGGGGGCAAGCAGCGGCGAATTCGGGCCGTCGCGATCGAGGACGGCGTGGCGCTCGGCGGCGGCACGCTGTGGCTCGCCCGAGTGGAGCTGGACGACGGCCGCGTGGACCGCTATGCCGTGCCGCTGCTCGATGGCCCCGGGGTCGTGGACGCGCTGGACGATCCCGGCTTCTGCCGCGCCCAGCTGGAGCTGATCGCGCGCGAGGAGCGGGCGCGGGGCGCGCGCGGCGAGGTGGTGGCGGCGCGGACCCGGGCGTTTCCCGCCGCCATCGCCGCCGAGGGGCGCCGGCTGGCGGGCGAGCAGAGCAACACGTCGGTCGTCTTCGGCGACGCGCTGATCCTCAAGCACTTCCGGCGGCTGGCGCCCGGCATCAACCCCGACATCGAGATCACCCGGTTCCTCACCGAGCGCACCGACTTTCGCCACACGCCCCGCCTGTGCGGGAGCCTGGAGTACCGTGACGAGGCCGGCGGCTGGGCGCTGGCGATGGCGCAGGAGCTGGTGCGCGAGGCGCGCGACGGCTGGCGCTGGCTGCTCGAGCGGCTGGCCGGTGGCGATGAGGCGCTCGGCGCTCTCGACCGCCTCGGCCGCCGCACCGCCGAGCTGCACCGGGCCCTCGCCTCCGATCCGCGCGACCCGGCCTTCGCGCCCGAGCCCGTCACCGCCGCCGACGTCCACGGGTGGACGGACGCCGTCCAGCGCCAGCTCGACGCCGCCCGGGCCGCGCTCGGCGGCGCCCCGCCCGCCGGCGTGCCGGCCCGCATCGACGCCACCGGGCTGGGCTCGCTGGTGGGCGCGGTGAAGCAGCGCCATCACGGCGACTTCCACCTCGGCCAGACGCTGGTCACCGGCGAAAACGCGGACTTCGCGCTCATCGATTTCGAGGGCGAGCCGCTGCGCCCGCTGGACGAGCGCCGGCGCAAGCACACTCCGCTGCGCGACGTGGCCGGGCTGCTGCGCTCGCTCGGGTACGCGGCGGCGAGCGTGCCGGCGCCGGAGGGGTGGGAGGAGCGGGCGCGCCGTGCGTTCCTCGAGGGCTACCGGGAGGCGGCCGGCAGCGCGGCGTTCCTGCCGCGGGACCCGGCCGACTTCACGCGGGCGGTCGCGGTGCTGGAGGTCGAGAAGGCGGCCTACGAGGTCGTCTACGAGGCCGGCAACCGGCCGGCCTGGCTGCCCATCCCCGTGCGCGGCGTGATCAGGGCGGCGCGGACGGTCGCCGGGCGAGGCTGACCGGCCCGTCTCAGCGCTTCTCCTCGGTCGGGTCGCGCGGCTGGGGAAGGGTGAAGACCATCAACCGCGCGTGCCAGCCCTCCTTGTCGAAGTACACGAGCAACCCGTCCTTGTAGAGAAAGAAGTCCTCCTCGCCCTCGCGGCCGAGGAGATCGGGAAACCCCCAGCCGTTGCTGACGACGCCCCGGGTGAACGCCCCCGGCTTGGGCTCCAGCCGGAGCGCGCGCACCACCTCCCGGCGGAACGTGTCGGACTGCACGAGGCCGAACTCGACCGCGAGGCGCACCATGCCCGCCGGAGCCTTGGCGCCCTCGTAGATCCAGCTCTCCGTCTCGTGACCCTCGACCTTCTCCCGGAGCGCCCGGGTCGGCGCGCCGTACTGCGCCCGCACGCTCTCCATCGTGCTGACCCCGGGGCGGATCAACCCCCACTCGGCGGCGCCGGCGACGGAGGCCGCCGCGCCGAGCAGGACGGCGACGACGAGTAACCGCCGCCGTCTCATCAGAATCCCAGGGCCACGCCGTCGCCGCGGGGATCGGCGCCGCCGCTCAGCCCGCCGTCGTGCACCATGACGCCGTGGGCGTGGCCGACGCGGTAGAACAGCTCCGGCGCCGGCGTGATCGCGTGGCCCAGCCGGCGCAGCCGGGCGATCACCCGCGCGGGCACGCGGCTCTCGAGGCGGATCGTGTCGGCCGGCTCGCCGGGCAGGAACGACCCGATGAGGAACCGCGGCCGCTCGATCGCCTCCTGGATGTCCAGGCCGTAGTCGAACACGTTCGTGAACACCTGAACGTGGAACATCGCCTGCCCGTTGCCGCCCATCGTGGCGAAGCCCAGCACCGGGCGGTCGTCGCGCGTCGTGATCGAGGCCATGAGCGTGTGGAACGGCCGCTTGCCGGGCGCCAGCGCGCTTGGATACGCCGGGTCCAGGCTGAAGTGCCGGCCGCGGTTCTGCAGGCAAACGCCGGTGCCCGGCGGTACCACGCCCGAGCCGAACGCGTTGAACAGGCTCTGGATGACGGCCGCCAGGTTGCCGTGGCCGTCGGCGACGACGAAGCCGGTGGTGTCGCCCTCCGGCTGGCCGGGCACGTACGCCTGCGCCTTGCGGGGATCGAACTGGCGGCGCCGCGCGGCCGCGTACGCCTTGTCGAGCATCGCCGCCACCGGCACCCGCGCGTGGTCGGGGTCTCCGATCCAGCGGTCCCGGTCGGCGTACGCCAGCTTCACGACCTCCAGCATGAGATGCAGGTGCGCGGCGGAGTGCAGCGGCCGCCGGGCGAGCGGAAAGCCCTCCAATAGGTTGAGCGCCATCAGCGCGGTCAGCCCCTGGGTCGGGGGCGGCGTCTCGTGGACGGTGAACCCACGATAGGTCGTCGAGATCGGCTCGCCCCACTCGCCGGTGTGGCCGGCGAGATCGTCGAGCGTGAGGAAGCCGTCGCGCGCCAGCCGGTCGGCAATCGCCCGCGCCACGCGACCGCGGTAGAAGAGGTCGGGGCCCTCGGCGGCGAGGTCCCGCAGCGTACGCGCCAGATCGGGCTGCACGAACAGCTCCCCGGGCGCCGGCGGGCGGCCGGCGGGCAGGAACACGCGGCGCCACTCGGGATCGGGATTGCCGGGGGCGAACTCGGCGATGGCCTGGCTGAGGATCGAGGTGATCGGGAACCCGCCGTCGGCGTAGTGGACGGCCGGCTCCAGCAGCCGGTCGAGCGGCCGCGTGCCGAAGCGCTCCAGCAGCATCGCCCACGCCCGCACGACTCCCGGCACGCTGACCGTCGGCGGCCCGATCACCGGCAGCCCGTCCAGGTCGCGCCGGCTCAGCTCCTCCAGCGTGGCCCGCGAGCCCGAGCGGCCGGCGCCGTTGAGGAAGTGCACGCGGCGGGTGGCCGCCTCGTAGTAGAGGCAGAACAGGTCGCCGCCCAGGCCGCAGTTGTTCGACTGCGTCACCGCCAGGACGGCATTGGTCGCGACGGCGGCGTCGGCGGCGGTGCCGCCGGCCTTGAGCGTCTCGACGCCGGCCAGCGTGGCGAGCGGGTGGCAGGAGGCCACGAGGCCCTCGCGCCCCCGTGCGAGGGAGCGGCGCGAGTATCCGAGCTCAGGCAACGGGGGGCCCCTCCCCGAACAGCCTGGCGATCTCGTCCCGCGCGAAGACCGGCAGCGGCCACTGGCGCGTGCCCGCCACGAGCAGGACGCCCTGCTCGGGCGGAACGACCTGGCCGATGAAGTGAGAGTCGATCGCCTCGCGGGCCAGCGCGTGGATGACCATTCCGGCTTCGGCCGGCGCCAGCGTCATGAGCAGCGCGCCGGAGGCGATGGTACCGAGTGGATCGAGGCCGAACGCCTCGCACAGGGCGCGGCCCTCGGGCAGCACGGTGATGCGATCTCGATCGATGCGCAGGCCCACGCCGGCGGCGGCGGCCAGCTCGTGCAGCGCGGTGGCGATGCCGCCCTCGGTCGGATCGTGCATGGCGTGCACCGTGGCCAGCTCGCAGGCCAGCTCGGCCTCCGGCCGCACGCTGATGCCCGGCGTCCTCAGGAACGTGGCGGCGCGCCGGATGGTCGCCGCTGGCACGCCACGCGCGCGCAGCTCGGCCGCCTTCTCGCGGGCGATGATCGCGGCGCCCTCCAGCGGCACGCCCTTGGTCAGCACGATCGCGTCGCCGACCCGGGCGCCCGACGTCGTGACCAGCCGGTCCTTGGCCACCTCGCCCAGCATCGTGCCGGCCACGATCGGCCGGTCGATCCCGCGGGTGATCTCGGTGTGGCCGCCCACCAGCGCGACCTCGAGATCCTCGCACGCCTCGGCCAGCTGGCCGAACAGCGCGTGCACGCCCTCGTCGTCGGTGGCGCCCGCCGGCAGCAGCAGCGTGGCCAGGAACCAGCGCGGCGTGGCGCCGCGCACGACGACGTCGTTGGCGTTGACGTGCAGCGCGTACCAGCCCAGCTCGTCGGTGGCGAAGGTGACGGGATCCGCCGAGGCGACGAGGTACCGGTCGCCGAGGTCGATGACGGCGGCGTCCTCGCCCACGCGCGGGCCGACGATCACGCGCGGGTCGCGGCTGACGTGCTTGTCGAGGACCGCCTGCAGCAGGCCGGTGGGAAGCTTCCCGGTTGGCAGGAACGGCATCGCGCCCCGTAGTATACCGCCGTGACGACGGGGCCCATCGTGGAGTGCGTGCCGAACGTCAGCGAGGGACGCGACGCCGCGCGCCTGGCCCGCTTCGCCGCCGCGGTGCGATCGGTGCCCGGCGCGACGCTGGCCGACGTCCACGCCGATCCCGACCACCACCGCTCGGTCTTCACCGTCCTCGGCCCCCCGACCGCCGTCGTCGCGGCCGCCCTGGCGCTGGCCGACGTCGTGGTGGCCCAGATCGACATGCGCGAGCACCGCGGCATCCACCCCCGCATCGGCGCGCTGGACGTGCTGCCGTTCGTGCCGCTGCGTGGCATGTCGATGGCCGAGACCGTCGTGCTCGCCCACGAGGCCGGCCGGGCGCTGGCGGCGCGACACGCCCTGCCCGTCTACTACTACGCCGAGGCCGCCCGGCGGCCGGAGCGGCGCCGGCTGCGCGAGCTGCGGCACGGCGGGTACGAGGGACTGGTCGCCCGGCTGGCGTCGGCCGACGGCGCGCCCGACGACGGGCCCGCCCGCTTCGACCCCCGGGCCGGCGCCGTGCTCGTCGCCGCCCGCGACGTGCTGATCGCCTACAACGTCTGGCTGGCCGGAGACGATCTCGGGGCCGCGCGCACCATCGCGCGCGCGGTGCGCGCCAGCAGCGGCGGCCTTCCCGCCGTGCAGGCGCTCGGCCTGCCCCTGGCCAGCCGCGGCCGCGTGCAGGTCTCGATGAACCTGCTGGACTACCGCGTCACGCCGATCCCGGTCGTCTTCGATCGCGTGGGGGACGAGGCCGAGCGCCGCGGCGTGGCCGTGGAGCGCGCCGAGCTCGTGGGCCTGGCGCCGCGCGCAGCGTTCGCGCGCCGCGCCCCCGCGTCGGTCGGACTGGCTCACCTCACGCCGCAGTCGTACCTGGACACCTGGCTTCGCCAGGATGGATGACGCCGTGATCGAGGAGCGGCTCGGCTCCGCCGGGCCGCGACGAGCGTCCGGGGGGTTTGGGGCCATCTCGGGGCCCCCATGTTAATCAAGCGAGCAGCCTCAGCAGGTCGGCGGTCAGGTCGTAGAGCTGGGCGCAGCCGGCCTCGCCGCCGAGGGTCGTCTGGATGCGCTTGCGCAGCGTCGGGTCGACCCGCTCGCCGACCAGCGCCGCGAACCGGCGCTGCGGCTCGGTGCACACGCCCGCGTAGGGCAGCCGCGGCGTCACGTGCTCGGCGCGGGTGATCGTGCCGCTGGCCAGGTCGACCTCGCAGGTCAGCTCGAAGCCGTGCACATTGTCGTGCATCGAGTGGAACAGGCGCAGCCGGCCATCGGCACGCTCCAGGCGCGCCACTTTGCGGCGCTCGAAGACCCCGAGCTGGCCGGGGCGCGGGCTGTAGAGATCGGGCACCGCCGCGGTGGCGATCGTGCGCGTGCCGAACAGCGCGCGGCCGGCGGCGCTGTACGTGAAGCAGGAGTTCGGCAGGTCGATCCACCC
>DASTOJ010000225.1:0-3287 GCA_035762565.1 Candidatus Methylomirabilota bacterium | reverse complement strand
CGAAGTCCCGCCGCCGCCCGCGGTGCCCGCGGATCCGGTGGAGGTCCTCCGAGCACAGCACGTGGCCAACGGACTGGTCCTGCACGGGCACACCGCTACCCCGTCCTGGCTGGGGGAGCGCCTGGACGTGGACTACGCCATTGACGTCCTGCATCCCCTTGCTGCGGGGCCGCCCGTCCGGACCGCCGGCGCGGGTTCGCGCGGCCTTGACAGCGGCGGCGCGCCCTGCGAGGATCGCGCCCGTGAACGCGAGCCGCTCGCTGGCGCAGTGGTCGTGGTGGCCGTCCCGCTGAGGGCGGCCCCGGTCCGACACGCGCGCGCACGAGCGTAGAGCCTGAGAGACCAAGGGAGCCGCCCACCGGGGCGGCTTTCGTGTCTCAGGCCACCCCGGGTCGGCTCCTCATCCAGAGGAGACTTGGCCATGAGCACCACCGAGTACGAGACTCGGGGAGGGATTCGCGTCCATCGCACGGTCGAGGCGATCTCGGTTGCCGGCGCCATCGCGCCGGTCGTCGACGCGCTGGACGCGCATCGGGGCGTGCTGCTCGCCTCGAACTACGAGTACCCCGGCCGCTACACGCGCTGGGACATGGGCTTCGTCGATCCGCCGCTGGCGCTCGTCGCCCGCGGCCGTTCCTTCCGCGTGGAGGCCCTCAACGCGCGCGGCCGCGTGATGCTGCCGCCGGCCGTGGACGCTCTCGGTGGCCTGGGCGCCGTGGTGCAGCTCGCGGTCGCCGCGGACGTCGTGACGGGCGAGGTCGGCGTTCCCGCTGGCCGGTTCGCCGAGGAGGAGCGCAGCCGGCAGCCGTCGGTCTTCTCCGTGCTCCGTGCGCTCGTCGCACTCTTCGCGCATCCCGACGAGCCGCACCTGGGTCTCTATGGCGCCTTCGGCTACGACCTCGCGTTCCAGTTCGAGCCCGTCCGGCTCCGGCTCGAGCGGCGACCCGACCAGCGGGATCTCGTCCTCTACCTGCCCGACGAGCTGGTCGTCGTCGACCACCGGCGCGAGGTCGCCATGCGCCGGCGCTACGACTTCGAGGTCGGCGGACGCACGACCGTGGGACTTCCCCGGACGGGCGCCGCGGCGCCTTGCGGCGGACCGGCGCACGCGCCCCGCCCGGCCGACCACGAGCCTGGCGAGTACGCGGCGATGGTCCGCCTTGCCCGGGGAGCGTTCCAGCGCGGGGACCTGTTCGAGGTCGTCCCGGGCCAGACCTTCTTCGAGGCCTCGCCGTCCCCGCCGGCCGAGCTCTTCCGGCGCCTGCGCGAGGCCAATCCCTCGCCCTATGGCTTCCTGATGAACCTGGGCGAGGCCGAGTACCTCGTCGGCGCTTCGCCCGAGATGTACGTCCGCGTGGAGGGCGAGCGAGTCGAGACGTGCCCGATCTCGGGGACGATCGCCCGCGGCGACGATCCGATCGGCGACGCCGCCCAGGTCTTCGCGCTGCTCGCCTCGGCCAAGGACGAGTCCGAGCTGACGATGTGCACCGACGTGGACCGCAACGACAAGTCGCGCATCTGCGTGCCCGGCACGGTGCGGGTGATCGGCCGCCGCCAGATCGAGATGTACTCGCGTCTCATCCACACCGTGGACCACGTCGAGGGGCGCCTGCGGCCCGGGCTCGACGCGCTCGACGCCTTCCTCGCCCACGCGTGGGCGGTCACCGTCACCGGGGCGCCGAAGGCGTGGGCGATGCAGTTCATCGAGGACCACGAGCGGTCGCCCCGCGCCTGGTATGGCGGCGCGGTCGGGCTCATCGGGTTCGACGGCAACCTCAACACGGGCCTGACCCTGCGCACGATCCACGTCAAGGACGGCCTGACGTCGGTGCGCGCCGGCGCCACCCTGCTGTACGACTCCGACCCCGACGCCGAGGAGACGGAGACGGAGCTGAAGGCCGCGGCCATGCTCGACGTCATCCGCGGCGCGCGTCGCGTCGAGCGGCGGTCGGCCGCCGCGGCACCGCGCACCGGCACCGGACGGCGCGTCCTCATCGTGGACCATCAGGACTCGTTCGTGCACACGCTGGCCGACTACCTGCGACAGGCGGGCGCCGAGGTGGTCACGCTGCGCAGCGGCTTTCCCGCCGACGCGTTCGACGACGTGAAGCCTCACCTGGTGGTGCTGTCACCCGGCCCCGGGACTCCGCGCGACTTCGACGTGGCCAGGACCCTCGATGCGCTGGTGCGCCGGGGCATCCCGGCGTTCGGCGTGTGCCTGGGGCTGCAGGGCATGGTCGAGTACTTCGGCGGCGCGCTGGGCGTCCTCGACCCGCCGGTCCACGGCAAGGCCTCGCGCATCCGCGTGCTGGGCGGTCGGCTGTTCGGGGGGTTGCCGGCCGAGTTCACGGCCGGGCGCTATCACTCCCTCTTCGCGATCCGCGAGCGGCTGCCCGCCGTGCTGGAGGTCACGGCCGAGAGCGAGGACGGCGTGGTCATGGCGATCGAGCACACGACGCTGCCGCTGGCGGCCGTCCAGTTCCACCCGGAGTCGATCATGACGCTGGCCGACGACCTCGGCTTGCGCCTGCTCGCCAACGTCATGGACCGCCTGGTCCGCGCCCCCCTGAAGGGCTACAGTTGGTCAGAATTCAGACCAACTGAGAGGAGAGCGAGTCCATGAAGACACTGCCGCTGGCGGAGGCCAAGGCCCAGTTGAGTCTGTTCGGAGCGTGAGCCTTCGTGTCCCGGGCGAGATGGCGGCGCTCATCCGCGGCCTCCACCCCGAGCTCGAGCGCAAGATCCGGGCCGGTCTGGACACGATCCAGGCGGACCCCCAGGCGGGCAAAGCCTTACGCGATGATCTCGCGGGCCTTCGCAGCCTGCGGATCGGCCGCTCCCGGATCATCTGCCGGATCGCCTCGCGTGGCGTCATCGAGCTGGTGGCGATCGGCCCCCGCCGGAGTATCTACCAGGAGACGCTCCGGCTCTTGCGCCGGGCCCGTGAACGCTGAGCCTCAGGCGTTCTCGGCGATCTCCCGGATCTTGCGGAAGGTGAGCACGCGCCGGCGGTTGCCTTCCGGCATCTTCTTGATGTCCTCGTCGGTGAGGGCCACCGTGTTGCCATAGGCCTCGTGCACGGGGATCTCGTCGTCGGCCAGGGGGCGCATGGCCTGCTTGCGCGCCATGGCGGCCTCGATATACGGCGCCAGCTCCTCGCGCTTGCGCTTCGCGCGCTCGGCCTCGCGCTCCAGGAACTCGGGCATGACCTCCGCCGCGAACAGCTCCAGCGCCTCGCAGATGTGGTCGTGGCGGTTCTTGCCGCCCTGCTGGATGAAGATGGTCTG
>DASTOJ010000224.1:0-2270 GCA_035762565.1 Candidatus Methylomirabilota bacterium | reverse complement strand
TGAAGTAGACATTGCCGCGGGCGTCGAGGCCGACGCCTTCGCCGGCGTCGCCGAAGCGACCACCGACGTAGGTGGCAGCAAGCAGGCGGCGGCCGTCGCCCGAGAGCTTCGCGACCACCGCGTCACCCTGGTGGTTCGATCTCGCACCCGTGCCCTGGCCGCCTGCGCCCCGATAGGTTCTCTGGAGCGCGCCGGCCGTGGTGGGAAAGTCGGTCGACGTCGACCCTCCGACGACGTACGAGTGGCCGGCAGCATCGACGGCCAGGCCGTGGGTCTCGGTGTCCTCGGGGCCCGAGCCGCCGAGGTAGGTCGCCCACAGCAGCCGCGAGCCGTCGGCGGGCAGCCGGACCACGTAGAAGTCGCTGGGCCCGTCGAGCGTCCGGTCGTAGGCGCCGGGCGTGGTGGGCGCGTCGGGCGACGTGGTCACCGCCATGTACGTCACGCTGTTGTCGGGCCCGCTACGGATCGAGCACTCACCCTGCTCGCGGCTCGAGCCGCCCAGGAAGGTCGCCCACACCACCCGGGAGCCGTCGCCCTTGAGCTTGAGCACCACGCCGTCCTTGTCGCCGGGACGGCTGGACAGGGCACCACCCCGGAAGGCCGCTCGCACCGCCGCCGGATAGTTGCCCGTCGAGGTCGAGGTGCAGGCGTAGATCTGCCCATCGGCCGTGAGCGCGATGTCGCGCACCGGGTGGCTGGGGTCGTCGAAGGCGCCGACGTAACTGGCGAACAGGACCCGCCGGCCGTCGGGACTGAGCTTGGCCACGAAGCCGCTCTGCGACGGGTAGACACCGCGCACGGGCGGCCCGCCACGGAACTCGGTCTGGAAAGCGCCCGCCGTCACCGGGAAGCCAGCTCCGGCGCGGCCGCCGAGGTAAACGTATCCTTCGGCATCGACCTCGAGCGCGTAGGCGCGATCGTCGCTGGGACCACCAAGCAGCGTGGACCACAGGAGTCGGCCTTGGGGGTCCAGCTTCATCACGAAGACATCGGTGCCGCCGGCCAGGGCGGGCTGGGCCACGCCCTGGGTGGTGGGGAAGTCGCGCGAGTCCGTGCCGCCCGCAAGGTAGATGTTGCCGGCGTGGTCGCTGGCGACGTCTCGCACGGACTCAGAGCCGCTCCCTCCCACGAAGGTCGCGAACGTCAGAGCCCCATCGGTCGCCGGCGTGCGAGGCATCTGACAAGTGCCGAGACCGGCTGCCATCACGATCAGGCTCGGCCCGACCCACATCAGTCGTCGGTTCAGCATCGCGACCTCCTTATGAACCACCGCCGCTCTTCCGGCGGAATACGGTCCAGCGCTCGGTGTCCTCGACCTGCTCGTAGTCGGCGTCCACCAGGTGCCGGAGCGCGGCGAATCGTTCCCAGGTGCCGGCCACGTCGGTGGGCATGAGACAGCCGAGCGAGATCCAGACAGGATTTAGACGGACCTTCTGATACACGATGTAGCGGGGCCGATTAGCGGCGAGCTCCTCGAGCAGCAGCTGGCGGCGTGCGGCGTTTCCCGCTTCGGGGAGGGGCATGGTCACGGGGACGACGTTCATGAACCGAGAAGCGGCCCGGCGATCGGCGCTGACGTAGACGATCGGGGCATTCCCCCAGACGAACAGTGTCTCGTCCCGGCGGGTGTGCCGGCCGAGCTCCAGCCCGAGCTGGTTCCAGGGATGCACGAGGCGTCCGCTGATGATCTCGCGGCTCACCCGCGCCTTTTCGACGAACTTCTGGGCCGGCCAGAACAAGGAGATCGCGATCAGGCCGAGCACCAGCCAGGCGCCCGCGCGCCGGCTCCGCGCGGCCCGGACGAGCGCGTCGAGCACCGGCGCACTCGCCACCGCCAGCGGCGCGATGAGCGGCAGGTGATGATACTCGAGGAACAGGGCGCTCACGCCGAGGACCAGGAGGCCGACGGCGAGCCACGCCACGGCCAGCGTGGTCAGGAGCGGCGGCCGGCGGTGCCGGAGCCCGGCGACGACGAGGCCACCGGCCGTCAACGCGGCCATCACGTGGAGGGGCAAAAACACCGTGCGCGACATGCGTTCGAAGGCGCAGCCGAGCGTGACTCGCGCCTGGGCGGCGCGCACGTACTCTACGGCGTAAACGAACTGGGCGTCCAGCAAGTGCGGCAGGCCGCCCTTCGCCACGTAGAAGGCGGCGCAGAACGCGAGCGGGCCCGCGAGGCCGACGGCCAGTGCGGCCAGGCGGCCGGCGGCGAGCGCCATCGGCGGGCGCCCGCGGAACGCGAGCACGAGCGCGGGGAGCCCGACGAGGCC
>DASTOJ010000223.1:0-2141 GCA_035762565.1 Candidatus Methylomirabilota bacterium | reverse complement strand
CCGCGTCGCCGCCTCGCAGATGGCCTCCGCGTCGACCGCGTCGCTCTTGCCGCGCTAGACGTACGGCTTCACGTAGGCGGGTGGCACGAGGCGGACCTCGTGGCCCTGGACTTGCCCCGGTTCGGTGGACGGGTGACGGCTTGGGTGTCAAGCTCCGGTCTGGACCCTCCTTTCATACTCCACGGGCGAGAAGTAGCCGAGGGCGGAATGCCGGCGGCGCGGGTTATACCAGCCCTCGATGAAGCCGAAGACGGCCATCCGGGCCTCGGCCTGGGGGCGGAAGCGGCGGCGGTCGAGCGGCTCGCACTCGAGCGTGGCGAAGAAGCTCTCGCACAGCGCATTATATCGTAGCAGTCGCCGACCGAGCCCATCGACGGCCGCACGCCCGCCTCGCGGCAGCGTGCCCCGAAGGCGAGCGAGGTGTACTGCGCGCCCTGGTCGGAGCGATGGATGACGCCGTCCGGCCGACGTTGCCAGAGGGCCATGGCGAGCGCGTCGAGGACGAGCCGGCTGCGCAGGTGGGCGGCCATCGCCCAGCCGACGACCCGGCGGCTGAACGCATCGAGCACCACCGCGAGATAGAGGAAGCCGGCCCAGGTCGGGACGTAGGCGATGTCCGCCACCCAGAGGCGGTTGGGTTGCTCAGCAACAAAGTTGCGCTCGACCAGATCGGGCGCCGGGCGGGCGCCCGCCCGGCGCTGTGTCGTCCGCACCCCCTTGCGCCGGCTGACGCCGGCAAGGCCGGCCGCACGCATGAGGCGGGCGACGCGCTTGCGGCCGACACGCCGTCCCTCGGCGCGCAGCTCGGCATGCACGCGCGGCGCCCCGTAAGTCCCGCTGGACGACGCGGTGTGGATCGTCCGGATGCGCTTTAGGAGCGCCACGTCACCCTCGGCTCGCGGTGAGGGCCGGCGGCGGAGCCACGCGTGGTAGCCGGCGGGGGAGACGCCCAGGACCCGGCACATGGTGGCGATCGGATACACGGCCCGGTGCGCCCTCACGAACTCGAAGGCCCGGACGGGATCGAGCCGGTCTCCCGGGCGAACCAGGCCACGGCTTTTGCCGGGATGTCCCGCTCCTGGCGCAGCTGGCGGACCTCGCGCCGCAGCCGGCGCAGCTCCTCGCGCTCGGCGCTGGTCAGGCCGTCGTCACCGCCACCGTCATCGCGGTCGGCCGGCTGGACCCAGGTGCGGATGGCCTGGGCCGGGGGCTCGAACTCGCGCGCCAGCTCCTCCGGGCCGCGGCCGGCCCGGACCGGCTCGACCATCTGGCGCCGGAACTCCGGCGGATAGGGCGGTCGTGTCTTCGGCATCGTGAACTCCCCTTTCCCAACTCGTCGGGTGTCCACCAAACCGGGTCAACTCCAGTGGGGCTGGCCGCGCCCCTCCAGCATCAGGCGCAGCCGTCGATCGGCGCCGTACACCGCGTCGCCCAGGACCCACTCGCACGGCACGCCGGCGTCGAGCGCCCGTGCGTGCGATCATCCCGCGCGCGATCTCGGGCTTGGTCCGGAAGGGGACGTCCCCTGGGATCTTGGCGGCACGGCGGCGCTCCGCGTCATCGGCCCAGGCCCGGGGCAGGTGGAGCCGGCGGTCGATCAGGGCGTGCCCCTTGCGGCTGCTGTAGGCCAGGAACACGCCGACCTGGCTGTTCTCGACCCGCCCCGCGGTGCCGCTGTACTGCCGCGCCACACCGGCCGAGTGCCGGCCCTTCTTCAGGAAACCCGTCTCGTCCACGACCAGGACGGCGCCCGCCGCCCCGGGGCGCTCGACCGCGTAGTCGCGGCAGAGGTCGCGCGCGGCCTCCTCGTCCCGGAGCGCGTGCGAGAGCGCCCGTTGCGTGCGCCAGGGCCGGGCGTCGCCGATCGCTTCCGCGAGCTGCCAGCCGTTCTTGCGCTGGATCGGACCGAGCAGCCCCTCCAGGTAGCGCCCGGCCTGCGCGCGGGGCTCGGCGCGGACGAACAGCCGCTCGAACCGGTCCAGCAGCCGGTCCAGCTCCGCCCGCCAGCCGCTCGCCTCCAGCGCTGCCACCATGCTCGTGCCTCCCTGCCAGGACGGCCGAGCTTACGCCGACAACGCAGACAACCTCAACTGTAGGACTAACCGACCTGCTCGCTGCGCGCCTCCATAGGTTCTGGGTGC
>DASTOJ010000222.1:0-21687 GCA_035762565.1 Candidatus Methylomirabilota bacterium | reverse complement strand
TCGGCCAGCGGCGTCACCCCGTTCGTACGCGGCGCGCTGGGGGCGGCCGCCGCGCGGGGTGCGGGCACGGTCCTCGTCGCGTGCAATCCGCGAGCGGCTCGCGGATGGTCGGCCCGAGCCTCGCGATCGTCTCGCCGGCGGAGACCGATCGTGATCGCGCCGGCACCCGGACCCGAGGTGCTGGCCGGGTCCACGCGCCTCAAGGCCGGCACCGCGACGAAGCTGGTGCTCAACACGCTCACGACGGCCAGCATGACGCAGCTGGGCAAGGTCTACGGCAACCGCATGGTGGACGTGCAGCCCCGCTCGGCGAAACTGCGCGCGCGCGCGGAGCGGCTCGTGGCCCAGATCGCCCGCGTCCGCCCGGCGCGCGCGCGCCTAGCACTGCGGCAGGCGCGTGGACGCGTGCGCCTGGCGATTGTGGTGGCACGCAGGAACCTGCCGGCCGGTGCCGCTGCCCGCGCCTTGCGGGCGGCCGGTGGATCCCTGCGCTCGGTGCTGGAACAGCCCGCGTCCCGCTGACGTTCCCTCGCGCCTCCGCCGTTCCCCGGCACGTCGATTGCTGCGTCCGGGGACGTGCTGATTTCCCGCTGCGCGTGGCATCGCCGGTATTACGGCGTCGGACGGCTCCTCGGCGTGACCGGCTGGCGGGGGATGCGCGTCGGCTTCACGGACGGAATCTGCCGTAAGTGTGCAGCCCGAGTGCGTTCAGACTTCAGGCTTCCATCCACCGGTGAGCGGGCGCCGTCGGACCGGCCGCGCTGGCTGCCCGGGATCGCCGTCGTGGCGCTGGCGGCGCTGGCCGCCGTGCTCCTCGTCGCCCAGCCCACCCACGAGATGCCGCCGCCCGCCGGCGTCGCGCTGGCGCCGCCACCGCCGTTCGTGTCCGAGCCCGCCGCGCTTCCCGTGTTCGACAGGCCTCCCGCCCGGGCGCGCCACGCCCGCGTGACGCTCGTCGGGCGGCCACCGAGCCTGCGCAGGGCGCGTTATCTCGACCGCCCGCAGCCCCGCGCGACCATGGTCCACCGTACTCGCTCGCCCGGCGAGAGCGGCCAGTCGCCTTGACGTAGGGGTTTCGTGGGGAGGAGTCGAGCTGGCGGTCCCTTCCCCCTGACAGGTCAAGTGTGGGAGGGGCCGGCGGTGTCCTCCAGGCGGACCGGCGTGCGGCCGCGCAGGAAGTCGAAGTCGCAGCCCTCGTCGGCCTGGAGCACGTGGTCGAGGAAGAGGCGGCCGTAGCCACGGGCGAAGTGCGGGGGCGGCGGCGTCCACGCCGCCCGGCGCCGGGCCAGCTCGACATCGTCGACCAGGAGCATCAGCGTCCGCTTCGGCACGTCGAGCTGGATCGTGTCGCCGTCGCGTACGAGCGCCAGTGGCCCACCCACCGCCGACTCCGGCGCCACGTGCAGCACCACGGTGCCGTAGGACGTGCCGCTCATCCGGGCATCCGAGATCCGCAGCATGTCCTTCACGCCCTGCTTCAGCAGCCGGGCCGGCACCGGGGCGGCGCCCCACTCGGGCATCCCCGGGGCGCCGCGGGGACCGACGTGCGTGAGAACGAGCACCGACGCCTCGTCGATGGCCAGCCCGGGGTCGTCGATGCGCCGGTGCAGGTCGGCGTGATCCTCGAACACCACGGCGCGTCCGCGGTGGGTGAACAGATGCGGCGAGGCCGCCGAAACCTTGATGACCGCGCCGCCGGGACAGAGGTTGCCGGTGAGCATGGCCAGCCCGCCCTCGGGCGCCAGCGGCATGCCGAGGGGACGGATGACGTCCTCGTTCCAGCCCCGAACGTCGCGGACGTTGTCGGCCAAGGTGCGGCCGTTCACGGTCCGGGCGGCGCCATGCAGGAGCGGCAGCAGCTCCTTCAGCACGACCGGCAGCCCGCCGGCGTAGAAGAAATCCTCCATCAGGTACTTGCCCGAGGGCCGGACGTTGAGCAGGAACGGCGTCGTGCGCGAGAGCGCGTCGAAGCGTGTCAGCGAGAGCGGCACGCCCACCCGGCCGGCCAGGGCCAGCAGGTGGATCACCGCGTTGGTCGACCCGCCGATCGCCATGAGGGCGCGGATGGCGTTGTCGAAGGCCTCCGCCGTGAGGATCTCGCCCGGCCTCGGGCCGCCGGCCCCGGCCATCTCAACCGCGCGCCGCCCCGTCAGCTCGGCCAGCGCCAGCCGCCGCGAGTCCGGCGCGGGGATCGCGGCGTTGCCGGGCAGCGTCATGCCGAGCGCCTCGGCCATGGACGCCATCGTGGAGGCGGTGCCCATGACCATGCAGTGGCCCGCCGAGCGCGACATGCACGACTCCGCCTCGCAGAACTCCTCGTCGGTGATCCGCCCCGCGCGTTTGTCGGCCCACAGCCGCCAGCCGTCGGTGCCGGAGCCCAGCTCCTCGGCCCGCCACTTGCCGCTCAGCATGGGGCCGCCCGTCACCATGACGGCCGGCACGTCGGCCGAGGCGGCACCCATCAGCATCGCCGGCGTCGTCTTGTCGCACCCCGACAGCAGGACGACGGCGTCGAGCGGGTAGGCGCGGATGCACTCCTCGACGTCCATCGACATGAGGTTGCGGAACATCATCGTCGTCGGCTTCATCAGCACCTCGCCGAGCGAGATCGTGGGGAACTCGAGCGGGAAGCCCCCGGCCGACCACACGCCGCGCTTCACGGCGTCCGCCACCTGGCGGAGGTGGGCGTTGCAGTTGGTCAGCTCCGACCACGAGTTCGCGATGCCGATCACCGGGCGGCCGTCGAACACCACGTCGCTGAAGCCCTCGCTCTTCAGCCAGGAGCGGTGAACGAATCCGTCGAGGTCCGGACGGCCGAACCAGTTGCGGCTCCGGAGCGGCTGTGTTGTCATTGGGGGCCTCCACGAAGGACCCGAGTATAGAGCGCCTCGAGGGAGAATTCATGCGGCTCGCGGGCAAGGTGGCGGTCGTCACGGGCGGGGGCAGCGGCATCGGGCGCGGCATCGTGCTGGCGATGGCCCGAGAGGGCGCGGACCTGGCGATCCCCGACATCCAGGTGCTCAACGCCGAGAAGGTTGCCGAGGAGGTGCGGGGGCTGGGACGCAAGGTCGTTGCCATGAAGACGGACGTCACCAGCGTCGCCGACGTCAAGGTGATGACCGACCGCGTGCGGGATGTCTTCGGCCGCATCGATGTCCTCGTGAACAACGCGGGGATGGCGGCGCCGCCCGGCATGCCCTTCACCAACAACACCGAGGAGGACTGGGACCGGGCCTTCGCCGTCAACACCAAGTCGGTCTTCATCACGTGCAAGGCGGTGGTGCCCCACATGATCGAGCGCCGGGCGGGCGCAATCGTCAACATCGCCTCGATCGCGGGGCCGCTGGCGGCGCCGACGATGCCGGCCTACAGCGTGGCCAAGGGCGGCGTCATCACGTTCACCCGCGTGCTGGCCAAGGAGCTGGCGACCCACGGCGTGCGCGTGAACGCCATCTGCCCCGGCGTCCTGTGGACGGACTTCTGGCAGAAGCTGGCCGCCCACATCGCCGAGACGAACCCCGCCTTCACGGGCATGACCGCGCGCCAGGTCTTCGACAAGCGCGTCGGCGACGTGATTCCCATGAAGCGCGAGCAGCACCCCGAGGACGTCGGGTGGGCGGCCGTGTTCCTGGCCTCCGACGAGGCCCGCAACATCACCGGACAGTCGCTGAACGTCGACGGCGGCTGCGTCATGTGGTGAGCGACGCATGAACTTCGACTTCACCGAGCGGGAGGAGGCGTTCCGCAAGGAGGTCCGGCAGTGGCTGGAGCAGAACCTGCCGGACGGCCTGCGCGGCAAGGCGTTCGCGGCGTCGCGGGCGGACGTGGACGAGGTGCGGCGGCTGCGGGCGTGGCAGAAGACGATGGCCGAGGCCGGCTACGTGGGCATGGACTGGCCGCGCGAGTTCGGGGGGCGAGGCGCGCCCATCACCGAGATGGTGATCCTGTACCAGGAGATGGCGCGGGCCGAGTCCCCGCAGCTCGTGAACCGCGGCGGCGTGTCGATGCTGGGTCCGACGCTGATGAAGCTCGGCACGCCGGCCCAGCGGGCGCGGTTCTTGCCGCGGATCCTGACGGCCGAGGACCTCTGGTGCCAGGGCTTCTCCGAGCCGAACGCGGGCTCAGACCTCGCGAATCTCCAGACCCGGGCGGTGCTCGACGGCGACCACTTCGTCGTCAACGGCCAGAAGGTCTGGACCAGCATGGGCCACGTGGCCGACTGGTGCTTCCTGCTCGTGCGCACCGACCCGACCGCGGCGAAGCACAAGGGCATCTCGTTCCTGCTGGTGGACATGACGACGCCCGGCATCACGGTGCGGCCGCTCCGGCAGATCACCGGCGAGGCGGAATTCAACGAGACGTTCTTCGACAACGTGTGCGTGCCGACGGAGAACCTGGTCGGCAAGCTGAACGAGGGGTGGAGCGTGGCGATCACCACCCTGGCCTACGAGCGCGATCTGTTGACGTTCATCCGTCACATCTCGCTGCGCAACGCGCTGCACCGCCTGGTCAGGCTCGCCCAGAGCCGCGGGCGGAACACCGACCCCGTGATCCGGCAGAAGATCGCCGAGCTGTGGATCGGCGAGCAGGCGCTCCAGCTCAACGGCTACCGGAGCCTGACGCGGATCCTGCGCGGCGGCCAGCCGGGCCCGGAGGGCTCGACCTCCAAGCTCTTCTGGAGCTGGCTCGATCAGGAGCTGGCGCTGACGGCGACCCAGGTCCTCGGGCCCTACGCGCTGATCGCCGAGGGCTCGCCGTGGGCGCCCGACGACGGCCAGTGGCAGTTCTACGCGCTGCTGGCCCGGGCCAGCGGCATCCGCGCCGGCACGACCGAGATCCTCAAGAACATCCTGGGCGAGCGCGTGCTGGGCTTGCCGAAAGACTAACCGGCATCGAGGCGCGCCACGGCTGTGCCGGGGCGCGCGGAGCCGCCAAAGGGGGCTTGGGGGCCCTTTCGAGGCCCCCATGGAAAACATGGCTGACCTGCTCTACGAGGTGAAGGACCGGATCGCCACGATCACGCTCAACCGGCCCGACAAGCTCAACGCCTTCACCGGCGACATGATCCAGGCCTGGGCCGCCTCGCTGGCCGAGGCGCAGGCGGACGACGACGTCAACGTCGTCGTCGTGACCGGCGCCGGCCGCGCGTTCTGCTCCGGCGGCGACGTCGGCCGCATGCGCCAGGGCGAACCCTCGGCGCTGGACGGCAAGAACACCCTGTGGGAGGGCGTGCACCGCGTGCCCAAGCAGCTCGAGCAGATGGACAAACCCGTCATCGCCATGGTCAACGGGCTCGCCGTGGGCGCCGGCATGGGGATGTGCGTGATGTGCGACGTGCGCGTCGCCGCCGAGAGCGCGCGCTTCTCGACCGGCTACGTGCGGGTCGGGCTCGTGCCGGGCGACGGCGACACCTACTTCCTGCCGCGCCTGGTGGGCGCCGCCAAGGCGCTCGAGCTCCTGTGGACGGCCGATTTCATCGAGGCGCCCGAGGCCCACCGGCTCGGCATCGTCCAGCGCGTGGTCCCCGACGCGAAGCTACGCGAGGAGACCTACGGCCTGGCCCGGCAGATCGCCGACGGTCCCCAGGTGCCCGTGCGCATGATCAAGCGGCTCGTCTACCAGAGCCTGCGGCTCGATCTCCGCACGCACCTCGACCTCGTCAGCTCGCACATGTCGATCGTCCGCCAGACGGCCGACCACGCCGAGGGCGTCGCCGCCTTCAAGGAGAAGCGCCCCGCGAAGTTCCAGGGACGGTAGCTCGGCGGGGGGCTCCGGCCCCCCTTCCGACAGTCAATCCATGGGCGTGAGGCCGGCCTTGTGGCGCTGGGCGAGCATCTGATAGGCCTTCGGGTTGACCTGGACCCAGTGCTCGGCGGGGGTGCCGGCCACGGGGCCGCGGACTTTGGCGGGGGCGCCCAGCGCGAGCATGCCGTCGGGGATCTCGGTGCCCGGCGTGACGAGGGCGCCGGCCGCGACCATCGCGCGCACGCCGATGCGGGCGCCGTCGAGCACGGTCGAGCCGTTGCCGACCAGGCACTCCTCGCCGAGCCAGGCGGCGTGCACGGTGCAGTTGTGGCCGATGGTGGCGCCGGGACCGATCTCGACGCCTTGGCTGCCGTTGACGTGCACGACCGCGCAGTCCTGCACGTTGGCGCCGTGACGCACGACGATCGGCTGGAAGTCGGCGCGTACCACCGCGTTGTACCAGACCGAGGCGCGCGCCTCGACGATGACGTCCCCGATCAGCACCGCCGTCGGCGCGATGAAAGCCGAGGGATGTACGTGCGGCTGTTTCCCCTCGAAGCTGAACAGTGGCATGGGCTGGACCCCCGCAGTATCCTCGAAATGACCCTCATCTTACTTCGGAGCCGAGCGGCGTGGCAGTGCCAGCCGCAGCCCTGGGCGAGGCGAGCCTGGAACCGAGGAGCCCGAATGCCGTACCCGAGAATCGCCGCCGTGGCCACCGCCACACCCGCCACGCGGTTCACGCAAGCCGAGCTGCTGGGCCTGGCCGGCTATCGTGACGAGCGGCGGCGCGGGTTCTTCGAGGCGAGCGAGATCGCCGGCCGTCACCTCTACATCGATCGTGAGCGCTTCCGCCCCGACGAGTCCGTCGACGCGCTGAACGCCCGCTTCCGCCGCGGCGCCCTCGAGCTCGCCGAGCGGGCGGCCCGCGCGGCACTGGACCGGGCGGGGTGGGCGCCCGACCAGGTCGACTTCCTGGCCACCACGACGTGCACGGGCCGGCTCACGCCGAGCCTGGACGCCCACCTGGTTGCGCGCCTCGGCGGCCGCAGCGACGCCCAGCGCGTGCACGTCGGCGACACCGGGTGCGCCTCGGCGGTGGTCGCGCTGCAACAGGCCTGGAACCACCTGCGCGCGTTCCCGGACCACAAGGCGCTCGTCCTGGCTGTGGAGATCTGCTCGGCGGCCTACTTCCTGGACGACCGGCTGGAGAGCGCGGTCGCCCACGCGATCTTCGCCGACGGCGCCGGCGCGGTGGCGCTGGCCCGGGACGGCGACGGCCCGGCCGTGGTGGGCCACCGCACGCTGTTCCGGTCCGAGCATCTCGGCGCGATGGGCTTCGAGTACCCGGGCGGCCGGCCGCGGGTGGTGCTGTCCAAGGACGTGCGGCGCATCGGTCCCGGGATGATGGCCGAGATGGCGCAGGCGCTCCTCGATCTCCAGGGTCTCAAGCGCGAGGATGTCCGGTACTGGGTGCTGCACTCGGCCGGCCGGCGCGTGCTCGACCGCGCCCGCGGGCTGCTCGAGCTGGACGAGAGCGCGCTGGCCCACGCGCGGGCGGTGCTGCGCGAATACGGCAACATGTCGTCCGCGACGATCCTGTTCGTCCTCGAGCGCGTCCTGCGCCTGGAAAGCCCGGTGCCGGGCGAGTGGGGCCTCCTCATCGGCCTCGGTCCCGGCTTCGCCGCCGAGGGCGCGCTGTTGCGATGGTAGTGCGAGCCGCAGCCGCAGGCGAGGCGAGCCTGTGACCAAGGCAGTGCGAGCCGCAGCCGCAGGCGAGGCGAGCCTGTAATGGTCGTGCGATGAGGCGCGCGGAGCATGTACGCGAGCGGCTGGACGGGCCGCTGCCGCCGGCGGCGCGCGAGGCGACGCTCGACGACCTCGACCGGCTCAACGCGTGGTTCGGCGGCTACGCGCTCACGCTCTCTCGTATCCGGCGCGCCGCGGCCGGGCTGGATCACGGCCGCCGGCTGGTGGTGGTCGACGTGGGCGGCGGGCGCGGCGATCTCGCGGTCAACGTGGCTCGGTGGGCACGCCGGGCCGGGCGGCCGGTGCTCGTCCTCGTGCTCGACGCCGACGCCGCCACGCTGGCGCTGGCCCGCCGGCGCACCGCCGCCCATCCCGAGATCGTCCTCGTCCAGGCCGACGCCACCGCGCTGCCGCTGCGCGCGGGTGCGGCCGACGTGGCGGTGGCCGCGCTCACGCTCCACCACCTCGACCGCGCCGCGGCGGCGGCCTGCCTGGCCGGGATGCGGGCGTCGGCACGGCTGGCGCTGGTGAACGACCTGCTGCGCACGCGCACGTCGCTGGCGATGGTCTGGCTGGTCACCCGGCTGCTGCGGCTGCATCCCGTGTCGTGCCACGACGGTCCCGTCTCCGTCCGCCGCGCGTACTCGGCCGGCGAGCTGGCCGGGCTGGTCGGGCACACCGGCGGCCGCGCCCGCATCCGGCGCTACCCGTGGGTCGGCCGCCTCGTGGCCGAGATCGCATGAGAGCCCTGAACGTCGATGTCGCGGTGGTCGGCGCCGGGCCCGCGGGCGCCGCCGCCGCCATCCTGCTGGCCGAGCACGGGCTGGACTTGGTCGTGCTCGACCGGGCGCAGCTTCCGCGGCCGAAGATCTGCGGCGAGTATCTGAGCCCCGAGGCCGCGCGGCTGCTCGACCGGCTCGGTGTCCTCAAGGCGGTGGAGGCGGCCGGGGCGGCGCCGCTGGCCGGGATGCGGATCACCGCTCCCGACGGCACCTGCGT
The DNA here is from genome assembly GCA_035762565.1 of Candidatus Methylomirabilota bacterium. GTDB lineage: Bacteria > Methylomirabilota > Methylomirabilia > Rokubacteriales > CSP1-6 > AR5. The sequence continues at coordinate 13,194 of DASTOJ010000222.1, read as the reverse complement.
GACCGGCCGCTACCGCGAGATCGGCGGCTGGCGGCCCTACCGTCCTCACGCGCTGGGCGTGGCGCGCGAGACGCTCGACGGCGCGCTGGTCGAACGGCTGCGCGGGGTGCCGGTGGAGTTGCGCGAGCAGGCGCGCGTCGTCGACGTGATCGTCGAGGACGGCCGGGTCGTCGGCGTACGGGCCGAGGACCGCGAGCAGCGCACGGTGGAGGTGCGCGCGCGCGTGGTCGTCGCCGCCGACGGCCGGGCCTCGGTCGTCGCCCAGCGGCTCGGGTGCCGACGCCCGCACGCGCTGGCGCGCATGGCGCTGGTCACCTATGTCAGCGGGCTCGCCGACTGCGGCGAGCTGGGCGAGATCTTCGTCGACCCGCCCGACTACGCGATTCTCAATCCGCTGGCGCGCAACCGGGTGAACCTGGGTCTCGTGGTCCCACTGGCCCACGCGGCGCCGTGGAGCGGGCGGCTGGACGACTTCCTGGCCGCGCGCGTGCGGCAGCTGCCACACCTGGCCCGGCGGCTGGCCGGCGCCGCCCGCGTCGCGCCGGTCCGGGCGCTGGGCCCGCTCGCCCATCGGGTCGATCCTCCGCGCGCCGGCGGCGTGCTGCTCACAGGTGACGCCGCCGGGTTCTACGACCCGTTCACCGGCGAGGGGGTCTTCGCGGCGCTGCGCTCGGCCGAGCTGGCGGTGGAGACGATCGTGCGCGCGCTGCGAGCGGGCGACGTGTCGGTGACGGCGCTGGCCTCGTACGAGCGGGCGCGCCGCGCGGCCTTCGGGGGCAAGGCGCGCGTGACGAAAGCCCTGCAGCTGGTCATCCGCCGCCGGCGGCTGGCCAACCTTGCCTGCCGGATGCTGGGACGCCGGCCGGCGGTCCTCGACGCGCTGCTGGGGGTCTTCGGCGACTACGTGCCGCCGCGCGCGCTCACCGCGGTGCTCACCGGCCGCTGAGGCCGAGCAGCTCGGCGAGCGGCGCGGGCCGGAACCCGGCGGGCGGCGTGAACTCGTGCTCGGGGACGTCGCGCTGCTCCACGCGCGTGACCACCAGGCGTGCCGCCCCGCCGCCCTCGCCGTGGTACACCGCCTTGAGCGGCCAGCCTTGCGCGTACACCTGGCGGTACTCGTTGGTCGCCTCCACGCGCTCGCCGCCGCCGCCGACCATGCAGGCGAACACGCGGCCGAACGTGTCGGGCGCCCGCTCGAGGTCCAGCTCGCGGAGCAGCGCGGCCTCGGTGGTGAGCCACAGCTCCTCGTAGAGCTTGCCGTCGGCAAGCACCCGGTACTTGCGGGTCGGCAGACCGGCGATCGTCTGCGTCTCGCCCGTCCGTTCGATCGTCACGCGCGGGGCCGGTCCCGGCGCGCCGCCGCGGCCCATCTGCTTCATCATCTGCTGCATCTGCTCGCGCTGAGCCGGCGGCAGGTCCTTCATGGCCTCGGCCATCTGCTTGTCGACGGCGGCCATCGTCCCCCGGACCGCCTGGCAATACTCCTCGACGGGGCCCTCCCAGTAGGCGCGGCGGCCGGCGTCGGCGACCCACATCCGCGCGCGGCTGACGTCGAGCATCACTGAGTGGCCCTCCGCCCGCTTCGGGGCGACTTTCAGGCGGCCGCGGGACAGGAGGGTGTGGTCGCCCCCCTCGTCGAGGATGATCCAGCCGGCGTGAGCGGCCGGCGCGAGCAGCAACACCGACGCCAGGGCGAGGGCGCGCGTGAGAGAGGCCATGCACCGACGCTAGCAGTCCGGGGCGGCCAGGGTCAACGCGCACGGCGGGCTTGTGGGTCCACGACCCCCGGTGTAGGTGTAGGAGGCGGTCACTATGCAGGCGAGGGGGCGCGATGGCCAGCCGATCAGACAACCTGCCACGGCGGTTCGCCCGCATCTACACGGCGGCGATCACCGACGTCATGGACGAGATGGGGCTCCTGCGCCAGACCTTGCCCCACGCCATCCAGCCGCTCGCGGCCGACATGCGGCTGGCCGGCTACGCGTTCACGGCCCGCGGCCGCGCCCACCGCGGCAAGCCGCGCGAGCGCGACGCGACGCTCCGGCGGTTCCTGGCCATGCTGGGCGCGGTGCCGGCCGACTCCGTGCTGGTCCTGGCCGCCAACGACAACGAGGCCGCCCACTTCGGCGAGCTGTCGGCCGAGTGGTTCCGGGCCCGCCGCGTGCGCGGCGCGGTGATCGACGGCAGCACGCGCGACGCGGCCTCCATCACCCGCGTCCGCTTTCCGACCTTCGTGCGCTACCGCACGCCCCAGGACTCGGTGCCACGCTGGCGCGTGAGTGACTGGGGACAGCCCCTCACCATCGGCGGCGTGCGGGTGAGCCTGGGCGACATCGTGGTGGGCGACCTCGACGGCGTGGTGATCGTGCCCCGGCGCGTGGCGGCCGAGGTGCTGAAGCGCTGCGAGCGGCTGGTCGGAGCCGAGAGCCGGGTGCGCACGGCGGTGAGGCGGGGTATGGCGCCGCTGGCGGCCTACGAGAAGTTCGGCGCGTTCTAGCCGTCAGTCCTCGGCGCCGGCCTGGTCCGTTTCCAGGCACATGGCGCAGTCCTTGTCGTCTCCACAGGCCGGGCACAGGCCGGTCTCGTGGCGCCACTGCCGGGCCTCGCCGTCGCGGATGGCCGACGCCAGGTCGACGCCCAGCTCGTCGATGAGCCGCGCCTGATCGTCGGCGAGCTCGCGCAGCCCCGAGGAGGCGGACGCGCGAGCGGTCATGGCCGCGAAGGCGTTGCGGATCAGCGCGCGGTACTCGTCCGCGTAGGCCAGCAGGGCCAGGATCTCCCGCTTGTCGTCGCGCAGCCGCGCGCGCTCCTCGGGGGAGAGCCGGTGCCGGGGCGCCACGATGCGGGTGCGGTCCTGGCTCAATCGCAGGATGACGCCGCGCTGCAGGAGATCCGCCAGAAGCCCGCTCACGCTCATTGGGACGTTCACCTCCAGCCGGTCGCTTTGCGCCTCGACGACCGCCACTGCGGGTGCCATGCCAGTGCGGCGGCCCCCGAGATTCAAGCGTTTGGGTGACACGGGGAATCGGGCGACACGGATCCGTAAAGTTTTCCGATCGGAGGCTCGAGCCGGTGGCTCAGCGGCGCCGGCGCGCGGGCCGAGGGGCGGCCGGCTCGTCCGGCACCTCGCCAAGGCCGGCGAACTCGGGGAGGCCGGCCTCCTTCAGCGGCTTGTTGATGCGGTCGCGGATCCACTTGCCGTCCCACCACTCGATGGGTGTGACCGACACGCCCGAGACGAGGACCTCGAAGTGCAGGTGGTCGCCGACGGCCAGGCCGGTCGTGCCGGTGCGGCCGAGCGCCTGGCCCTTGTCGACCTTGTCGCCCGGCTTGACGTCGATGGACGACAGGTGGGCGTAGAGCGTCTGCAGGCCGAGGCCGTGGTCGAGGATCACGGTGTTGCCGTAGATCGTGAGCGGGCCGACGAACGCGACCTGGCCGGCGTTGGCGGCCGGCACTGGCGAGTGCTTGGTGGAGGCGAGGTCGAAGCCGAAGTGGACCTGGGTGTCGATCGGGCGGCCCTGGTAGACGTACGTGCGGGTCTCGGCGAAGTTCGAGAACACCTTCGTGTTGCGCGGCTGCACGAACGGTCCCTGCCACAGCGGCTGCTCGGCGGTCCGGGCGCCGATCTTGCGCTTCTCCTCCTCGGCCTGGCGGCGCTGGTCGCGGTTGATCACGAGGAAGCCTTCGACGAGGGGCTGGCTCGGCGGGTGCTGGGGCAGCAGCTCCGGCACCTTGGCCTGCAGCAGCGCGTCGGAGACCGTGATGGTGTCCCGGGGGAACGCGCGCGACCTCAGCTCGGCCGGCACCGCGCGTGTCGCGGCGTTGCCGGCCTCGTCGCGCGCCGTCACCGCCAGCGGCGTGCCCGCGGCAACGTCGTGGGGCAGCGCGATCAGCGCGATGCGCGCGCCCTTGTCGGGCGGGCCGTAGGCGAAGCTCGGGAAGACGCGCGGGCCGACGCTGACGTCCACCCGGGCGGCGTCGCCGGCGCGGAACGCGACCAGCACCGCGCCCCCCGGCGAGACGTAGCGCGTCGCGCCCAGGATCTCCAGGCGCGGGGGGGTGAGGTCGATCGTCACCGGCTGCGAGACGAGCGCGCGGTTGGCCGACCGCAACGGCCGCCAGAAATCGTCGCCGCCCCACACCTCCAGCGTCGCGGCGCCCTCCTTGAGGCCGAGCGCCGCGGCCTGGACGGTGACCGGCAGCTGCACGCGGGGCCCGGGAGGGCCCTCCAGCCTGGCCAGCGTGACCGGCTTGCCGCCCTGCACCAGACGCACCTCGGCGCCGCGGACGTTGCCGCGCGCGGCCTCGAGCGTCACGGTGAACGAGGCGTTGTGGCCGAGCGCGCGGGGCGCCGGCGCGGCGGCGCTCACGCCGGGCACCGACTGTCGCCAGGCGAGGTACGACACGGAGCCGACCACCGCGAGGAGGAGGACGAGCACGACGAACACCCAGGCCTTCGTTCGTGACCGCTGACGCACGACGGGGATCATAGCAGTCGCCCCGCTGACGTCGGAAGCGTTCCTTGACACCCCTCCGGGCCGTCGCTAGATTGGCGCGGTGTCCACCGTGTGGCTGGTTCCCGCCTTTCCTCTGGCCGGAGCCCTCCTCGGCATTTTCTTCGGGCGGCTGATCGGAGCGCGCGCGCACTGGATCGCGGTGCCGGCGCTGGCCGGCTCGTTCCTGGCGTCGTGCGCGGTGGCGGCCTCCGCCTGGTCGCACGGCAGCTTCACGACCACGCTCTTCACCTGGATCGTGGCCGGCGACTTCGAGACGGGCGTCACCGCCTACGTCGACGCGCTCACCGCGGTCATGCTGCTGGTCGTCACCGGCGTGGGCTTCCTGATCCACCTCTACTCGGTGGGCTACATGCACGGCGATCCGGGCTACGCGCGCTTCTTCGCCTACCTGAACCTGTTCGTGTTCTCGATGACGATGCTGGTGCTGGCCGGTAACTTTCTCCTGCTCTACGTCTTCTGGGAGGCGGTCGGCCTCTGCTCCTATCTGCTGATCGGGTTCTGGTACACGCGGCCGGCGGCGGCGGCGGCCGGCAAGAAGGCGTTCATCGTCAACCGGGTGGGCGACTTCGGCTTCGGGCTGGGGATCATGTGGCTGTGGGTGGCGCTCGGCACGCTGGACTTCGCCGGCGTGTTCAAGGGCGCCGCGACCCTAGCGCCGGAGACCGCGACGGGCATCGCGCTGCTGCTGTTCATGGGCGCCTGCGGCAAGTCGGCCCAGCTGCCGCTGCACACGTGGCTGCCCGACGCCATGGAGGGACCCACGCCGGTCTCCGCGCTGATCCACGCCGCCACCATGGTCACGGCCGGCGTCTACATGGTCGCGCGCAGCCACGCGCTGTTCGAGCGCTCGGGCAGCGCGCTGGAGGTGGTGGCCTGGATCGGCACCGCCACGGCGGTGTTCGCGGCCACCATCGGTCTCGTGCAGACCGACATCAAGCGCGTGCTCGCGTACTCCACCATCAGCCAGCTCGGCTACATGTTCGCGGCGGTGGGGCTCGGCGCCTACGTGGCCGGCGTCTTCCACCTCGTCACCCACGCCTTCTTCAAGGCCCTGCTCTTCCTGGGCGCCGGCAGCGTGATCCACGGGCTCGGCGGCGAGCAGGATCTCCGGAGGATGGGCGGCCTCTCCTACAAGATGCCGGTCACCGCCACCACGATGTGGATCGGCGGCCTCGGCCTGGCTGGCGTGCCGCCGCTGGCGGGATTCTTCTCCAAGGACGAGATCCTGGCCGCCGCGCTCGGCGAGGGCCACTACACGATGTTCGTGCTCCTGCTCGCCGGCGCGCTGCTGACGGCGTTCTACACCTTCCGGCTGCTGTTCCTGGCCTTCAGCGGAGCGCCCCGGATGAGCAAGGACGTGCTGCACCACGCCCACGAGTCGCCGGGGGTCATGACCGCCCCGCTCGTCGTGCTGGCGCTGCTCACGTTCGTGGCCGGCTTCGTGCTGGGCCTGCCCTTCGATGCCACCCGCTTCGCGCACCAGCTCCAGACCGTCTTCGCGCTGCACGAGGGCGTCCACTCCAAGCTGGTGCCGTTGCTCTCGGTGGTCGTGGTCGTCGCCGGCTTCGTGCTCGCGCTCCGGCGCTACAAGGCGGCGCCGGTGAAGGCCGAGGCGATCGGCCAGTCGCGCACGCCGGTACACGCGCTCCTGCTCAACGCCTGGTACGTCGACCGGGTGTACGACGCCCTCGTCGTGCGCCCGCTCTTCGCGCTGTCGGAAGCGCTGGCCCGGGTCTTCGACCTCGGGGTGATCGACGGCGTCGTCAACGGAATGGGCCGCGGGGTGGCGGCGTGGGGCGCGGGGCTCCGGCGGCTGCAGACGGGCTTCGTCGTCAACTACGCGCTGACGATGCTGGCCGGCGCCGTCGTCATCCTCGCCTTCCTGCTCGTGCGATGACGCTCGGGCTCCTCACGGCCGTGACCTTCCTGCCGGCGGCCGGCGCCGTCGCCGTGGCCCTGCTCCCGCGGCACCTGGCGGCGGCGCAGCGCGTTCTCGGCCTGGTGATCGCGGTGGCCACGCTGGCCCTGTCGCTGCCGCTCTGGTTCGGCTTCGACGGCGCCAGCGCGGACTTCCAGTTCGAGGAGGTCTACCACTGGATGCCCACGCTGGGCGTGAGCTATCACGTCGGCATCGACGGCATCAGCCTGCTGCTCGTCCTCCTCACGACGTTCCTCACCCCGCTCGCCCTGGCCTCGGCCTGGCACGCCATCGAGGACCGCACGAAGGAGTTCGTGATCACCATGCTCCTGCTGGAGACGGGGATGCTCGGGGTGTTCGTGAGCCTCGACCTCTTCCTCTTCTTCGTGTTCTGGGAAGCCATGCTGATCCCGATGTACCTGATCATCGGGGTGTGGGGCGGGAGCAACCGGATCTACGCGGCCGTCAAGTTCGTGCTCTACACGATGGTGGGCTCCGCGTTGATGCTGGTGGCCATCCTGGCCCTCTACTACCAGCACGGCGTCGCCACCGGCACCTACACGTTCGACCTGCCGGCGCTGGCGCGCTGGGTGCTGCCGCCCGGCCCGGCCCAGAACCTCATGTTCCTGGCCTTCGCGCTGGCGTTCGCCATCAAGGTGCCGCTCTTCCCGTTCCACACCTGGCTGCCCGACGCCCACGTGGAGGCGCCCACGGCCGGCTCGGTGATCCTGGCCGGCGTCCTGCTGAAGATGGGGACCTACGGCTTCCTGCGTTTCTGCCTGCCGCTGTTCCCCGACGCCTCCGTCGCCTTCGCGCCGCTGGTCTTCGCGCTCGCCGTGATCGGCATCGTCTACGGCGCCCTGGTGTCCACCGTGCAGCCCGACCTCAAGAAGCTCGTGGCCTACTCCAGCGTGAGCCACCTCGGCTTCGTGATGCTGGGCCTCTTCACGCTGAACCAGCAGGGCCTGGTCGGTGGCGTCATCCAGATGGTGAACCACGGGCTCTCGACCGGCGCGCTCTTCCTCATGGTCGGCATGATCTACGAGCGCCGCCACACCCGGCTGATCGCCGAGTTCGGCGGCCTCTGGAAGGTGATCCCGGCGTTCTCGGCGGTCTTCCTGGTGGTCGTGCTCTCCTCGCTCGGGCTGCCGGGGCTCAACGGCTTCGTCGGCGAGTTCCTGGTGCTGGTGGGAGCCTTCCAGGTGGATCCGTGGCTGGCGGCGCTGGCCACCACCGGCATCATCTTCGCGGCCGTGTACCTGCTGTGGATGTACCAGCGGGTCGTGTTCGGCGAGGTCGCCCACGAGGAGAACCGCCGGCTGACCGATCTCTCGCCCCGCGAGTGGGCCGTGCTGGCGCCGGTGCTGGTGTTCATCGTGTGGATCGGCGTGTATCCCACCGCCTTCACCGGCAAGACGGAGGCGACCATCGCCGCGCTGCTCGCCCAGGTCGAGAGCAAGGCCAGCGTGGCGCTCCTGGCGCGATGACGCCCGACATCCCCGTTCCCCCCGTCGCCCTGACCCCGCTGCTGCCGGTGCTCGTGGTGCTCGGCGCCGGCGCGCTGGTGCTGCTGCTGGACCTGCTGCCGCCGCGCGACAGCAAGACGCACCTGGGCGGCATCGCGCTGATCGGCGTCGTCGGGGCCATGCTGGCGACGGTCGCCCGCTGGGTGGCGGGCACGGAGGAGCGGGCCTTCCGCGACATGATCCTGCTCGACCGCTACGCCCTCTTCTTCGACCTGGTGATCTGCTACGCGGTCGCCCTGGTCATCATGCTGTCGATGGACTACCTGGCGCGGACCGGCGGCGAATCGGGCGAGTACTACGGCCTCGTGCTGTTCGCCACCGCCGGGATGATGCTGCTGGCCTCGGCGGGCGACCTCATCGTCGTCTTCCTGGCCCTCGAGCTGATGTCCCTCTCGCTCTACGTGCTGGCCGGCCTGTTCAAGACGCGCCTGACCTCGGGCGAGGCGTCGATGAAGTACTTCCTGCTGGGCGCCTTCGCGTCCTCGTTCCTGCTCTACGGCATCGCGCTGCTCTACGGGGCCACCGGCTCGACCAACCTGGACCGCATCGCGGCCTCGGCCGCCGCCAAGAGCGGCGAGCCCCTGCTACTGGTGGGGCTCGGCCTGCTGCTGGTCGGCTTCGGCTTCAAGATCTCGTCGGTGCCGTTCCACATGTGGGCCCCCGACGTCTACGAGGGTGCGCCGACCACGATCACCGCGCTCATCGCCACCGGCTCCAAGGCCGCCGCCTTCGCCGCGCTCATCCGCGTGCTGGTGGTGGCGCTGCGGGGGCTGCAGCCCGACTGGACGGCCCTCATGTGGGCGCTGGCCGCGCTCACGATGACGCTCGGCAACGTGGTGGCGCTGGCCCAGTCCAACCTCAAGCGGATGCTCGCGTACTCGTCCATCGCCCACGTCGGCTACATGCTGATGGGGCTGGTGGCCGGCGGCCAGGCGGGCGCCGGGGCCGTCCTCTTCTACCTGCTCGCGTATACGTTCACCACGATCGGGGCCTTCGGCGTCATCGGGCTCTGCGCGCGGGCGGGCGAGGAGGCGGTGGAGGTCGGCGACTACGCCGGGCTGGCGCGGCGGCACCCGGTGCTGGCGGGCGTCCTCGCGCTGTTCCTGCTCTCGCTGGTCGGCATCCCGCCGCTGGCGGGCTTCGTCGCGAAGTTCTATCTCTTCGGGTCCGCCGTGCGCGCCGGCTACATCTGGCTCACGGTCATCGCGGTGCTCAACTCCGCGATCGCCGCGTATTACTATCTGCGCGTGATCGTCTACATGTACATGCGCGAGCCCGACGGGGAGCCCATGGCCGTCGCACCCTCCTTGGCCGGCGGCCTCGCGCTCGCCATCGCGCTCGTCGGCATCGTGCTGCTCGGGATCATCCCGGCGCCGTTCGCCGACCTCGCGCAGGCCGCGGTCGCGCCGCTCCTCCGCTGATGCCTCACGCGGGGCGGCCGGTCACGGCGGCGGCCGGGGGCCGGGTCCCTCGGGCGCGCCCGCATCGCTCGCCTGTACGCCGCTCCGAGTTCCGAGCACGGCTCGCGCGGGCCCCCCATCCCCCTGAGGGGGCTGGGGCGCGGACAGTCGATTCCTCGGCGGCGCGCTCGCCGCACTCGGAACTCGGGCGGCGACCCGGCTCGCGATGATGGCGCGCCCGAGGGACCCGGCCCCCGGCCGCCGCCGTGACCGGCCCACCCCCGTGGCCAAATGGCGCGTGTGACCATCGCGTTGCCGCATCGCGGGTGGTTGTTCGATCTGGATGGGACGGTGTATCTCGGCGAGGTGTTGATTCCGGGGGCGGCGGAGACGATCGCGGCGTTGCGGGGGGAGGGGCGGCGGGTGGCGTTTCTCTCCAACAAGCCGCTGTACACGCGGGCGGACTATGCCGAGAAGCTCACGCGCCTGGGCATCCCCACCGCGCCCGACGAGGTCGTCAACTCCTCCATCGTGCTGGCGCGCCACCTGAGAACGCTGGATCCGGGGGCGCCGGTGTTCGTGATCGGCGAGCCGCCGCTCATCGCCGAGCTGCGCGCGCACGGCTTCGAGGTCCGCGACGATCCGGACGTGCGGTGGGTGGTGATCGCGTTCGACCGGACGTTCGACTACGGCAAGCTCAACACGGCGCTGCAGGCGGTACGGCGGCACGACGCGCGACTGATCGCGACCAACCCCGACCGCACGTGCCCCGTCGAGGGCGGCGAGATCCCCGACTGCGCCGGCATGATTGCGGCGGTGGAGGCCGTCACCGGCAAGCGCGTGGAGGCCATCGTCGGCAAGCCGTCGCCGATAATCTTACAGGTGGCGCTGGAGACCCTCGGCGTTGAGGCCACGGACTGCGTGATCGTGGGCGATCGGATCGAGACGGACATCGCGATGGGGAAGGCGCTCGGGCTGACGACGGTCCTCGTGCTCACGGGCGTGACGCGCGTGGATGACTCCCGCATCACCGAGCTGCGCCCCGATCTCGTATTGCCGTCGATCCATGGGTTGCTGGACTAGCCACCACTGCATGGTGCACGCGGTCGCGTCCTGTCATGTTGGGGCAGCGGACCGATGTGGCGTCCCCCTTGGCAACCCGCCGCAGCCGGACTATCGTGGTCGCCATGAAGACACTGACCTCCGACTGGACGCAGGAGATCGATCGCCGCCGCGAGCCCCTGGTCGCCCTCCGCCGGGACTTCCACCGGCATCCCGAGCTGTCGTTCGAGGAGCGGCGGACGGCCGAGATCATCGCCGAGCGGCTGCACGCGGCCAAGCTGGAGGTGCGGACGGGGCTCGGGCGTACCGGCGTGGTGGGGGTCCTGCACGGGGACCGGCCCGGGCGGACGATCGCCTGGCGCGCGGACATCGATGCGCTGCCGCTGACCGAGACGTTCGACGCGCCGTTCACCTCCTCGAAGCCCGGGGTGATGCACGCGTGTGGCCACGACGGCCACACGGCCATCGCCCTCACGCTGGCCGAGATCCTCTCGGTCCGGCGCGCCCAGCTGCCCGGCACGGCGGTGTTCGTGTTCCAGCCCGCCGAGGAGGTGTTCGGCGGGGCGGAGCCCATGATCGCCGCGGGCGCGCTGGACAACCCGCGCGTGGAAGAGATCTACGGCCTACATCTGACCACCCAGACCCCGGTGGGGCAGGTGGGCATCGTGGCGGGGCCGTCGATGGCCTCCGCCGACTTCTTCGACGTCCACGTGGCCGGGCGCGGCGGGCACGGCGCCTATCCGCATCTCTCGATCGACCCGATCACCGCCGCCGCCAACATCCTGCTCGGCATGCAGAACCTCGTCTCGCGCGAGGTGTCCGCGCACGAGACGGCGGTGCTGACGGTCGGGCAGATCGTGGGGGGCACCAAGCACAACATCATCCCGGCCAGCGCCGTGATGCGCGGCTCGCTGCGGACGTTCAACGAGGCGGTGCGCGGGCAGATCAAGGGGCGGCTGGCCGAGTTCGCGGCCGGCATCGCGCGCGCCTACCGGACGGAGGCGCGGCTGACGTTCGAGGGCGACGGCTGCCCGGCGGTGGTGAACCACGCGAAGGAGACGGCATTCGTGCGCGAGTGCGCGACGGCCGAGCTGGGCGCCGGCGCGCTCAACCCCGGGCCGCCGGTGATGGCCAGCGACGACATGAGCCTGTTCCTCCAGCAGCGGCCGGGCTGCTACTTCCGCGTGGGCATCGCGCCCGCCGCCGGCGGGCCGTACCCGCACCACGCGCCCGAGTTCCAGATGAACGAGGACGGGCTGCCGGTCGGCCTCCGGCTCGGGCTGTCCGTGATGCTGAACGCGCTTGGCGCCTGAGCAACCCCCGGCGCGCCCCTGGGCGCTGGCCGACGCCGACTACGACGTGGTCATCGTCGGCGGCGGCATGGCCGGGGCCGGCGCCGCCCGCGACCTCGCGCTGCGGGGGCTGTCGGTGGCGCTCGTGGACAAGGGCGACTTCGCCTCGGCCACCACCGCGCGCTCCTCGAAGCTGATCCACGGCGGCCTGCGCTACCTCGAGCTGTGGGACTTCGGCCTCGTGCGCGAGTCGTTGGCCGAGCGCGAGCGGCTGCGGCGGCTGGCGCCCCACCTGGTGCGCCCGCTGCCGTTCCTGGTGCCGATCTACCGCGAGTCCTCCCGCGGGCTCATCAAGGTCCGCATCGGCCTCACGCTCTACGACTGGCTCACGCCGGGGCGGGACCGCGAGCGCTACCGCGTGCTGCGGGCGGTGGACGCGCTGAGCCTGGAGCCCGGCATCCGGCCGGAGGAGCTGCGCGGAGCGGGCTACTACTTCGACGACCTGCTGCTGTACCCCGAGCGCCTGTGCCTGGAGAACGTGCTGTCGGCGTGCCGTCACGGCGCGCGCGCCTTCAACTACGCCCAGGTCGAGGAGGTCCGGCGCGAGGGCGCGGGCGGGCTCACGGGTGTGCGCGTGCGCGACCTGCTCACCGGCGGCGTCGCCACGCTTCGCGCGCGCATCGTGGTGAACGCCACCGGGCCGTGGGTCGACGAGCTGCGCGCGCTGGCCCGCGTGCAGGACCGCGGCGCGCACATCCTGCGCCGCACCAAGGGCATCCACTGCCTGCTGCCGCGCCTGTCGGAGCGGGCCATCTATCACTCGACGCAGGACGACCGGATGATCTTCGTGATCCCCTGGCGGGAGTTCTCGCTGGTGGGCACGACCGACACCGACTTCGACGGCGACCTCGACCGCGTCCACGCCACGCGGGCCGAGGTCGATTATCTGCTCGGCGAGGTCCGCCACGCCGTCCCCGACCCGCGCGTCGCCGCCGGCGAGGTCCTCTATACCTACGCGGGCGTGCGCCCCCTGTCGTTCGAGGAGGGCCGGCGCGCGTCCGACGTCTCGCGCACCCACAAGGTGATCGAGGAAGCGGGCGGGCGGTTCCTCTCGATCACCGGGACCAAGCTCACGTGCTTCCGCAGCCTGGCCGAGGCGCTGGGCGATCGCATCGGCCGGGCGCTCGGCCGGGCGGCGCCGGGCCGCACGGCGCGCCTCACGCTCGACGGCGCCGACGAGGAGGCCGGGCGCGTGGAGGCCCACACCTGGCTGGACGTCTCCGGCGACGTGGCGGCCAGCGGCCTGCCGCGCGAGACGCTGGAGACGCTGGTCTCGCTGTACGGCCGCAACTACCGCCGCGTGATGGAGCTGGCCGGCAAGGTGCCGGGCGGCGCCGAGCGGCTCTGCCCCTCGAATCCCGACGTCGTCGCCCAGCTGCACCACGCGGTGCAGGACGAGCTGACGGTGTCGCTGCA
>DASTOJ010000221.1:0-5832 GCA_035762565.1 Candidatus Methylomirabilota bacterium | reverse complement strand
CGCCGGAGGCCACGAGGGCCACCCGCTCGGGCCGCGCGTCGAGGATACGCCGCAGCGCCTGGCCCCAGGCGTAGCAGCGCCGGGGCGTGGGCTGCGGCGGCAGGTAGACGTTCACGTAGAGCGGCACGATGGGCAGCGGGGGCTCCGGCATCGTGAAGTGCAGTGGCACGTAGAACGCGTAGTCGAGCCGGACGTCCTGCGAGTACGTGAGGTCGAAGCCGGCCTCGATGCCTTGCTCGACGATCGCCCGGGCCAGCGGTTCGTGCACGTCGAAGGCGTAGCGGTAGCGGCCGAACTCCCCCGAGGCCTTCCGTCCCACGAACACCGCCAGCGCCGGCACCGCGTTCAAGAAGAAGCCCTCGATGTGGTCGCCGCCGATCACGCCCACGACGTCCGGCCGCGCGGCGGCCAGCCGCCGCTTCACCTCCGCGTAGGCGGCGTGCACGCGCAGGACCAGATCGCGGTCCTCGGTGGGCGGGCGCACGAGCAGCTGGGGCGTGTGGGGCAAGGCGAAAGCGGCGACCAGCGGCATGAGCCCGAGGATACCTCACATCGCGAGCGCCGGCCCGGCAGGCTCGACCATCGGGAGGGTCCGGAGGCGGCGCACGGGTGACTGGAGCAGCCACAGACACGGCAGCAACGTGCCGAGCGAGGCCACGGCCAGCGTCAGGGGGACGCCGATCGCGCCGCCCAGCGCGCCCCCGATCACTGCGCCGATCGGAAACGCTCCGCCGATGAGAAACCGCATCGTGGCGTTGACGCGGCCCTGCAGCCGATCGGGTGTGATCGCCTGCCGGACGCTGAGCGCGTTCACGCGATAGGCGACGAAGGTCATCCATTGCGCGAACTCGGAGGCGACGACCAGCGCGAGGGCCACCCGCGGCACGAGCACGGCCAGCGGCACCGCGATCCCCGCCAGCCCGAAGAGCAACTGCGCCCCGAGCATGGCCGGCCCCGGACCGAACCGCCGCGCAGCCGCCGCGGCGCCGAGTGCGCCGGCGAGCGCCCCGAGACCGCCGGTCGCGAACACCAGGCCGATCGCCGCGGCGCCGAGGCCCAGGTCGCGCGTCATGTACAGCACGTACACGGCCAGGAACATCGCGCCGAATAGGGCGGTGGTGGCCGAGCATCCCGCGAGCACCAGGAGGATGGGTTGCCGGCGCACCACGCGGAGTCCCTCGCCGATCTCGGCGAGCACGCCCGCCCGCCCGGGAGCCGTCACCGGGGAAGCCTCGCTCACGCGGATCTTCGCGATGACGAGCGCCGACCCCAGGAACGACAGGGCGTCGACCAGCACCGCGAGTGGCGCGCCGAGCACGCCGACGAGCACGCCTCCCAGGCCGGGTCCCGCCACCTGCGCCACCGAGGTCGTGGCTTCCAGCTTGCTGTTGCCCTCGACCAGCCGCTCCCGCTCGAGCAGTGACGGCACGAAGGACATGTGCGCGACACCGAAGAGCACCGTGAGCGTGCCGACCAGCAGCGTCACCACGTAGAGGAGGTCGATCCGCAGCACGCCGAGCGCGCTCGCCAGGGGCACCGTCGACAGCAGGATGGCGCGGCCGAGATCCGTCGCGATCAGAACCGGCTGCCGCCGGCGTCGGTCGACCCACACGCCGGTGAGGAGCCCGACCAGCAACACCGGCGCCGACCCCGCCGCCGAGAGCAGCCCCATCTGCCAGGCCGTCGCGTCGAGCGTGAGCGCCGCGATCAGCGGCAAGGCAAGCGTGGACACCTGCGATCCGACGTCGGACATGGCTGACGCCGCCCATAGCTTCAGGAACGCGGGGTGCCGCGTCAGCGGCGGCCGGCCCGATACCAGTCGGCGATCTCCTCGCCCGTCGTGAACCAGACGCCCTTCTTCGTGCGCATGTAGTCGTAGACGGCCTCGAAGTAACGGATGCGATGGGGGACGCCGTGGATGTAGGGATGCACGGCGATCGCCATCACGCGTGGGTTCTTCGTGCCCTCGGCGTACAGCCGATCGAACTGGTCGCGGCAGCGTTGCACCCACGCCGCCGACTCGTGGTGCTGGATGACCATCATGGGGATGTCGTTCAGCTCCAGCGTGTAGGGCACCGAGACGAGCGGGCCCCGCGCGGTGCGGATCTCGTACGGCTGGTCGTCGTTGACCCAGTCGGAGACGTACTCGATGCCCGCCTCGGCCAGATAATCGAGGGTCTCCCACGTCTCCGTCAGCCCGGGCCCGAGCCATCCCTTCGGCTTACGGCCCGTGAATTTGTGGATCAGCTCGACGGACTCTCGGATCGCGGCGCGCTGATCGGGCAGAAGGTGCAGCGCGCCCTGACGCACGCCGTGGCCCATGAACTCCCAGCCGGCGTCCAGCATCGCCCGCGCCACGCGCGGGTAGGACTGGCACACGCTGGCGTTGACCGCCGTCGTCGCCCTGAGCTTGCGCTTCTGGAGCGCCTCGAGGAGACGCCAGAACCCCACCCGCATGCCGTACTCGTGCCACGCCCAGTTCGGCACGTCGGGGGTGATGACCACGCCCTGGGGCGCCGTCAGATACTGGCGCGCCATCGGCTTCTCGATGTCCCACTCCTCGACGTTGACGATGGTCCACACGGCGATGCGGGCCGATCGCGGCAGCTTCCAGCGGGGACGGTCGGCGATGGCCGAGTAGTCGAAGCGCTCGGAGGGCAGTCTCATGGCGCGGTTATAGTACAATCTCGCCCCGTGACCAAGCCGGTCGCCGTCGACATCCACGCGCACTACTTCCCCGAGCGCTTCTTCTCGATCGTCGAGGACGCCGGCCAGCCGTTCGGAGCCCGCATCGACCGGGGCGACGCGGCGGGCCCGGTCATCGAGCTGAAGGGCTCGCGCACGCTGCCGCTGGAGGTCACCTACTGGGATCTCGACCGCCGCGTCAAGGCGATGGACCGGGCGAAGGTCGACGTGCACGCACTCTCGCTGACGGCGCCGATGGTCTACTTCGCCGACGGCCCGGTGGGGCTGCGCCTGGCCCGGGCGGTGAACGACGCGATGCAGGCGGCCCATACCGCGTATCCCGGCCGCTTCGTCGGGTGCGCGACGCTGCCGATGCAGGAACCAAAGCTGGCGCTCGAGGAGCTGGCGCGCGTCGGTACGCTGCCCGGGATCCGCGCCGTCTACCTCGGCACCAACGTCAACGGGCGCGACCTCTCCGAGCCGGACTTCGCCCCGATCTTCGCCCGGTGCGAGGCGCTCGGCCTGCCGGTGCTGCTGCATCCCTTGACCGTGATCGGCGCCGCGCGGCTCGGGAAGTTCTACCTGAACAACTTCCTCGGCAACCCCTTCGACACCGCGGTCGCCGCGGCGCACCTGGTGTTCGGCGGCGTGCTCGACCGTCACCCGAAGCTCGAGGTGTGCCTGCCCCACGCCGGCGGCGCCATGCCGTACCTGGTGGGACGGCTCACCCACGGCCAGCGCGTGCGGCCGGAGACGAAGGGCGTGGCCCGGCAGCCGTTCGAGCGCTACCTGCGCCGGTTCACCTACGACACGATCACTCACTCGCCCTCCCTGCTGAAGTTCCTGATCGACACCGTGGGCGCCGACCGCGTGATGCTGGGCAGCGACTACTGCTTCGACATGGGCTACAAGCAGCCCGTGGACGTCGTCACCAAGCGCCTCCGCCTCAGCCGGGCGGACCAGCGCCGCATCCTCGGCGCCACCGCCGCCCGCCTGCTCAAGATCGGCTGAGCCGGCAGTGACGCTCGAGTTCTGGATCAGCCAGACCTTCAACGGGCTGTCCTACGGCGCCCTGCTGTTCCTGCTGGCCAGCGGCCTGTCGCTCATCTTCGGCGTCATGCGGATCGTGAACCTCGCCCACGGCTCCTACTTCCTGCTCGGCGGCTACGTGGGGTTGTCGGTCGTCTGGCGCACGGGGAGCTTCGCGCTGGCGCTGGTGGCCGGCGCGCTCGCCATCGCGCTGGTCGGCGTCGGCATGGAACGCCTCTTCCTGAGGAAGCTGGCCGGCCAGACGCTCGGCCAGGTCCTCATGACCATCGGCTTCGCCCTCATCTTCCAGGACCTGGCCCTCCTGATCTGGGGGGGCGATCCCTATTCGCTGCCGGTACCGACGGCCCTGCAGGGCGTGCTCACCGTCGGCGGTCTGCGCTTTCCGCGCTACCGGCTCTTCATCATGGTGCTGGCCGCCGCGATCGGCGCCCTGCTGTGGCTGGCGCTGGACCGCACGCGCATCGGCGCGATGATCCGCGCGGCGGTGGACGACGCCGAGATGGCGCAGGGGGTGGGCATCCGCGTGCCGACGGTGTCGATGGGGGTCTTCGCGCTCGGCGCGTTCCTGGCCGCGCTGGGCGGCGTCATCGGCGGCGGGTTCCTCGGCGTCTATCCCGGGCTCGACTTCGAGATCCTGCCTTACGCGTTCGTCGTGGTCATCGTCGGCGGCCTCGGCAGCCTGCCCGGCGCGATGGTCGGCAGCCTGCTGGTGGGCCTGCTCGACAACTTCGGCAAGGCGCTCTTCCCCGAGCTGGCCTACTTCACGCTCTTTGCGCCGATGGCCCTCATCCTGGCGCTGCGACCCACCGGGCTGTTCGGGCGCACATGAAGACCCACCGGGGCATCCTGGCCGGCGGGGCGGCCGTGGCGGTCGCGGCGGCGATCGCGCCGGCGCTCTCGGCGTACCCGCTGACGCTGCTCACCCAGGCGGCGATCGTGGCCGTCCTGGCCATGAGCCTGGACGTGCTGCTCGGCTACACCGGCCTGCCCTCGCTCGGCCACGCTGCCTACTTCGGCGTCGCCGCCTATGCCGTCGGCATCCTGGCCACGGACTACCAGCGGGGCTTCGTGACCTGCCTGGTGGCCGGGCTGCTGCTGGCGACGCTGACCGCCGCCGTGTTCGGCCTGCTCGCCATCCGGGCCAGCGGCACGTATTTCCTGATGATCACGCTGGCCCTCGGCATGGTCGTCTGGGGGCTCGCCTTCCGCTGGGTGTCGATGACCAAGGGCGACAACGGCATCGCCGGCGTGCCGCGGCCGGAGGTCGGCCTGCCGTGGAGCCTCGGCGCGCCGCTGCCGTTCTTCTACTTCGCGCTGGCCGCCACGCTGCTGGCGTGGGCGCTGCTCGGGCTGCTGGTGCGCTCGCCGTTCGGCATGAGCCTCATGGGCATCCGCGAGAGCGAGTCCCGGATGCGCGCGCTCGGCTACAACGTCTGGCTGCACAAGTACGTGGCCTTCGTGATCTCCGGCGCCTTCGCGGGCTTCTCCGGCGTGTTCTGGGCCTACTACAACGGCTTCGTCAGCCCGGTCGACGTGCAGCTGGTGACGTCGGTCGAGACCCTGCTGATGGTCGCCCTCGGCGGACCCGGGACGCTGGCGGGCCCGGCCCTGGGCGCGGCCGCGATCGTCTTCCTCAAGAACTTCGTGAGCGTGTATACCAAGCGGTGGCTGCTCATCCTGGGCGCCGTGTACATCGGCGTCATCCTGTTCGCGCCGCGCGGCGTGCTCGGCGCGTTCCGGCGCGATCCTCGCTGAGGCGGAGCCGAAAGGAGCGTCAATCATGAAGCGTTTCAGAGTCCGCGCGCTGGCCGCCCTCCTGCTCGCCGCGTTCGTCGGCGCCCTGGCGGCGCCGGCCGGCACCGACGCCCAGGGCGGGCCGATCAAGATCGGCTTCCTGGCGCCGCTCACCGGCCCGTTCGCCCAGATCGGCAAGGACATGGTGAACGGCACCGAGCTGTACCTCGACGAGAGCGGCCGCCAGGTCGGCGGGCGCAAGCTCGAGCTGATCGTGGAGGACACCGAGGGCAACCCGGCCACCGCGCTGAACAAGTCCCGCAAGCTCGTCGAGCAGGACAAGGTCCACGTGCTGACCGGCGG
>DASTOJ010000220.1:0-4425 GCA_035762565.1 Candidatus Methylomirabilota bacterium | reverse complement strand
AGCAGCACGATCAGGTTCAGGTTGAAGAGCGCGAAGATGACGATGTTGGAGGCGACCGGCAGCTCGGGCGCGAACGTGCCGAGGTCGAAGGCGGTAGCGCCTCCGATGAGCAGCAGGAAGGCGGCGATGATGACGAGGTTGCGCTTGCGACGGTTCTGCTCGCTCAGCAGCGGCACGCTACTGCACCCGCCACAGCGTCCGGTACTCGGACTGCCGCATGGTCTGCCCGGCGGTTCCGGCCATCCGGGTGACGAACGAGTTCTCGCCGTTCAGCGCCGCCTCGGCGTGCACGCGCACGTAGATGACCTCGACCGGGTCCACCGCCGCCGCCGGCGTCAGCTTGAGCCCGCGCACCTCGGAGATCACGCGCTGGGCGTCGCGGAGGTCGCGGGTGACGTGGGGCGCGCGGGTCTCTCCGCGGACCGCGGTCACCTTGTACTCCTTGGTGACGACGTTGTAGGCCAGCGCGCGCTCGACGACCCTGGCCAGGAGCAGGCTGTCGCGCCAGTAGCGGTTGTACTGCCAGAGCTCGACGGTGTAGCGGACGTGGGCAGGAATGCCGCTCTGGAGGCCCTCGTGGAAGCCCGGCCCGATGGCCCCCAGCAGGGCCACGTTCACCGTCAGCTCATGGTCGTTGAGGAAGACGTCGAGGTCGCTGACGCGGAGGTCGGCGGCCGCCGGGGTCGCGGCCGCCAGGACAACCGCCGCCAGCGCCGCCGCCCAGAGCGAGCGCACACGAGTGACCGCACGCATACGGGACATCGCATTATAGCCCCCGGGTCAGCCGCGGCCCGAACGGGGAGACGCTGGGGTCATCGAGGAGCGCCACGGCCTTGCCAGGGCGCGACGAGCGTCAGGGGGCGTGGGGGGCCATATCGGGGGCCCCCCACGCTTCACACGGCGGCGGGGACGAAGCCGTCGCGCTCGACCGGCTCGAGCGCGGGGACCACGCGCAGGGCGGCGCCGGCCGGACGGCGCTCGAGGCCGAGCGCGCGCTGCACGGCGACCACCAGTTCGAAGTTGAGCGCGTGGCCTCCGTTGCGGGCGATGACGTGCCCGAGCATTGGCCGACCGAGCAGCGCCAGGTCGCCGATCAGGTCGAGCACCTTGTGGCGCACGAACTCGTCCCGATAGCGCAGACCGTTGAGCGTGCCGCGCTTGCCCACCACCACCGCGTTGTCGAGCGAGCCACCCAGCGCCAGCCCATGCTTGCGCATGACCCCGAGGTCCTTGAGGAAGCCGTACGTCCGGGCCGGAGCGTACTCGGTGGCGAACGACTCCTCGGCCGGCATGTACGACAGCACCTGGGTGCCGATGGCGGGATGGTCGTTGTCCAGCGTGTAGCTGATGCGCAGCTCGGGGGCCGGCACGATCTGGATCCAGCGATTGCCGCCGCCCACGCGGATCGGGTGGGGGATGCTGACCGGCCGCCGCCGTGCGCTCTGGGCCGTGCGGCCGGCCGAGTTCAGCAGGGCCACGAACGGTTTGGCGCTGCCGTCCATGGCCGGCACCTCGACGCCGTCCACCTCGACGGCCAGGTTGTCGATGCCGAGCCCGGCTGCGGCCGCCATGAGGTGCTCCACGGTCTGGATGCGGCAGCCGTTACGACCGATGGTCGTCGCATAGTGCGAGTCGACGACGCTCTCGGGAGCGGCCGGGATCGGCTGGCCGTCGGGACCGAGCCGGAAGACGATGCCGGAGTCGGGCGGGGCGGGCGAGAGGATGACCTTGACCCGCTTGCCTGAGTGAAGCCCGATGCCCTCGAGACTCACCGGACGTTTGATCGTCTGCTGGCGCATGACCGGGTCGGAAGGAGGAGCAACAGAAGTGCCACGAAGCCCCAGAACCCTAACATCTCGGAAACGTTACCTCGATCCACGGGCCTGGCCGCTCGGCATCCCCGTGCCGTCACGCGGATGCCACAGCCGTGGACCCGCGGAGTGTCGTAAATGAGACAGTACCCCCTACACGTCGATGATAATCGTCACCTCCCAGCCACTTTCCCGGGCCCGGACGCTCACCAGGTGGTAGGTCGCGCCCTTCACGACCGTGCCCACGCGATGGCGCTCGGCGTCGAGCGGCTCGCCACCCAGCACGCCCTGGGCGAGCGTGTCGGTGCAGGTCGTCAGCTCCACGGCGCCCACGACGAAGCCCTCGATCTCGTGCACGTAGAGGGACTCGTCGATCCAGGCCACCAGCAACGCTTCCGGGGCCTCGGCCTGGGCGCGCACTTCCCGATGCTCGCGCACCTGGACGTCGCCGGGGGCAACGATCAGCGCGAACACGCCCAGCGTGGCCTGGGCGAAGGCTTCGCCGCGGGAGCGACCCCATCCACGCACTCCCACGTCCGCCTCGACCTCGAAGTGCTCCCAGCCGGCCGACATCATCCCAGGTCGCCGAAGCGCGCCTGCAAGACAGCCACGAGGGCGGGTCCCGCCGTCTCGGCGCGCAGGATGCGCGCGCCGAGGGAGACCGCCGTGAGCCCTCGCGTCCGCGCGGCCTCGACCTCGGCCCGGGCCAGCCCGCCCTCGGGCCCGACGAGCAGGAGCGCCGAGCGCGGCACGGCCGCGTCCGCCAGAACGCGGCGGAGGGACGCGCCGCCGCCTTCCCACAGACACAGCCCGAGATCCGTGGGCTCGCCCGCGGCCAGCCACTCGGCGAGCGGACGTGGCGCCTCCACCTCCGGGATCACGGCGCGCCCCGACTGCTTGGCGGCTTCGCGCGCCACGCGCTGCCAGCGCCGAGCGCGGTCGCGCCAGCGCGCCGGCTCCAGTCGCACGATGGTCCGCTCGCAGAGCGCGGGCCGCACGCTCGCCACTCCCAGCTCGGTGGCGGCGCGCACGATCGCCTCCATCTTGTCGCCCTTCGGCACGCCCTGGATCAGCGTGACCGCCAGCGGCGAGGCGGGCACGCCGGCCGCCTCGGCCAGGACGGTTCCGGTGGCCGCCTCCCCCACGCTCTCCAGCCGTACCGTGTAGTCGCGGCCGGCGCCGTCGGTGGCGACGACCGTGTCGCCGGGGCGCAGCCGCAGCACGCGCGTGAGATGGCGGGACTCCTCGGCGTCGAAGGTGACGCGGCCGGCGTCCAGCCGGTCAGGCTGCAGCGTGAAGCGCCGCATGGCGCAGGGCGAGGCTCGTCCAGCCGTCGAGGCTGCGCGCCGCCTCGGGGTGGAAGCCGTGACCGATGAGCGCCTCCGCGACGCCGTCCGCCTCGGCATCGAGCAATCCGCCGAGCACGAGCGCGCCGCCGGGGGCGACCAGGTCCGCGTAGCGTGCCGCCAGCGCGCGGTGGGCGGCGGCCAGGAGATTGGCCAGGATCAGCGGCGCCGGCGGGGCCGCCAGCGTGGCGGCGTCGGCGAGGACGGCGCGGATCCGATCACCGACGCCGTTGCGGGCGGCGTTGGCCTCGGCCGCGGCGACGGCATCGGGGTCCGAGTCGCAGGCCAGCACCTCGGTGACGCCCAGCCGCGCGGCGGCGATGGCGAGAATGCCGGAGCCGGTGCCCAGGTCGAGGGCGCGGCCCGGCGGCGCGCCAGCCACGAGCCCTTCCAGCAGCTCGAGGCAACCGGCCGTGGTACCGTGGTGGCCGGTACCGAACGCGCGGCCCGGCTCGATGATGAGCACCAGGCGCCCGCAGGCGCCCGGCGCTTCCCAGGGCGGCGCCACGAGCCACGAGCGTCCCACGGCGAGCGGACGGAAATGCTCGCGCCACGCCGCCGCCCAGTCGGTGTCGACGACCGGCGTCAGGCGCGGGCGGGCCGCCGCGGCCAGGCCTAGCGCCCGCAGTCCCTCGAGATAGGCCTCCACGCGGGCGGTCAGCGCGGCAGGTGGGAGGGCGCCTGGAAAGAAGGCCCGCAGCCGCGCGGGCGCCCCGGGCCGCTCCGCCTCCTCGACGACGCCGACGGCCCCCTGCTCCCAGAGGAAGTTCGTCAGGGCCTCGGCGGCCTCCTCGCCCGCATCGACCGTCAGCTCGACGTAGGCGGCGCCGCCGGCCGCCGTGGTCACCCGAGCAGCTTCTTCATGCGCTCGAGGAAGGAGGCGGCGAGCGGGCCGCGCTCCTTGGACGCCGCGTCGAACGCCTCCAGCGCCTCGCGCTGCCGGGCGTTGAGCTTCTGCGGCACCTCGAGCAGCAGGCGGTAGCAAGCGTCGCCCTGCCCGCGCTCGCGCAGGCGCGGCATGCCCTTGCCGCGCAATCTCAAGATTTGGCCCGGCTGGCTGCCGGCCGGGACCTTGAGCGTCGCGCTGCCGCCGAGGACCGGCACCTCGAGCTCGGCGCCCAGCGCCAGGTGGGGGAACGACACCGGCAGGTCGCAGTAGAGGTCGCTGCCGTTGCGCGCGAACATCTGATGCTCGCGGATGCGGACCAGCACGTAGAGGTCGCCGGGTGGGCCGCCGTTGAGGCCTCCCGCGCCTTCGCCGGTGAGCC
>DASTOJ010000219.1:0-24145 GCA_035762565.1 Candidatus Methylomirabilota bacterium | reverse complement strand
CCCATCAGCGTGCCGACCACCGTCGAGTTGCGGTAGTGGACGCCGTCGTAGATGCGGGCCACGGCCACCTCTTGCGTGAAATCGTCGACGGTGGACCACGTGCGCACCGCGCCCTGCGCGGCCGGGCTGGCCGAGCTGAGCTTCGGCGACGGCCCGGCGCCGATCTCGGCGGCGAGCACGGCGCCGAGCGAGGCCGACACGATGCAGTGGGCACACGGGTATTCGGGGTGCATCGGCGTGTCGATGAACGGCGTCCAGCCCGGATCGCGCAGATCGCCCTCGGCGTTGCGGATGGCCGTGACCGGACGCCAGAGGTTGTAGGTGTACTTGGCGTCGAAGACGGCGATGAGCGCGTCGTCCATCGCCATCGCCGCGACGGCGAGCAGTCGCGCGTTGTCGGTCACGTCTCGGCCGGGCGCGGACGAGACCGAGCGCGCCACGGGCCAGTAGACCGCCGGGGCCGTCGCCTCCCAGAACTGGGCGATGGCCGTCTGCTCCGGCGTGCGCTGGACGCTGGTCTTGCCGCCGAGCGCCTTGATCTCGGCGAGGTCCCGCTTCCACGTGTCACTGGTCAGGGCGGGCGGGGGGCCGGGGCGGAACTGGTCACCGCTCTTCATCACCCACGGCTTGCGCTTGCCCCAGTGGGGCACGGCCGGGAACACCGTCGGCACGTAGACACCCGGCGCCGTATGGGGCCGGTACGTGTTGGGGGCCATCGCGCCGTCGTCGGCGCAGGAGGCGAGGACGGCGGTCGCCGCCTGCTCGCCGACGGCGATGCCGGCCGCCCGGGCAGACCCGTCGGCCACCGATTTCAGGAGGGCTTGATAGTCGGCTTCGATCGCCGCTTGCTGCGCCGGCAGGAGCTTCAGCAGCGCCGTCCGCGTCGCCGCGGCCACCGCCGCGTCGAGCGACGCCCCGGGTGCTGCACCGAGCTTCACGCGGAACGCAGGGTAGCGGCCGGTGATCGCGTTGGCGGCCTCGAAGACCGAGACCTGGACGATCGCCATCATCCGCACCGAGATCGGCGTCGCCGGATGCTTGGACGCGATCTCGGCGGCCTTCGCGTTCGCGTCGGTGACGACATCGGCCCGGGCCCCTGGCGCCATGGCCAGGAGCACCGCGGCCAGGAGTCCGATCCATGCGGGAGTCCGGTGGCTGAGCATCGTGGTCCTCCTTGTCGTGCTGCGATCTGGGTCAGCCGTTGACGTCGAGCCCGAGGGCAAAGCGTCCGGTGAAGAGCGTTTGCGGCTTCTCCTGGAGCGGGTGGTAGCGGGCCGCCTGCACGTCGCGGAAGAGCCGCTCGAGGCCCAGCGCGCGATAGAAGCCGGCACCGCCCGCGACCTCCAGGGCCTTCTCGACCGTCCGGATGGCGGCCCGTCCGGCCAGCGTGCGGCCCATCAGCATCTCGTTCGTCGTGTCGGGACCGAGACGGTCCGTGTCGGCCACGTCGATCATGTGGCGCACCGCCATGCGCGCCGCCGCCAGCTCGTTGTCCATCTCGCCCACCAGCGCCTGGACGGTCGGTTCCTGCCGGCGGCGGCCGGCCTCGCGGACGGCGATCTCGCGGGCCGCCTCGGCCACGCCGAGATACACGGAGTAGATCAGCGGGAAGGCGATGCCGTAGACGACGAAGAACACCTGGGTCCACCGGCCGGGCGGGCGCCGCACGCCGACGGCCGCATCGGGAACGAACACGTCGTCGAGGATGATGTCGTTGGAGCCCGTGCCGCGCATGCCCAGCGTCCGCCAGTTGTCCGCGACCTTCACGCCCGGCGCGTCGAGCGGCACCGGAAAGTGGAGCACGGTCGGGCCGTCGGCCGGGTCGTCGTACAGGGCCATCGTCATGAAGACGTGGCCGCCGGGGGAGCCGCTGCCGAACACCTTGCGCGCCGTCACGCGATAACCGCCCTCCACCTTCACCGCGGTGCCCGAGCCCGCGAGGAAGTCCGACCCGCCGCTCGTGACGAGCACTAGCTCCTCGACGGCGACCCGGCGGAGGAACCCGTCCACCGGTGCCGCCTCGTGCCGCCAGCGCCAGACCGTGGCCGCCAGCGGGTGCGTGTGCATCGCCAGGGCGAGCGCCGTCGAGGTGCAGGAGTGCGCGAGGGTCCGCAGCATGTCGCACAGCTCTCGGTGGGAGGCGCCGCCGCCGCCCAGCTCGATGGGGATGCCGGCCGAGAACACACGCCGGTCGCGCAGCTCGGCGTAGTTGTCGGCCACGAAGCTGTCGTGGGCGTCATGGGCGGCGGCGCGGGCCGCGAAGCGGGGTCCCAGCTGTCGCACGACGGCCGCCCAGTCGGTCTTGAGGGCCTCGGTGCTGCTCATGGGCTCACCTCCTTGCTGCGGGAACGATGGCAGCGCGCCGGCCCGCCGCCAAGACCTAAAAATGGACTTGCCGGCCTGCCGGCGGGTGCCTAGAGTCGGGGCCATGAAGGGGTATGGCCAGTTCTGCCCGGTGGCGGTGGCGTGCGAGATCTTCGCCGAGCGGTGGACCCCGTTGATCCTGCGCGAGCTGCTCTGCGGGTCGCGCCGCTTCAACGACATCCGGCGAGGGGTGCCGCTCATCTCCCGGTCGCTGCTGACCCAGCGGCTGCGCGAGCTGGAGGAGGGCGGCGTCCTGTCCAGCCGGCCGCTGGCAGGCGGCCGGGGGCGCGAGTACAGCCTCACCAGGGCGGGCGAGGAGTTCCGGGCAGTGGTGGACGGGCTCGGCGCCTGGGGCCAGCGCTGGGCGATCAAGCAGTTCGACCCGGACAACCTGGACGTCAGCGTGCTCATGTGGAACGTCCGTCGTGGCATCGACCTGGACCGGCTACCGGCCGGCCGTACCGTCGTGCGGTTCGAGCTGCGCGGCGTGGCGGCGCGCTGCAAGGGCATGCGGACCTGGTGGCTGGTGCTGCAGCGGCCGGAGGTCGACCTGTGCTTGAAGGATCCGGGCTTCGACGTCGACCTGGTCGTGGTCGCCGACGTCGCCGCCATCGCCCGCGTCTGGATGGGACAGCTCACGCTCGCCCAGGCCGTCCGTGCGGGCGGCATGCGCGTGGAGGGTTCCCGGCCGCTGATCCAGGCGTTGCCCGGGTGGCTGCGGCTCAGCCACTACGCCCACGTGGAGCGCCCCGCGCGGGCCGGCTGACGCGTGTACGGCAAGAGCGCGATCGACTTTCCCCGGCGCATCGTCTGCCTCACCGCCGAGACCACCGAGATCGCCTTCGCGCTCGGAGCCGGCGACCGGGTGGTAGGGGTCCCGGGCACGGCCCGCCGCCCGGAGGCCGCGCGCGAGCGGGCACGGGTGGGCGGCTTCACGACGTTCCGCGCCGACAAGATCCTGGCCCTCGAGCCGGACCTGGTGCTCGCGTTCTCCGACCTCCAGCGGGAGGTCGTCGGCGAGCTGATCGCCGCCGGGATCACCGTGCTCTGCACCAACCAGCGGTCGTTCGACGAGGTCCTGCGCGCGATTCTCTTGATCGGCGGCACGCTCGGGCGGGCCGAGGCCGCCGGCGAATTGATCGCGGACATGCGCGACGAGGTCAGGCAGGTCCGCGAGTACTCGTCGGTCTGGCCGGACCGGCCGCGCGTCTACTTCGAGGAGTGGATGGATCCCTTGATCACCGGCATCGGCTGGGTCTCGGACCTGATCGAGATCGCCGGCGGCCGCGACGTGTTCGCCGAGCTGCGCGAGCGTGGGGGCGCGCGAGACCGGATCGTCGGCGCGGAGGAGGTGGCGCGGCGCGATCCCCAGATCATCCTGGCCTCGTGGTGCGGCAAGCCGCTCGACCGGACCGCGATCGCGGCCCGGCCGGGCTGGGGCGCCGTGGCCGCGGTGGCCGCGGACCAGATCCACGAGCTCGCCGGTGAGGACGTGCTCGCGCCCGGCCCGTCGCTCATGCACGGGCTGCGGCGGATCCACGAGATAATCCAGGCCTTTCAGGCCGCCTGAGCGCTTGGTCCCGGGGCTACAATAGAGGCGCGAAAAGCTTGGGACGCGGCCGGTGCCGCGTTAGGATTGGAGCCCTCCGGACCTCATGGACGATCTCTCCAGAACCAGCCCCGAGCGTTTCTTCTCCGACCGGTTCAACGTCACGCCGCCGCTGATGGAGCGGCTGCTCGGCTCGAGCCTCGCGGGGCGGGTCGACGACGCCGACATCTACCTGGAGTACCGGATCAACGAGGAGCTGGTGCTCGAGGAGAACGTCGTCCGGAAGGCCTCGCGCCACGTGAGCCAGGGGGCCGGCGTGCGCGCCCAGGCCGAGGCGCGCACGGGTTACGCGCACACCGACGAGATCTCGCTCGGTAACCTGGAGGAGGCCGCCCGGCAGGCGCGCGCCATCGCCGAGCGCGGCGGCGCCTCCGGCGCCCTTGCCGTGCCGGCCCGGGCCGGGCACGACCTCTACTCGCTGCTCGAGCCACCGATCGTCACCGCGCTCGACCGCAAGCTGGACCTGCTGCGCCGGATCGACGCCGCGGCCCGCGCGGCCGACCCGCGCGTCAACCAGGTGATCGCCAGCCTGGCGAGCGAGGAGGTCGTGATGCTGATCGCCACGGCCTCCGGGTGGACGATCGGCGACGTGCGGCCGCTCACGCGGCTCAACGTGACCGTCATCGCCGAGGAGAACCGCAAGCGCGAGATCGGCTCCTGGGGCGGCGGGGGAAGGGTGCCGTTCGACTTCTACCTGGAGTCCGACCGCTGGAAGCGCTTCGCGGAGGAGGCCGCCCGCCACGCGATCTTGAAGCTCGGCGCCCGGGAGGCGCCGGCCGGCGCCATGACCGTGGTGCTCGGCCCCGGCTGGCCAGGCATCCTGCTGCACGAGGCGATCGGCCACGGGCTGGAGGGCGACTTCAACCGCAAGGGCGTGTCGGCGTTCGCCGGCCGCCTGGGCCAGAAGGTGGCCTCCGAGCTGGTGACGGTGGTCGACGACGGCACCCTCCCCAACCGGCGCGGCTCGCTCAACGTCGACGACGAGGGCACGCCGACCGGGCGTACCGTGCTCATCGAGAACGGCGTGCTCACCGGTTACATGCAGGACCGTCTCAACGCGCGCCTCATGAAGATGAGGCCGACCGGCAACGGCCGCCGCGAGTCCTACGCGCACCCGCCGATGCCGCGGATGACGAACACGTTCATGCTCGCGGGCAAGGACGATCCCGACGACATCATTCGCTCCGTCCCG
Source organism: Candidatus Methylomirabilota bacterium (assembly GCA_035762565.1). Classification (GTDB taxonomy): domain Bacteria; phylum Methylomirabilota; class Methylomirabilia; order Rokubacteriales; family CSP1-6; genus AR5. Next base: position 18,980 of record DASTOJ010000219.1, on the reverse strand, counting down.
AATGGCCTGTATGCGGTGACGTTCGGCGGCGGCCAGGTCGATATCACCAGCGGCAAGTTCGTGTTCTCGGCCAGCGAGGCCTACCTGATCGAGGACGGCCGCGTCACGGCGCCGGTCAAGGGCGCGACGCTGATCGGCAACGGCCCCGACGCGCTCACGCGGGTGAGCCGGGTCGGCCACGACCTGGCGCTCGACGAGGGCGTGGGTACCTGCGGCAAGGACGGGCAATCGGTGCCCGTCGGCGTGGGCCTGCCGACGATCCGCATCGACGGCATGACCGTCGGCGGGACCCAGGTGTGAGCGGCGACGGCCTCCGGCCGGACCTCCTGGCCGACGTGCTCGGCCGGGCTCGGGCTCGCGGCGCCACCGAGGCCGACGGCTTCCTGATCGAGGAGCAGCACTTCAGCGCCTCCGTGCGCCTGGGGCAGGTGGACACCGTCAAGCACTCGCGCGAGCAGCGGCTGTCGCTGCGCGTGTTCGCCGGCAAGGCGGCGGCGGCCGCGTCGACGTCCGACCTGTCACGCGCCTCGCTCGAGCGGGTGGTGGACGAGGCGACCGCGCTGGCGCGCGTCACGGCCGAGGACCCGCACGCGGGCCTGCCCGACCCCGGCGAGCTGATCGGCCGCGTGCCGGATCTCGAGCTGCAAGACCGTGGCGGCGTGGAGCTGACGCCGGAGGCCAAGATCGAGCTGGCCCGCCGGGCCGAGGCGGCGGCGCTCGAGACCGATCCCCGCATCGCGAACTCCGAGGGCGCCGAGTACTGGGACCGCCGCGCGCGGTACGTCTACGCGACGTCGCACGGCTTCGCCCGCGGCTACGCGACGTCGTCGCTCGGTCTGTCGGTGGCGCCCGTCGCCGTGGCCGGCGACGAGATGCAGCGCGACTTCTGGTACTCGGCCGCGCGCCACCGCGCGGCGCTGGAGGATCCCGCCGCCATCGGCCGCACCGCCGCGCGGCGGGCGCTGCGCCGGCTGGGGGGCCGCAAGGTCAAGACCACAGAGGTCCCGGTCATCTTCGATCCCGACACCGCGGCCAGCCTGGTGCGCTCGATCGCGGCTGCCGCGAGCGGCCCTGGGCTCTACCGTCGCGCGTCGTTCCTGCTCGACCGGCTCGGCAAGCGCATCGCCGCATCCTCGGTGACGATCGTGGACGACGGTCTCCTCCCGCGGGCGCTGGGCTCGCGCCCGTTCGACGGCGAGGGCCTCGCCACCCGCCGCACGGTCGTGGTCGGCGAGGGCGTGCTGGAGTCGTACCTGCTCGACAGCTACAGCGCCCGCAAGCTCGGCCTGTCCTCCACCCATCACGCCTCCCGCGATGGGGCCGGCGTGGGCGTGTCGACGACCAATCTCGTGCTACAGCCGGGGCCGACGCCGCCCGGGGACTTGATCGCATCCGTCAGGAACGGGCTGTACGTGACCGAGCTGATCGGCTTCGGTGTCAACGGCGTCACCGGCGATTATTCCAGGGGCGTCGTGGGGCAGTGGATCGACAACGGCGAGCTGGCCTACCCCGTCGAGGAGATCACGGTGGCCGGCAACCTGCTCGAGATGTTCGAGGCGATCGAGGGGGTGGGCGACGACCTCGTCCTGCGCGACCGCACGGCGTCGCCGACCCTGCTGATCGGTCGCATGGTCGTCGCCGGCGACTGATGGTCGTCGACACCCACTGCCACCTGCACGACCCGGCGTTCGCCGACGTGCGCGAGACCCTGAGGACGGCGCTGGTCCACGACGTCTACGGCGTCGTCGGCGTCGGATGCGACCCCCAGACCAACATCCGCACGCTCGTGGCGGCCACGGCCGCGCCGCGCGGCGTGTGGGCGTGCCTGGGGTTCCACCCCGACCGGCCGGACCTCACCGACGAGGAGCTGGAGTTCGTCGAGCACCAGGTGAGCGCGCATCACACGCGGATCGTCGCGATCGGCGAGGTCGGGCTGCCGTGGTACTCGCTGGAGGGGGCCGCCGACGCCGCCGGGCTGATGGTGCGGGGCCGCGCCCGGCTCGATCGGATGCTGGCCCTGGCCGTCCGCTACGATCTGCCCGTGGCCCTTCACGCGCCCCACGGCGCCGCCGCGGGCGCGCTGGAGGCGCTCAAGCGGCACCGCATCGAGGATGCGGTGTTCCACTGGCACAAGGCTCCGCCCGAGGTCACGCGGGCCATCGTGGACGCCGGCTACTTCGTGTCGGTCACGCCGGAGGTCGTCTATCGCGGGCGTGACCGCGAGCTGGTCGAGCAGGTGCCGATCGGCTCGCTGCTGGTGGAGAGTGACGCGCCCTGGACGTACGGCGGCGAGTTCGCGGGGATGCCGTCGGGGCCCTGGCTGGCCGGGCGCGTCGCCGAGGAGGTCGCCAAGCTCAAGCGGCTGCCCGTCGAGGACACGATGTACGAGCTGTCCTCGAATACCTGCCGGCTCTTCGACCTCGACTGGGCGTGACGCTGGAGCGGCACCGCCTTCCCGTCGCGGGCGGCGCGCTCGCCCTCGTCCTGCACCGCCCCGACCGCCCGGCCGCTCCGTGCGTCGTCGCCTGCCATGGCCTCAACGCCTCCAAGGACGGTGCCAAGTACCTCCTGCTCGGCGAGGAGCTGCCGGCGGCCGGGCTGGCGCTGGCCCGCTTCGACTTTCGGGGCTGCGGCGAGTCGAGCGGCGCGGAGGAGGAGACCACCATCGCCTCCCGCATCGAGGACGTGGAGACCGTGCTGGCGTTCCTGGCCGCGCACCCGGCCCTCGGCGGCCGGTTCGGCCTGCTCGGCGGGAGCCTCGGCGGCTTCGTGGCCCTGCACGTCGCGGCGCGCCGGGCCGGCCTTCCCGTGGTGACCTGGAACGCGCCGGCCAGCCTCACCGAGCTGGCCAACGACGACCTGGAGGAGGGGCGCGGCCTCGGCGTGGCGTTCGCGCTGGAGTACGCGACCGGGCGCCTCGCGCTGGCGCCCACCGGCGTGCCGATGCACCTCGTCGTCCACGGCGACGCCGACGACGTGGTGGGCCTGGAACACGGCGTGACCCTGCACGAGCAGGCCGCCCAACCCTGCGAGATGCTCCTGATCCCCGGCGGCGACCACCGCCTCACCAACCCCGCTCACCGCCGGCAGGCCGTCCAGGCCAGCAAGGACTGGCTGACGCGCTGGCTCTGACGCCCTCGGGTGTCGCGCCAGCGGCAGGGTAAAACTTTTCACAGTTTTCGCGACGCCCGGCTTCGCCGGCGGCGAAGGCGTGTATATGATGGCCCCAGGAGTCGCCGGAAAGCGCCTGAATGTCCCTGCCCTCGGCCGAGCTGCTCTACCGTCTGGCCAACGTGGTCCTCGCGGCCTCCGCGCTCGGCGTCGCCGCGCTGATCGGCCGCACGATCCGGCATCGCGCTTCCCAGCGCGTCGAGCCGCTGGGAGTGGTCTTCGCGCTCGTCTTCCTCGCCATCGGCGTCGGCGCGAGCGTGCGCGTGTGGGCGACGCCGTGGACGATGCCGGAAGGCGTCGCCAACACCGTGACGGCCGCGGACTGGCTGGCCGCCGCCGCGACCTTCACCTTCCTGCTGCTGCACCGCCGCTACAAGATCTTCATCGAGACCGCCGGCCTCGTGCGGGAGTACGAGACGGGGTATGCGCAGAAGGACCGTGAAGCCCGCGCCCTGGCCCAGGTGAACGAGGAGCTGCGCCGACTCGACCAGCTCAAGTCGGAGTTCCTGGCCATGGTGAGTCACGAGCTGCGCACGCCGCTGACGGCCATCATCGGCTACAGCCGGCTGCTGAGCCGGCAGGTCCACGGCCCGCTCTCCGCCAAGCAGCTGGAGCACCAGGAGGCGATCTTCCGGAGCGCCCAGCGCCTGAGCGACCTCATCAACGACCTGCTGGACGTCTCCCGGCTGGAGGCGGGCCGCGTCGAGCTGGGAGCGCGTCCCACCCGCGTGCGCCAGGTGGTCGACCAGGTGGCCGCCGTGGTGGCGGTGGCCGCGCAGTCCAAGCAGATCCGGATCGACAACGCCGTCCCCACCGACCTGCCCCTGGTGAACGCCGATCCCTCGCGCTTGCAGCAGATCCTCGTGAACCTCGTCGGCAACGGCGTGAAGTTCAGCTCCAGCGGAGGCCTGGTACGCGTGTCGGCCGGCCGCCAGCGCGACCAGGTCTGGGTCTCCGTCGAGGACCGCGGGGTCGGGATCCCCAAGGACGAGCTGGTGCGGATCTGGGATCCGTTCTATCAGGTGGAGGCGCCGATGCAACGGCGTCACGGCGGCTCCGGCCTGGGGCTGGCGATCGTGCGCCGCCTCGTCGAGCTGCACGGGGGCGTCGTGCGGGCGGAGAGCGAGGGCGAGAACCGCGGCAGCCGGTTCACGTTCACGCTGCCGCTGGCGGCCGAGCCGGCGCTGACCGAGAGCACGGCGCCGGTCGAGCCGGCGCCGGTCGAGGCATTCCTCGACGGCCGGGCCGTGCTCGTGGTCGAGGACGAGCCCCGGACGCAGGACCTCATGCGCCTGGTCGTCGAGGACCTGCTGGGCGGCGTGGCCCGTCTCTGCGATGACGGCGAGCAGGCCGTCCGGGAAGCGGCCGAGCGCCCGCCGGCGCTCATCCTGCTCGACCTCATGCTCCCGCGGGTCAGCGGCTGGGAGGTGGCTCGCCGGCTGCGCCAGAGCCCCCGCACCTCGTCGGTGCCCATCATCGCCGTATCCGCGCTGTCCCGCTCGCAGGAGCGGGAGGCGGCGCTGCACGCCGGCTGCGACGCCTATCTGACCAAGCCTTTCACGCCCGACGACCTGGCCCGGCTCGTCACTGCCACGCTGCAGGGCCACGGAGCCGCCGTGGAATGAGTGCCGAAGCCGCCCGCGTCCTGGTCGTCGAGGACAACCGCGACACCTCGACCCTGCTGCGCGACCTGCTGATCACCGAGGGGTACGAGGTGGAGTCGGTGCCGACCGGCGAGGCCGCCCTGGAGGCCCTGGAGCGCACGCCCGACGTCGACCTGGTCGTGCTCGACCTCATGCTGCCCGGCATGAGCGGCTACGACGTGATCGAACGGATGCGAATCCGGCCGCCGCTGGCCGCCACGCCGATCCTGGTGCTGAGCGCGCTGTCGAGCCCCTCGGCCCGCATCCGCGGCCTGCGCGATGGCGCCGACGACTACATGACCAAACCGTTCCTGCCCGAGGAGCTGGTGGCCCGTACGCGCACGCTGGTCACCAGCCGGCTGCTCGGCCGGCGGACGGCGGAGATCCAGGCGCTGGAAGCGATCGCCGAGGCGGCCCTGACGGCCGGCGACCCCGATGCGTTGCTCGACAAGATGGTGAACGTGGTGGCCGGCGTCTTCGGCGCCGACGCCGCCGCCATCCTGCTGCTCGACGACGCGCGGCGGGAGCTGCGGGGACGCGCCGCCACCGGCCTCGGCGGCGACCTGCGCCGCGTGTCGATGCCGGCGGGCGCGGGCGTGGCCGCGATCGCGCTGAGCACGCAGGCCCCCGTGCTCATTCCCGACGGCGCCTCCGCAGACGCCCGCGTGGCCAACCCGGCGATCCGCGCCGGCGGCTTCCGCGCCCTGATGGTCGCCCCCCTGATCGTGGGCGGCACCGCCATCGGCGTCCTCGAGGTGGCCTGCCGCGCACGGCAGCTCGACGGACGGGTCGAGCGCCTGCTGCGCATCGTGGCCGACCGTATCGCGGTGACCATGGAGCACGCGCGGCTGCAGGGAGACGCCCGCGACCTGGCCGACGTGGTGCGGCGGATCGGCGAAGGCGTGGTGGTCACCGACACGGCCGACACCGTCATCTTCGCCAACCGGGCCTTCGCCGAGATGGTGGGTGTCCCCGCCGAGGTCCTGCGCGGGCGCCGCTGGACCGAGCTGCTCGCGACCTCGCAGGACGTGGCGGCCCTCACCGCCCAGATGCGCCAGGCCGCCTGGCAGGGTGAGGTGCTGCTGCTCACCCGGGCCGGTGACCCGCTGCCCGTGCTCGTCACGCTGTCCACCGCGGCCACCACCGGCGGCGAGATGCAGCGCATCGGCGTGTTCCGCGACGTGAGCCGCGAGCACGAGCTGCGCTTCCGGCTCATCCGCGAGCAGAAGTTCCGGACACTCGGCTCGCTGGCGGCCGGGGTGGCCCACAACATCAACAATCGGCTGACCCCGGTGCTGGGCTGGACCGAGATGCTGCTGGAGCGGCTGGCCGCCGACGAGGCCATCGACCGCGACGAGCTGGTGCACGCGCTGCGCGTGATCAACCAGGGCGCGGCCGACAGCGTGGAGACCGTCCGCCGGCTGCAGGACTACTCGCGGCCGGCCCGCGTGCGCGGGCCCGAGGGCGTGCAGCTGCGCGACGTCCTCGAGCAGCTCCTGGCGCTGACGCGCCCGCAGTGGGACAACGAGGCGGCCCGCCGGGGGATCCGCTACGAGATCGACCTCAAGGCCGAGCCGGCGCCGCTGGTGCTGGCGGTGGCCAGCGAGATCCGCGAGGCCCTGCTCAACATCCTCGAGAACGCGCTGACGGCGATGCCCGCCGGCGGGCGCCTGTCGCTGCACGTGCGCGGCGACGACGACCGGGCGGTGGTCCGCATCGCCGATACCGGCCGCGGCATGACCCCCGAGGTGCAGCGGCTGGCGTTCGAGCCGTTCTTCACGACGCGCTCGAGCGAGGGCGGCTCCGGCCTGGGCCTCAGCCTCGCCCAGGAGATCGTGCACCGCTACCGCGGCTCGATCAGCGTCTCCAGCATCGAGGGCATCGGCACCACGTTCACGCTCTCGTTTCCCGCGATCAGCGCCGAGGCCGTCCGCCCGCCGGCATTGCTGCCCAGCCTGGAGCCGCTGCGCATCCTGGCCGTGGAGGACGAGCCGGAGGTGCTGGACGTCATCCGCGCGATGCTGGCGGCGACCGGGCACACGGTGCTCACCGCCGCGTCGGGCCGCGAGGCGCTGGAGCTGTTCGAGCGCGAGGCCGTCGACCTCGTCGTCACCGACCTCGGCATGCCCGGCCTGACGGGCCTGGCCCTGGCCGAGGAGCTGAAGCGCCGCCGGCCGGTGCCGGTGGTGCTGCTCACCGGCTGGGCCGACGAGCTGGACGACGCCCACCGCCGCCACGTCGACGTCCTGCTCGCCAAGCCCATCACCCGCGAGCGCCTGCTCACCGGCCTGGCCAAAGCCGCCCCTGACCGAGTCAGATAGCTCGGAGAGGGACCTCGTCCCCTCAGGGCCGTGGGTTCTCACGTCACGAGGCGACCACCACCTCGACCGCCGCGGAACGCCCGAGGACCGGGGAGCTACAGAGCGACGAAGAGGATGGCGGCGCTCAGGACGAAACGATAGAGGACGAAGGGCAGCAGGGAGCCCCGCTTGAGATAGCGGACGAGGAACCAGACGGCGAGCCAGCCGCTGGCGAACGACGTCAGGATGGCTGCGGCCAGCGGTGCGCCCTGGCCGGCCGGCACCCCCGTCTCGACGAGCTGCAGCGCCTTGAGCAGGCCGGCGCCGGCGGTGACCGGGATGCCGAGCAGGAACGAAAACCGCGCGGCGGTGGCCCGGTCGAGGCCGCCCAGCAGGCCCGCGGTGATCGTGATCCCCGAGCGTGAGGTGCCGGGGACGAGCGCGACCGCCTGAGCGAGGCCGATCGCGAGGCTCTGCCCCCAGCCGATGCGTTCGAGCGGGTCCGCGCCGGGCCGCGCCGGCGGAGGTGCCCGGCGGTCCGCCGCCCACATCGCGCCTCCCCAGAACGCCGTCGTGAGCGCGATCAGCAGCGGCATGCGCAGCGTCGTCGCGATCACCTGGCCGAAGAGCAGACCCGCCAGGCCGGCCGGCACGCTGGCGGCGGCCAGGACGAGGAGCAGGCGGCGCGACAGCGCTCCGGTGGCGAGCGCGCTCAGCTCGCCGCGAAAATAGGCGACGAGCGCGGCCAGCGTGCCGAGGTGCAGCGCCGCGTCGACCGCCAGCCCCTGGTCGCGCCAGCCGAAGACGTGCGGGACCAGGATGAGGTGGCCGGAGGACGACACCGGGAGGAACTCCGTGAGTCCCTGCACGAGCCCGAGCACGACCGCGTGGGCATAGTTCACCCGACCACGTCCTCGCCGCCGTCCACGCCGATCACGTTGCCGGTGATCCAGGCCGTGTAGGGATGGGACAGGGCGACGATGGCCAGCGCGACGTCGTCCGGCGTCGTGAGCCGCCCCGAGGGATTGCGCCGGCGCGCCGAGTCCTCCAGCGAGTCGTACCCGGGGATCTTCTGCGCCGCCGGCGTGGCCGTGACGCCGGCGCGGATCGCGTTGACGGTGATGGCGCGCGGCGCCAGCTCGACGGCGAGCTGGCGGACGTGCGATTCCAGCGCGGCCTTGGCCGCCGACACCGGCCCGTAGGAGGGCAGGGCCCGCGTGGCGCCCGCGGAGGTCATGGCGAAGATGCGGCCGCCGGCGCCCATCAGGCCGCGGCCCACGACGTCCTGCGTCCAGTACACGAGCGAGTGGGCCATCACGTCGAGCGTCATCGCCATCTGGGCCGGCGCCACCATGTCCTGCGGGTCGGCGGCGACGAAGGGCTTGAGCGTGCCGAAGGCCAGCGAGTGCAGGAGCACGCGCAGGCCTCCGGTCCGGCCGTCCTCGGCGAGCGCGCGCTCCACGGCCGCCACCACCTCGGCCCGGCGGTCGGCGTCGGCGGCGTTGACGTTGAAGAACCGCGTGCGCCGGCCGCGGGACTCGATCGCGGCCGCCACGCGCTCGGCGTTGGCCTGGGTGGCGCGGCGGTCGAGGTGCACGCCGAAGACGTCGAGGCCGGCGGCGGCCAGCCCGAGCGCGGTGGCGGCGCCGAAGCCGGAGGAGGCGCCCAGGACGAGGGCCCAGCCGGAGAGGCGGATCGGAGTGGGGGCGTCGGTCATGCGTCGGGAGAAATTCTAGCGTATGTGTCGTAGAATCCGGGAGGCATGCCGAAGACCGCCGGGATCGTCCTCGTCGGTAACGAGATCCTTTCGGGCAAGATCGAAGACGCCAACGCCGTCTATCTCTGCCGCGAGCTGCGAGGGCTCGGCGTGGAGGTGCGGCGCATCGCCGTGATCCCCGACGAGGTGCAGGCCATCTCGGAGACGGTCGCCGACTTCAGCCGCGAGTACGACGTCGTCTTCACGTCGGGCGGGGTGGGGCCGACGCACGACGACGTCACGGTCGAGGGCGTCGCGCGGGCCATGCTGGTGCCGGTCGTGCGTCACCCGGCGCTCGTCGAGCTGCTGGAGCGCTACTACCGCGGCAAGGTCACCGAGGCGGCCCTGCGGATGGCCGAGATCCCGGAGGGCGCCGAGCTGGTGACCGGCGAAACGGTGCGTTTCCCCACGATCCTCATGCGCAACGTGTACGTGCTGCCAGGCGTGCCGGAGATCTTCCGGGCGAAGTTCGAGGCCCTGCGCGAGCGGTTCCGCGACCAGCCCATCCACCTGAAGAACGTGTTCGTGAGCATCGGTGAGGGAACGCTGGCCGAGTACCTCAACCGGCTGCTGGCCGACTTTCCGCGGCTGCAGCTGGGCTCCTATCCTGAGTTCTCGAATCCCGAGTACAAGGTGAAGGTGACACTCGAGTCGCGCGACCGCGGCTACGTCGAGCAGGCGCTCGCCGACTTCCTGGCGGGCCTGCCGCCGGACGCGGTGGTGAAGATCACCTGACCGGGCTCGGGTAGCCCTCGGTGCCTCGGGTTCCATTCGGTCTGGCCCTCCTCGCGGTGGGCCTGATGTACCTGCTCGGACTGGGCGCCGCGCCCTTCCTCGACCCGCCCGAGGGCTTCCACGCCGCCATCGCCGAGACGCTCCGGCAGTCGGGCGACTGGCTCACCCTGCGCGTGAACGGGGTCCGCTACTTCGACAAGCCGCCGCTCACGTACTGGCTCCTGGCCGGCTCGTTCGGCGTGGCCGGGCCGACCGAGGCGGCGGCGCGGCTGTGGCCGGCGCTGGCCGCGATCGGGGCGGCGGCGGTCACCGGGCGCATCGGCTTGGTCCTGGGTGGGCCGCGTGTGGGCCTGCTGGCCGGGCTCTTCGTCGCCGCCAACCTCGGGACCTTCGTGTTCGGCCGCGAGGTCAAGCCGGACCTCGTGCTGACGCTCTTGCTCGTCCTGGCCTACGCCGGCTTCATCGTGACCTACCGCGGCGGGGGCCGCTGGGGACTGGCCCTGTTCTACGCGAGCCTCGGCCTCGCCGCGCTGGCCAAGGATGTTCTCGGCGCGCTGGGGCCGCTGGCCATGGTGGCGCTGTTCGTCTGGCTCACGCGGGAGCGTCCCTACGGGGCCTGGGCCCCGTGGTGGGGCGTGGGCATCCTGCTCGCCGTCACGCTGCCGTGGTATCTCGTGGTCGAGCTGCGCAACCCCGGCTTCCTCTGGTACACGATCGTCGACAACCACCTGCTCAACTTCACGCGCCAGCGCCTGTTCCCCGACGAGGATGTGCCGCTCGGCGCGCTGCAGTTCCTGGGGGTCACCGTGCTGGCCTTCCTGCCGTGGGTCCTGGCGCTGCCGTGGACGCTGGCGCGCGCGCTGCGGCCGCCGTGGCCCGACGCCGACACCCGGCTGTGGGCGCTGCTCGGCCTGTGGGCCGTCGCCGTCATCGGCTTCTTCACGGCGTCGCCGTTCAAGCTGCCGCACTACGGCCTGCCGGCGTTTCCCGCGCTGGCGCTGCTGGCGGCGCGCGCGTGGGACGAGTGCATCGAGGCGCTGCCGGGCGCGGCCACACCGCGGGCGCTCATGGTCCCGATCCTCGTCCTGTTCGCTGCCCTCACCGCCGCCTTCGGCCTGGCCGCGGTCGACCGGCTGCCGCTGCCGGCCAGCGCGCTGGAGAACGTCGACGTCGCCGCGCGCAACCTGGCCGCGCGCGGGCAGGCGGCCGCGGCAGCGCCCCTGGGGGCTTACGTCCCGGTGCTGGTGAAGTGCACGGTCATCTTCGGCCTGGCCACGGTGGCGATGGCCTTCGCGGTCGCCCGCCGGTGGCCGGCGGCGGGCGTGGGAGTGGCGCTGGCGGCCATGATCGCGTTCCTGCCGACGGCGGGCGAGGGCATGGCGCAGTTCGCGCGGGGCCGCTCGGCGCGGCCGATCGTCGAGGCGCTCATCCGCCGGCTGGCGCCCGCCGACCGGGTGATCCACGAGGGCGCGCTCGAGAACACCGGCTCGCTGCTGCTGGCGATCGACCGCCCCGTGCACGTCGTGCACGGGCTGCAGTCCAACCTGGCCTTCGGCGCCACGTTCCCGGAGGCGCGCGACGTCTTCTGGAGTCCCGCGCGCCTGCAGGAGGCGTGGCGCGCGCCCGGCCGCTGCTTCCTCGTCTCGACGGTGGAGCCGTCCCAGAGCGTGGTGCGCACGCTCGGGCCCGTGCACCTGCTGGCGCGGGGCGGCGGCCGCTGGCTCTACAGCAACGCCGAGTGATCGGTCAGGGCGACGGCGCCAGCACGGGCGAGGCGTGGTGGTGGACGAGGCGCCAGCCGCCGCCGTCGCGCTCGAAAAGGTTGGTAGCGAGGATCGCGGTCACCGACACGCGCCCGCCGGCCTCCGACAGGATGTTCTCGGTGCAGGTGACCCAGGCGAGATCGCCACTCGCGTTGACGTTCACCTCGGACAGGGTGAAGCGCATCTCCGCGGTGCCGGCGAAGATCCGCTGCCACGATTCGCGGACGGCGTCCCAGCCACACAGCAGCGCCCAGCCCGGATGCACGCAGCGCACGTGCTCGCCGTGCGCCCACACCTGGTCCATGGCCGCAAGGTCGAGGGCCTCGAACGCCCGGTAGAAGCGCGCGTTCGCCCCCTCCACGGCCGCGGCGTCGCTCACCGGCACGCGTGGAGCGACGCGCGGCGCCGCTCACCGGGACGCGTCATGCGCGCATGTTACCATCGAGCCCATGGCTCGGCCCGCCCCGCCGCCGGCGCTCGCCATCGAGGCCCGCGACGTCGTCAAGACCTTTCGCTCGGGATGGCTGCGTCGCCGCGCAACGCCGGCGCTGCGCGGCGCCTCGCTCGCCGTCGAGCGCGGTGCGATCTTCGGCCTGCTGGGCCCCAACGGCGCCGGCAAGACCACGCTGCTCTCCATCCTGGCCACGCTGCTGGTGCCCGACGGCGGCGAGGCGCGCGTGCTCGGCCTCGACGTGACGCGCGAGGCGGCGGCCCTGCGGCGCCGCATCAACATGGCCAGCGGCCGCCCGTCGTTCCTGTGGAGCCTGCGCGTGGACGAGATCGTCGCCTTCTATGCGCGGCTCTACGGGCTCTCCGGCGCCGTGCTCCGGCGGAAGGTGGACGCGCTCATCGAGCAGTACGAGCTGCGCGAGTACCGCCGCGCGCAGTACAACGAGCTGTCCACGGGGCTCAAGCAGCGGGTGGCGCTGGCCAAGGCGCTCGTCAACGACCCCGAGCTGCTGTTCCTGGACGAGCCGACGCTCGGCCTCGATCCCGACGTGTCCGGGCGCGTGCGCCGGCACATCGCCGAGCTGCGCCGCGAGCAGGGCATGACGATCGTACTGACCACGCACTACATGCGCGAGGCCGAGGAGCTGTGCGACGAGGTGGGGTTCATCAAGGCCGGCCGCATCCTTGCCCGCGGCACCGCCGACGGACTGAAGCGCCAGATGGGCCTCGGCGACGTCGTCGCGCTCCGGCTCGATCCGCCCCGGCCGGAGTGGCTGGCCGAGGTGCCCGGCGTGCTTCGGGTGGGGGAGAGCGAGGGCTGGCTCGAGCTCACCGTGGACCATGCCGACAAGCGTGTGCCCGAGCTGCTGCGCGCGCTGAGCGCCGAGGGGGTCGAGGTGCGCAATCTACAGGTGCGCGAGCCCGAGCTGGAGGAGGTCTTCGTTGAGCTGGCGCGCTGAGCTGCTGGCCTCGTGGGCCGTCGTCGTGCGCAACGCCATCATGGGTGTGCGCAACGTCTTCTTCTTCTTCGAGCTGCTGTTCTGGCCGATCGTGGGCGTCCTGTCGATCGGGCTCATGACGCGCTTCCTGGGGCTGACCCCCGAGCAGGGTGCCTTCGTGCTGGTGGGCACCATCGCGCTGTCGGTGGTCAACGTGTGCCAGCTCGAGGTGGCCTACGCGATGCTGCTCGACGTGTGGTCGAAATCGGTCAAGCACCAGTTCATGGCGCCCATCGGCGTCCGCCACCTCACGATCGGCGCCTGGCTGGTCGGCATGCTGCGCGGCTTCGTGATCTTCGCTCTGCTGGCCGCGCTGGGCGCCTGGGCCTTCGACTTCCGCGTGCTCGCGCCCGGAGTGGGGCCGGTGGCGGCCTTTCTCATGGGCTGCTTCCTCAGCGCCTGGATCGTGGGCGTGCTCGTCTGCGCGCTGGTGACGCTATTCGGCACCCGGGCGGAGGCGTTCGCCTGGGCGAGCGTGAACCTGGTGCTGGTGCTCGCCGGCATCTACTATCCGATCTCGGTGCTGCCCGGACCGGTGGCGGCGATCGCCTCGGCCATCCCGCTGACGTACTTCCTGGACGCCTACCGCGCGCACTTCGGCTTCGCCTCGGAGTTCGCGGCGCCGCTCACCACGGGGTTCGCGCTGTCGGCGGTCTACGCCGTGCTCGCCCACTGGGCGTTCCGGGCGGCGGTGGAGCGCGCACGGCAGACCGGGCTGCTCCTCAAGATGTCGGAGTGATGGACCCGGTCGTCTCGGCGGTCGCGCTCGGCTTCGTCCTGGGGCTCCAGCACGCCACCGACGCGGATCACCTGGTGGCGGTGGCGACGATCGCGAGCCGCGAGCGCCGCTTCATCGACGGGGCGCTGGTCGGCGCCTTCTGGGGGCTCGGCCACATGACGACCCTCGGCGTGGCCGGGGCGATCGTGATCGCGTTCGGGCTGCGGGTGTCCGCCGGCCTCGCGACCGGCCTCGAGCTGGTCGTGGCCGCCATGCTGGTGGCGCTGGGTGTGCTGCGGCTGCGCGACGCCGCGCGCGGCGCCGCGGACGTGCCGCCCGAGCACTTGCTCGCCGACCACGATCACGGCGGGGCCGAGGTGGTTCACAGCCACTCGCACGACCACGCGGACGCCGCCCACGCCCATCCCCACGTGCATCCCTCCCGTCGGCTGCTCGACGTCCTGGGCGGCGGGCGAGCCGGGCTGGCCGGGCGCGCCGCCATGGTCGGCGCGGTGCACGGGATGGCCGGCAGCGCGGCGGTGACGCTGCTCGTGCTGGCCACGCTGCCGACGGCGGCGGCGGGGGTCGTCTACCTCGTGGTGTTCGGCGCCGGCACGCTGGCCGGCATGACGGCGTTGACCGCCGTCATGGCCTGGCCGGTGGCCCTCGCGCTCCGCCTGCGCCGGGCCCGCCGGCTCCTGGCCGTGGGCACCGGCTGCGCCTCGATCGCGTTCGGACTCCTCTACGGCGCCTCCGCGCTGTAGGTCTTGACTGCCCGGAGGGCGCGACCGATCATCGGCGCGCACCAGGAGGTGATCCATGACTGCTCAGCCGAGTGAGTTCCGCCGCCAGCTCCAGGAGGCCGTCAACGCCCGCCACAGCCGGCTGAACCCGTTCACGGAGAAGTGGGTGAAGGGGGAGCTGACGCGGGATCAGCTCGGCGCCTGGGTCCGCCAGCACTACCAGTACGTCTCGCAGTTCCCCCGCTGGTGCGCGGCGGTCTACGCCGAGTGCCCGGACCCCGACGCGCGGGATTTCCTGCTGGAGAACATCATCGAGGAGGAGTCGGGCACCAAGCACGTGGACCTGCTCATCCGCTTCGGCGAGGCGTGCGGCGTGAGCCGGGCGGAGGTCGAGTCGGCACGCCAGTTGCCCACCACGCGCGCGCTCACCGCGTGGTGCTACGAGACCTCCCGACGGCCGTTTCACGTCGCCGCGGCCGGGCTGCTCGTCGGGCTGGAGTCGCAGGTGCCAGGCATCTACCAGCGCAACCTGCCCCCGCTGCGGACGCACTACGGCTTCAGCGACCGCGAGGTGGAGTTCTTCGCCATCCACATCGAGGCCGACGAGGTGCACGGCGAGCGCGGCTACCAGATCGTCGAGCGCCATTGCACGACGGAGGCGATGCGGGCCGACGCCGTCGACCAGGTGCGCCAGGCCACCGAGATGCGCTGGCAGTACATGAGCGGACTCCACCGGGCCTACGTCGCCAAGGAAGAGCTTTGAGCGAGGTCCGGGCCGCGGCGCTGGCCGACCTGGCGCCGGCGCGGCCGGTGGCCGTGACGCTGAACGGCACCCGGGTGGCGCTGGTGCGCGTCGGCGAGCAGGTGCACGCGCTTGCCGACACGTGCGTGCACCAGGGCGGCCCGCTCAGCGAGGGACGAGTCAGCGGCACGCGGCTGGCGTGCCCCTGGCACGGCTGGATGTACGACGTGCGGACAGGACAGTGCCTGATGCCCGCGCGCGGCGGCGCCGTCCCCTCGTATCCCGTGCGCGTCGAGGGTGGCGACGTCTGGGTCGACGTGCCGTGAGCCGGCTCAGTCTGGAGCAGGCACGTGCGTGCATCGCCCGCGGCGTGGCCAAGGCCCGGGAGCTCGGATTCGAGGTGGCCGTCGCCGTCGTCGACGAGGCCGGACACCTGATCGCGTGTGACCGCATGGACGGCGCCCTGTGGGTCACGCCGGAGATCGCGCGCGCCAAGGCCAACGCCGCGGCGGGCTTCCGCGCCAGCACGCTCGACCTCGAGGAGCGCTTCACGAAGCGGCTGCTCTTCGCGGACAACGTCGCCACGCTGGGCGACTACGCGTTCGTCTTCGGCAAGGGAGGCGTCCCGGTGGTCGAGGGCGGTCGCGTCGTGGGCGCCGTGGGCGTGAGCGGCGCCGTGCCGGCCGACAACGATCACGCGATCGCCGACACCGCCGCCGGCCACCCGGTCATCGCGAAGACCCACTGAGTGCCTGAACCCCACCACGCGAGGAGCCGCTCATGAGCCATCAGATCGACATCGAGGACGTCGAGTACCTCCGTCACGGCGACAAGCCCCTGCTGGCCCGCCTCTACCGGCCGCGCGGCAGCGGGCAGTTTCCGATCATCGTGGATCTGCACGGCGGCGCCTGGTGCAACGGCGACCGCACCAGCGACCACGCCATCAACGAAGCGCTGGCGAAGAGTGGGGTGGTCGTGGCGGCGCTCGACTTCCGGATGCCGCCCGACGCGCGGTATCCCGGCTCGCTCGAGGACATCCACTACGGGATCCGCTGGATCAAGACGCGCGCCGCCGGGCTCGGCAGCCGTCCGGACCTGGTCGGTGTCATGGGAATCTCGAGCGGCGGCCACCAGGGCATGCTGCTCGCCATGCGCCCGCGCGATCCGCGTTACGCGACGCTCTCGCTGCCGCCCGACGTGCCGCCCCTGGACGCCACGGTGCGGTGCGCGGTGATGTGTTGGCCCGTGATCAACCCGCTCGGGCGCTACCACTACGCCAAGAAGCTGAAGGAAGGGGGCAAGCCGTACCCCGAGGTCGCCGACCGCGTGTTGCCCAGCCACGACAAGTACTGGCCGAGCGAGGCCGCGATGGCCGAGGCCGACCCGGTGCTCGGCCTCGAGCGCGGCGAACGTCTCGAGCTACCGCCCGTCCTCTACGTGCAGGGGACCAACGACGCCGCGCATCCCAGGCCCCATCTCGACCGCTTCGTCAGCGAGTATCGCAAGGCGGGCGGCCAGGTCGAGCTGGAGCTCTACGAGGGCGGAACCGAGGGGTTCATCAACCGGCAGCCCGACTCGCCGGCGGCGAGAAAGGCCCTCGAGCGCATCATCGAGTTCGTCCACAAACAGCTGGCGTAACCGTACTTCATCACTTCATCCACCACCGCGACGGCCGGACGGCGGGGTGTTCCCCGCCGTCCGCGCAGGTCGCCTCAGTCCGAGCCAGAGAAATCGTCCAGAACATGGTGACGCGGACGGGCAGGCGCCAGACCAGAACGTTGAGCCAGCCGCGGTCGGACCCCGGTGCGTGCTGGAGATGGTCTGCGAGACGTATGCTATGCGATACACGGACCGAGCCCACCGCTTCATCCTGGATCGAGCATATTTTTTATCCCAGGTCCGCGTAGCGCGGCTGCCCTCCCTGACGTCTGCCGCAAGTTCGCCTCCTGTCCCGAGTATCCGTGACGGCCAGCACGGCCAACCGCGTTACGCTGCAGAACCCTCCGTGCTACGCTGTTCCACCGAATTCTAGTTCGACGCATCTGCTGATGGACAAGGGAGCGCCGTCGCATTTGGGAGATCGGGCCGCGACACCGGCAAAGGTGGCGCTGCCGGTCCTCGTGCTGCTGATCCTCGTGCTCGGCCTGGCGTCGATCCTGCCAGAAGCCAGCGCCGGAGCACCGGCCCGCAGCGTCAGGATCGGCTATCTGGCCCTCGTGTCTCCCACGACCGAGATGGTGCCGATCTGGAACGCATTCGTGGGCCGGCTGGCCGAGTTGGGCTGGGTCCAGGGCCGGAACCTTGTGCTCGAGTCACGATACGCCGACGGAAGAGCCGAGCGACTTCGCGCCCTCGCGGACGAACTCGTTCGCCTCCCGGTAGACCTCATCGTCGCCTCGGGCGTGTCTGCCGTGCTCGCCGCAAAGGCAGCCACGTCCACGATTCCCATCGTCATCGCCGGCGCTTCGGATCCGGTGGGCTTTGGCCTCGTGCAGAGCCTGGCCCATCCAGGCGCGAACGTCACCGGCCTGTCCGACTCCCCGGGCCGAGAGATCGAGGGCAAGCGCCTCGAACTCTTGAAAGAAGTCGCTCCCCGGCTCTCCCGCGTCGCACTGATCCTAGACTCGACGTCGCGGCGCGATCCGGAGCCGACATACGCGGCAGCCAAGACGCTCGGCCTGACGTTGTTGGTATCTCCCGAGACCGCGGCGCCCGACGAGTTCCAAAGAACCTTCCTCGGTCTCACCCGCGACGGCGCTCAGGCGCTGTACGCGCCCGAGACGCCGGTCAACGCGCGCCACCGCGATCTGATCGTCGCGCTCGCGGCGAAGCATCACCTCCCGGCGATGTACGGCTCGAGAGAGTTCGTCGACGCCGGGGGGCTCATGTCCTACGGGACCAGTTTCGTGCACCTCTACGGACAGGCCGCGACCTACGTGGACCGCATCCTCCGCGGTGCACGGCCGGCCGACCTCCCCGTGGAGCTGCCGAGCCGTTTCGAACTGGCGGTCAACCTCAGGGCGGCAGCGACCCTGGGTCTCACGATGCCCCGATCGGTGCTGATCCGGGTCGACCACGTGGTCCGGTAGCGCCCGGCTCAGCGGAGGGATGTCCATGAATCGCGTCGTGATCGTCGGAGCCACACTCCTCGTCATGCTTGGCGCGTTGCCGGCTACCGCTGTGGCCCAGCAGATGGTCTTTCTGATGCGGCATGCCGAGCCGAGTTGGGCCGCTGGACAAGCCGACCCGGACCCCCCACTCGCCGAGGCCGGCCACCGCCGAGCGAAAATGCTGGCCGACCGTCTCAAGGAGGCTGGGATCTCCGCGATCTACGTGACCGACACCCAGCGCACACGACAAACGGCGGAGCCGACCGCGAAGGCGCTGGGGCTGGAGCCTCGCGTCGTCGGTCGCCAAGAGATCGAAAGCCTGGTCGCCCGCGTGCGCTCCGAGCAACCGCAGGGCCGCGTGCTCATCGTCAACCACGCCTTGAACGTCCCCGGGCTCCTCAAGGCCTTCGGTCACCCCGACGGGATCCGCGTGGCGCGCGACGACTTCGAGCCGTTCTTCGTGATCATCCCCCGCCCTGAAGGCTCCCCGCTCGTCGTCTTCCTGCGGCTATGATTGGCCTCCTGAACGGGGTCGCTCGGGCTCGGCGTAAGGCTGTACCGGAGTCTTCCGCCCGGAAGACGGCATACGAGCGTCGAACTTCCCGATGAACCCGACGGCGGCCTCGCGTCGCTCGGCCGCCGCGGGTTATCGAGAGCGTTCGCCGCATGGCGGAGGGAATCTACGGAATGCGAGGTGACGATCACCGGTGTCGTCCCGCGAGTCCGGCAACTCCGCGACAGGGGTTGAGACGGCTGACGCGGGCGATGGCCGACTGATGGATCGGCGCTCTTGGCTGGCGGGCTCCCTCGGCCTGCTCGCCGCACCGCTGGTCGCAAACGCACAGCCGCCG
>DASTOJ010000218.1:0-2160 GCA_035762565.1 Candidatus Methylomirabilota bacterium | reverse complement strand
CACCTTGCCGTCCAGCTTTCCCATGATCGCCTCCCTGCCTTCCCGGTCGGGATTCTAGAACACCTCGACGCCCCCCAGGGGCGGACGAGCGCGATTGATCTACAATGCTCGCGCCGATCGGAGGCGGCTTGGCCGTGCACTTCGGAGTCTTCGTCGAGGAGATGCGTCAAGGGGCGAGCCAGGCCGCGGCCTTCCGCGACGTCTTCGCGCTGGCCGACCGGGCCGAGGCGTGGGGCGCGGACTGCGTCTGGCTGGGGGAGATCCACTTCACGCCGACCCGCTCGGTGATCTCCGCCTCGCTCCAGGTGGCCAGCTCGATCGCCAGTCGCACGCGCCGCCTGCGGGTGGGGACCGCCGTCCAGGTGCTTCCCCTCAATCATCCCCTGCGCATCGCCGAAGAGGTGGCGACGGTCGATCACATCAGCGAGGGCCGCTTCGAGTTCGGGATCGGCCGGAGCGGCGTGGTGCGGACCTACGACGTCTACGGCGTGCCCTACGCCGAGAGCCGGGCCCGCTTCCGGGAGGCGCTCGAGATCATCCGGCAGGGCTGGAAGGGAGAACCCTTCAGCTACAAGGGCGAGTTCTATCGGGTCCAGAACGCCACGGTCGTG
Organism: Candidatus Methylomirabilota bacterium; assembly: GCA_035762565.1. Classification (GTDB taxonomy): domain Bacteria; phylum Methylomirabilota; class Methylomirabilia; order Rokubacteriales; family CSP1-6; genus AR5. The sequence continues at coordinate 1,549 of DASTOJ010000218.1, read as the reverse complement.
CCCCGCCCCTTCCAGGTGCCCCATCCGCCGATCCGCATGGCCACCACCAGCGACGAGACGTTTCCGGCCGCGGGCCGGCTGGGGTTGCCCATCTTCATCGGCCTGCGCACCACGGAGATCTCGGACCTGCAGCAACAGCTCACGCCGTATCGCCAGGCCTGGCGCGACGCGGGCCACCCCGGGCAGCCGAGCGTCTACCTGCGTATCCCCGTCTACGTCTCGACGACGGAGCGGGGCGCGGCGGAGGAGCCTCGCGAGAGCCTGACGGCCTTCTTCGCCCGCCAGACCGAGCTGGCCCGGGCGGCGGTCGGACGGGCGGGCGCCGGTCCGGCCGATCGCCGCCGCCTGCAAGCCGAGCGCATGGCGAGCCTCTCCTACGACGACATCCTCGCGAGGAAGGTGGCCTTCGGCACCGCCGCCGGCGTGATCGACCGGCTGGCGCGGCTGCGGGAGGAGCTCGGGCTGGACGGCATCGTGGCCGAGCTGAATCCCGGCGGTCTCATCCCGCCGGAGCTGGAAACGCGCAGCCTCCAGCTCCTCACGCACGAGGTGATGCCTGCCTTCAGATAGCGTCCGGGGGTGTGGGAACCATCCCGGGCCCCTACTCCGTCACACGGCGGTATAGCCGCCGTCGATGAGCAGGTCGCTGCCGGTCATGAAGGCCGAGGCGTCGCTGGCCAGGTAGACGGCGGCGCGGGCGATCTCCTCGGGCAGGGCGAGCCGGCCGAGCAGGTGCTTGGGCCCCATCGTCCGGCGCGCCTCGTCCATGTCCTTGTGGCGCCGGAGCATGCGCCGGGTCTCGACCGCGCCCGGCGAGATCGTGTTGGCGCGAACGCCCTGCGCCGCGTGGTCGGCGGCCAGCACCTTGGCCAGCTGGATCAGGGCGCCCTTGGTCGCGCAGTACGCGGGGCGCCCCGGCGAGGCGACCCGGCCGAGCTGCGAGGCGATGAGGATCACGCTGCCGCCGCCGCGCGCGATCATCGCCGGGATCGCCGCCTTGACCATGAGGAACGCGCCCGTGAGGTTGACCCGGATCACGCGGTCCCAGGCGGACTCGTCCATCTCCAGCACGGTGGCGGTCTGGTCGCTGTCGGCGGCGCCGTAGAGCAGGACGTCGAGCCCGCCGAAGCGCCCGACGGTCGCGGCGACAGCGGCGCGACAGCTCGCGCCGTCGGTGACGTCGAGGGGCACCGGCAGGGCCTGCCCGCCGCCCGCGTCGATCTCCGCGGCGGTGGCCTTGGCGCCCGGCTCCTCGACGTCGGCGCAGGCGACGCGCGCACCGGCCGCCGCGAAGGCGAGGGCGGTCGCGCGGCCGATCCCGTTGGCGGCGCCGACCACGAGGGCGGTCTTGTTCGCGAGCGTGAACGCCGGGTCGATCATCGGACCTCCTGGGCGGCGCCGGGCGCCGGCGCCCAGTGTACGATAGCGCGACCATCCGCGGCGGGAGGACCAACGCGACATGCTGCCGACCCACGGACGCTACGACTATTCCAGCATCACGACGCGGCCCGACTACGCCTGGCCCGGCGGACGCCGGCTGGCCGTCTAC
>DASTOJ010000217.1:0-4734 GCA_035762565.1 Candidatus Methylomirabilota bacterium | reverse complement strand
CCCGACGTCGCGGCGGTGTTCGGTTCCTACGACGCGATGCCGAGGGCGCCCGGGCTGGTCTCGCAGTACCGGAACCTGCTCCACCACTTCGTGCACCAGCACGGGGACTCCGCCGCCTCGACGTTCTGGGCCGGTTGTGGGGCCGTTCGTCGCGACGTCTTCGCCACGCTCGGGGGCTTCGACGCGCGCCGCTTCCCGCGTCCGTCCATCGAGGACATCGAGCTGGGCTACCGGCTGCGGGCGGCCGGCCACAGGATCCTCCTCGACAAGGAGCTTCAAGGCACTCACCTCAAGCGGTGGACCCTCCGGTCGGTCGTCACGACCGACGTGACCTGCCGGGCTGTCCCGTGGGCGCGCCTGAACCTCGAACGCCGGGCGTCGCTCACCGATCTCAATCTCAAGGCGAGCCAGCGGGCCAGCGCCGCGCTCGTGGGCGTGGCCGGTGTCTGTGCGCTGATGGCGGCGGTGCATCAGGGATTCGCGGGCGGCGCCGCCGCCGCCGTGCTCGGCGTCGTCGTCCTCAACCGGGACTTCTTCGGCTTCCTGCGCCGGCGGCGCGGCCTGACCTTCGCCGCCGCCTGCGTCCCGCTTCACCTGCTCTACTTCCTCTACAGCGGCCTCAGCTACGCCTTCGTCAACCTGGAGTTCCGGCTGCGGGGCTCCGCGGAACCGTCCTCGACTCCGGTCGTGACCCACCCTCGAGGCGGCAGTCGATGACCGAGAATCGCCAGGGAGAGCGACAGTTCGCGATCGTGGGCGGGGGGCCCGCGGGGCTGACGGCCGCCTACGAGCTGACCAAGTTCGGGCACCGGCCCATCGTGTTCGAGAAGCTCGACACGGTGGGAGGGCTGGCGCGGACGGCCAACTACAAGGGCTTCCACTTCGACATGGGCGGCCACCGCTTCTTCACCAAGGTGCCCGAAGTCCAGAAGATGTGGCAGGAGGTGCTCCACGACGATTTCCTGCGGCGCCCGCGCCTGTCGCGCATCTACTATCAAGGGCGGTTCTTCCACTACCCGCTCAAGCCGTTCAACGCGCTGGGCGGGCTCGGCGTCATCCAGAGCATCCTGGTCGTCCTCAGCTACCTGCGCTGGCAGCTCTTCCCCTACCGGAGCGAGGACACCTTCGAGCAGTGGGTGACGAACCGCTTCGGGCGCCGGCTGTTCCTCACGTTCTTCAAGACCTACACCGAGAAGGTGTGGGGCATCCCCTGCTCCACCCTCAAGGCGGAGTGGGCGGCGCAGCGCATCAAGGATCTCTCGCTGAAGAGCGCCGTCCTGAACATGTTCTTCAAGCCGCGGCGGACCATCAAGACGCTCATCGAGGAGTTCGACTATCCGCGGCTGGGGCCCGGCATGATGTGGAACGCCGTCAAGCAGGAGATCGAGCGCCGGAACGGCTCGGTTCAGCTGCGCAGCGACGTGCTCCGGATCCACCGCACCGGCAGCCGGATCGACAGCCTGGTGGTCCGATGCGACGGAGAGGAACGGACGGTCACTGCGACCGACTTCATCTCCAGCATGCCGATCACGGAGTTCATCAAGAAGCTCGATCCGCCGGCGCCACCCGAGATTCTCGAGTCGGCGTCGCGCCTGACCTACCGTGACTTCCTGACGGTGTGCCTGATCGTGAACCAGCCCGACCCGTTCCCCGACAACTGGATCTACATCCACTCGCCCGAGGTCAAGGTCGGGCGGATCCAGAACTTCAAGAGCTGGAGCCCGGCCATGGTGCCGGATCCGACCAAGTCCAGCCTGGGTCTCGAGTACTTCTGCACCGAGGGCGACGAGACGTGGACGATGCCGGACGCCGACCTCATCGCGCTCGGCACGCAGGAGGTGGAGCGCATCGGCCTCGCCCGTCAGGCCGACGTCGAGGACGGATGCGTCGTCCGGGTCGACAAGGCGTACCCGGTGTACGACTCCGACTACCGCGAGCACCTGGACCGCGTGCGGGGCTACGTCGGCGGCTTCACGAACTTCCAGACCATCGGCCGCAACGGTCTGCACCGGTACAACAACCAGGATCATGCGATGCTGACCGGCATGCTGGCCGTGCGGAACGCGGTGCTGGCCGAGACGAACGACCTGTGGAGCGTCAACACCGACCAGGAGTACCACGAGGAGATCCGCGCCGAGACCGGCGTGGAGCGCCACGACCTCGAGCAGCTCCTGCAGACAGCCGTGCGCCAGGCGTTCGCCAAGCTCGACCGTGTCGCGCTGGGGCTGTCGATCGGGTCCACCGCGGGCGTGCTCCTCTTCCTGGCCACGCTGGTCCTGGTGCTGAAGGGGGGCGACGTTGTCGGCCCCCGCCTGGGCCTTCTCAGCCAGTTCTTCCCGGGCTACGCGGTGACGTCGGCGGGGGCCCTCCTCGGCCTCCTGTACGGGTTCATCGTCGGCTTCGTCGGCGGCTGGTTCGTGGCCGCGCTGCGCAACGCCGCGCTCTTCCTGTACCTCGCCGTGAGCCAGCACCGGGCGGAGCGCCAGATCCTCAGGCGTCTGCTCGAGTACTTCTAGGCGGTGGCGACGATGGCGGCCGAGCCCAAGCTCGAAGAGATCGTCTTCACGCGCGTGCTGCGGCTCAACGCCATGGTGCAGGGTATCGTGGTGGGCCTGCTTGCGGGGACGCTGATCTTCATCGCGACGAACTGGCTGGTGCTGAAGGGGGGGCCCGTCGTGGGGCCGCACCTGTCCCTGCTCAACCAGTTCTTCATCGGCTATCAGGTGAGCTTCCGCGGCAGCCTGATCGGGTTCGCCTACGGGTCCGTGCTCGGCTTCGTGATCGGCTACGTCATCGCCGCCGTCTACAACCTCGCCGCGGGGGCGAGAGAGCGCCGACGCACGCCCAGGGCATGACGGCGACGCTCGTCATCGGGCTCGGGTTCGTCCTCGCCGGCGCGGCGGCCGCCCCGGCCTGGATCGTGGCTGCCCTCGATGCCCCCGACACGCCGGCCCGGCTCACGGGCGCCCTGCTCTTCAAGGTGGGCCTGGTGGCGCTCGGCGTGACGACCGCCGCGCTCGGCTGGTGGCAGCGGCGCCTCACCGCCTCCGCCCCCGGTCACGGCGAGGGTCGAGCGTCGGAGTCCCGGGGGGCGCTGGCTGGGCTGGCCGGCGTGCTGGTCGTCGCCGGGCTCCTGCGCCTGTATCGCCTGGACGCCGGGCTGTGGTACGACGAGATCGTCGTCTACGTGCAGTACGCGCGGATGCCGTTCGGTCAGCTCGTCTCCACCTACACCTCCGAGAGCCAGCACTTCCTGTTCAACGTCCTGGCCCATGGGGCCGTGAGCGTGCTGGGAGAGAGCGCCTGGGCCGTCCGGCTTCCCGCCGCGCTCTTCGGGATCGCCAGCATCCCCGCGCTCTACCTCTTCGCCCGTCGCGTCACGGGCGCGCACGAGGCGTTGCTGGCGGCCGCCCTCATGACCGTCTCCTATCATCACGTCTGGTTCAGCCAGAACGCCCGCGGCTACACCGGCCTGCTGTTCTTCACGCTCCTGTCCAGCTGGCTGCTGCTCCGCTCGCTCGACGGCGCGCGCCTCGGGCCCTGGCTCGCCTACGCGGCCGCGGCGGCCCTGGGGGCGTACACGCACGTCACCATGCTGTTCGTCGTCGCCGTGCAGTTCGCGATAGCGGTGGTGACCGTGGCGCGGCGCCGGGACCGGGCGCTGGCGACCTCGATGCTCGCCGCCTTCTGGGTGACCGCGCTCCTGACCTTCCAGCTCTACGCGCTGGTGCTGCCGCAGTTCGTGGGCACGATCGGACAGCACACGGAGGTCGTCGACTGGAAGAGCCCGCTGTGGACGGTCCTCGAGCTGGCGCGTGGCATGCGCGTTGGCGTCGTGGGCGGCGCCGTCGCCGTCGTCGGCGGGCTCGTGTTCCTGGCCGGGCTGGCCAGCTTCGCGCGCCGGGCGCCCGTGCTCGTCGCGCTGCTCGTCGGCCCGCCCACCGTCGGCGCTGCGCTCGTCCTCGGCATGGGCCACCCGCTGTGGCCGCGGTTCTTCTTCTTCGTCTTCGGATTCGTGCTCCTGGTGGTCGTGCGGGGCGTGACGGTCGTCGGTGGCGCCGGCGGTCGCCTCCTCGCCGTGCCGGCGGCCGTCCAGCCCCGGCTCGGGATGGCGATGGCCGTCGGGCTCATCGTGCTGTCGGCGGCCTCGGTGCCCGCCGCGTACGCGCCCAAGCAGGACTACCAGGGCGCGCTGGCATTCGTGGAAGGCGCCAAGGAGCCGGGGGACGCCGTCGTGACCGTAGGGCTGGCGACGTTCCCCTATCGCAGCTTCTTCAAGGTCGACTGGGACGCCGCCGACTCGGCCGAGCAGCTGGGCCAGATCCGCGAGCAGGCGAAGCGAACGTGGGTCGTCTACACGATCCCGCTCCATCTCCGGTTCGAGCACCCCGACATCATGACGGTCCTCGAGCGTGAATTCTCCGTCGTCAAGCGGTTCTCCGGCACGCTGAGCGGGGGCGTGCTCGTGGTGTGCCGCGCCGATGCCGCCGGCGGCCGCGGCCAGGCGGGGCGGCTGTGAGCCGGGCCGGGGCGCGGGCCGACAGGTCGAGCGCGACGGCGGGGGTGACGGTCGTCCTGCCGTCGTTCGACGAGGCGGTGGCGGTGGGCGACCAGGTCCGCGCCGTGCGCGCCGTCCTCGCGCGGCACGGCATCGCGCACGAGATCATCGTGGTCGACGACGGCTCCGCCGACGCCACGTCGCAGCGCGCCCTCGAGGCCGGCGCCCGCGTGCTG
>DASTOJ010000216.1:0-11408 GCA_035762565.1 Candidatus Methylomirabilota bacterium | reverse complement strand
TTCACCGCCTTCGGCGTGATGGCGGCGCTGCGGCACCGCGACGCCACCGGCGAGGGGCAGTGAATCGACGCCGCACTCTACGAGTCGGCGTTCCGCGTGCTGGAGTACACGACGAGCGCCTACGGCCGCCGCGGCCTTGTGCGCGAGCGTGGCAGCTTGCAGCACTCGGGCTGGCCGGGTGGGGCGTTCCAGACGCAGGATGGCCACTGGGTCGTGTTCACCGCGCCGGCCCAGCACCTGTTCGAGCGGGTGTGCGCGATGCTGGGCCAGCCCGACCTGCCGAAGGACCCGCGATTCGCCACGGCAGAGGCGCGGCCCAAGCACATCCCGCTGATCCTCGCGATGGCGGAGGGGTGGTTCGCGGCCCACCCGTTCGCCGATGTGATGAAGGCCCTGCACACGCACGACATCCCACACTCGCCGATCATGAGCATCGCCGACATCTTCGCCGACCCTCACTTCCGCGCGCGCGACATGATCCTCGACGTTCCCGCCGAGGGGCTGGGGACGCTGGCGCAGCCGGGCGTCGTTCCGAAGCTGTCGCTGACGCCGGGGCGGGTGGATCACGCCGGCCCGGCGATGGGCCGCCATACCGACGAGATCCTCTCGGGCCTGCTCGGGATGTCGGCGACGGAGATCGCCCGGCTGCGCGCCGATCGCGCGATCTGAGGCGCGGCGACTGGAGTTCCTTGGCCTACACCGAGAAGGGGTTCAGGACCGCAACGGGACCGGCGGCTCGACGACGGCCGGCGGCGGTGTCAGCGTCCGCGCCAGCGCGCCCTTGCGATACACCGGGGTTATCCCGGTGGCCCAGTACTCGAGAGCGGCAAGGTTCGGCTGCGTTGTCTCGCGCTGAGAGCGCAGGACGACCGGGCCGTCGTCAGGCATGAACTCCAGCCATCCCTCCCATGTCCCGTCTTCTCGCTCGCGCCCGCAAGCCTGCGCCATGTACACGCGGCCATCCGGTAGCTCGAGCGCCGAATTGTGATAGATCAGCACGACATGAGCCACACCGTCATCCTCTAGCGAGCGGTCTGCAAGCGCATTGCCATCGACCGCCGGCCAGGGGGGCGCGGGATCGCGCTCCGGATTCAGCGCGCCAGCTTCAGGCTGACCGGCAGCTCGAGATCGCGCTGCGGGTCGAACTGCGAGCGGGTCGCGAGATTCAGGTTGTAGCCGTACACGTGGAGCGAGACCGTGACCTGCGCCGTGTCGTTGCCGACGCTGTGGATCGCGCCGGGCAGCAGCGTCAGGACGTCGCCCGGGCCGAACACTTTCTCACCCTGCTGGCGGATCTGCGCGTGACCCGGCCGCGAGCCGTCGTCCAGCCGTTTCCAGAACGTGTTGCGCTCGTCGCCGTCGACCCCGGCGACGACGGCCCAGGTTCCGTGGTTGTGCGGCGCCACCCCACGCCCGGGGAGCCAGGCCGCCGCGATCACGAACAGCGTGTGGTCGGGCTCCTCGTGGAGGACGTGCACGCCGAAGCCCTGCTCGGGGTCGCAGGCGTAGTGCGCCGGCTGGAGCCACGTCCGGGCGAGCGCCAGCTCGCGTGCCAGCGGCCGCACGCGGCCGGCGATCTCCTCCGGGTCCTGCGTCGAGGCCGCGATGGCCCGGAGGTCGGTCACGAACTGCGCCAGGGTGTACGCGCCGGCAGCCACGATTCGCATAGTGCGCCACGGGCCGTGGCTGCACAATGGCCCCCATGCTCGTCCTGCTCGCCATCATCGCCGTGAACGTCGCCGTCAGCCTGCGCGGCTTTCGGGCGCTGCGCACGGGCGGCCCGGACGCCGAAAAGTTCCTGTTCGTCCCCCACCAGGTGGCCCAGGGCCGGAACCGCCTCGGCCTGCTCCTCTCCCACTTCGCCCACGCGGGCGCGTTCCACCTGGTCTTCAACATGCTGGCGCTCTTCTCGTTCGCCGACGCGGTCGTCAATGCCCTGGGCGCCGCCCGGTTCCTGCTGATCTACGCGGTGTCGGGGCTCGGCGCCGACCTGGTGGTCTACGTGCTCCGCAAGAACGACCCGACCTATCGCTGCCTCGGTGCCAGCGGCAGCGTCTTCGGCGTCGTCATGGCGGCCGTCGTGCTCGACCCGTCGACGTCCATCATGCTGATCCTGGTGCCAATCCCCATTCCGGGACCCGTGTTCATGCTCGGCTACACGATCGTCTCGATCGTGCTGATGCTCCAGAAGCGCCGCGACGGCGTGAGCCACGAGGGCCACCTCGGCGGCACCCTCGTGGGTCTCGTGGCGACCGCGGTGCTGGCGCCGCGTGGGCTCGACCCGCTGATCCAGTGGTTCGCGCGGTGGCTGTAGGAGGCGAGGTCCTCAGGAAGGGCGGACGTCGAGACCGGGGAGCCAGGGAAGCTCGGGGCGCTCGGTGAAGAGCCGCCCCCACGCCGCCCGCGCCACGCGGTCGGCCTCGGCGACGATCGCCGGCTCGTCCAGCGTGAGGACGCGCCGGCCGCGCATGATCCAGCGGCCGTCCACCATCACGCCCTCGACGTCGCCCGCCTGGCCGTTGTGCACGAAGTCGGAGACCACGCGCAGGGCCGGGGTCAGGTGCGGCTTCCGGAGATCGACCACCATGAGATCGGCGCGGTTGCCAGGCGCCAGCCAGCCGCCGTCAGGGACGCCGAGCGCGCGGTAGCCATTGCGCGTGGCCCAGACGAGGACCTCCTCGGGCGTGGGCCGCCGGCCGTCCTGGCGGCGGACGCGCTCCATGAACAGCGCGGTGCGCATGACGTCGACCATGTCCTCGGCCATGTTGTCGGTGCCGAGCGCGATGCGGCAACCGTGGCACTCGAGATCGGTGACACGCGGCGAGAGCCCGCGGCGGGCGGCGATGGCGGAGTTGAACGCGACCGCGGCGCCGGCGGCGCCGAGGGTTCGCTCTTCCTCGGCCGTCATGCAGCGGCAATGGGCGGCGACCAGACGGCTCGACAGGAAGCCCGCGCGCGCGAGGTACTCGGTCGGCGGGACGCCCCGCTGCTCCTGCACGGCCGCGACCTCGCCCCAGATCTGGTTCAGGTGCACCGTTGCGAGAACACCGAGCTCGTCCTGCAGCTTGCGCGCGCGGCCGAGCAGCTCTGGAGAACACATGTCGGGTGCCCACACGGCCAGTCCTGTCCGCACGCGGCCCCCGGCCGCGCCGTCCCAGCGCCGGTGCAGGGCGGCGCTGCGCTCGAGTCCGGCGTCGCCGAGTGCGCGATCCACCTCGAAGGGGCCGGTCTGGCCGATACCGGCCCGGGCGCGATCCCACGCGCGTTCGCACAGGAGCAGTCGCAGGCCGGTATCGGCGAGGGCCTCCGCGTAGGCGTCGATGCCGCCGCCCTCCTCGAGCACCAGCGTGGTGCCGCTGCGGATCGCCTCGAGCGCGCCGAGCAGGACCATCGTGCGCTGCTCGCCGGGCGAGAGCGCCGGCGACGGCAGCGGCGACAGGCCCCCCGTGAATGGCGGCGTGTGAGGGGGCGAGAGGTCCTCGTCGATGCCCCGGGCGAGCACGCGGGAGAGGTGCGTGTGGGCGTTGGCAAGGCCCGGGAAGACCGCGCGCCCGTGAGCATCCACCCGCTCGGCGTCGGGATGGCGGGCGAGCACGTCGGCGGTGGGGCCGAGAGCGGCGATGTGGCCGCCCGCCACGGCGAGCGCCGCCCCGTAGTGGATCGTCCCGGCCTCGTCGGCGGTGACGATCGTCGTGTCGTGGATGACGGTGACCGACGCGCTCATGGCTCGGGTCGCCTGATGGCGGCCACGGGCGTCGGCAGCTCGTCGGGGTCGACGGGGATCTCGACGATCGCGGGTTTACCTGCGCCGAACGCCGCCCGCACGGCGTCGCCGACCTGGTCGGGGTGCTCGACGTGGAAGCCCGCGGCGCCGAACAGGCGGGCGTACGCGTCGTAGCGCGGGTTGCCGATGTCGCAGCCGATGTACCGCCCGCCGAAGAACTCCCGCTGGTAGGCCTTCTCCGAGCCCCAGCAGTTGTTGTTCATGACCAGCGTGACCACGTTGATCTCGTGGCGGACCGCCGTCTCGATCTCCTGGGCGTTCATGAGAAAGCCGCCGTCGCCGTGGATGGCCAGCACGGGCGCCTGCGGCCGGCCCAGCTTGGCCCCGAGCGCGGCCGGGAAGGCGAAGCCAAGGCCGCCGAGGTCGAGCGGCGTGAGAAACGTGCGCGGGTGGCTGAAGTGTAGCCGGTCGTAGCCGTAGGCGGGCGCGGCCCCGGCGTCGAGCGCGACGATCGTGTCGGGCGGCAGCGCGCGGCGCAACTCGGCGTAGACCCGCTGGGGCTTGATGGGCGACGCGGTCAGGCCGGCCTCGGCCGCCAGGCGCGCCTGGCGCTGCGCGCGCAGCGTCTCGACCTCCCGGCGCCAGTCGGGCGAGGCCGGCTTGGCGCCGTCGCGAGCCAGCACATCGAGCAGCGCCTGGCACGCCTCGCGGGCGTCGGCCTGGATCCCGACCGCCACGGGGTAGTAGCGGCCGATGTCGCGGCCGTCCACGTCGATCTGCACGATCGAGGTCTCCCGCGTGATGTAGCGGTCGTCGAAGTGGGTCGTGAAGTGGCCGAGGCGCGAGCCGACGACCAGCAGGAGATCGGCCCGGCGGCAGGCCGCCGCCGCCTCGGGAGAGCCGGCCCGGCCGAGCGGGCCGATGTAGAGCGGATGGGCGTTGGGCACCGCGTCGTTGCGGCCGTAGGCGGTGATCATCGGGATCGCGTACTGCTCGCTCAGGCGCACGACCAGGTCGCCGGCCGCGGCCCAGTTGACGCCGCCGCCCACGAGCAGGAGCGGGCGCTGCGCCTGCCGCACGAGCCGCGTGCCCTCGCGGATCGACTCGGGATGCGCGGCCGGCGGGTGGGTGACCCGGTAGTGCTCGGGCGCCAGCGGGGCGGTGGCGGGCACGCGCGCGCTCAGCACGTCGCGCGGGATCTCCACGAGGACCGGCCCGCGCCGGCCGCTCATCGCCGTGCGCAGCGCCGCCCGCAAGGTCTCGGCGATGCGGTCGGGCTGGTTGACCTGGACGGCGAGCTTGGTCACCGGCCGGAACATGCCAACGAGGTCGTAGTCCTGGAACGCGTCCCGGCCCTGGTGGACGCGCTCGACGCCGCCGACCAGCGAGATCACGGGGGAATGGGCGACGTGCGCCGCGGCGACCCCGGTCAGGAGATTGGTCGCCCCCGGACCGCTTGTCACGAGGCAGACGCCGGGCCGTCCGGTGACGCGCGCGAGGCCGTCGGCCATGAACGCCGCCGCTTGTTCATGGCGGACGTTGATGTACTCGATGCTGCGGTCGTCGTAGAGCGCGTCGAGGACGTCCAGGAACGTCGCGCCCACGATGCCGAAGATGTAGCGGACCTGCTCGGCCCTCAGCAGGTCGACGACGACCCGCCCGCCGCTCCGCTCGCTCATCAGAACCAGCTCGTCTTGTCCACGACGTTGCGCAGCGGCTGGCCGGCCAGGAACCGGCTGGCGTTGTCGAGCAGGATCTCCAGGCGGCGGTCGTCGAGGTACGGGCCGTGGCCGGCCGTGTGCGGCGTGATCAGCACGTTGGGCAGCGTCCACAGCGGATGGTCGGCCGGCAGCGGCTCCTGCTCGAACACGTCGAGCCCGGCGCCGGCGATCTCGCCGGCGCGCAGGGCGGCGACCAGGTCGTCGAGCCGGGTCGTCATGCCGCGGCCGATGTTGATGAAGAAGGCCGTGCGCTTCATCCGCTGGAAGCGCGCGCGGTGCATGAAGCCCTCGGTGGCGGGCGTGTGCGGCACGGTGAGGATGACGAAGTCGGCGTGCGGCAGCAGCGAGTCGAGCGCGTCGGGGCCGTCGAGCTTGCGCACACCCGGAGGCGCCTCCCGGCGGCGCGCGTCGACGCCCATCACGTGCATGCCGAACGCCGCGGCGAGCCGGGCCGTCTCGGCGCCGATTCCGCCCACGCCGACGATCAGCGCGGTAGCCTCGGGCAGGTGGACGACCCCGGTGTCGAGTCGCTCGGGGCGCCACTCGCTCCGGAGCTGGCGGGGGACGTAGTAGTGCAATCCCCGCGCGAAGGCCAGCACGAAGGCCATGATGTGGGCGGCGATGTGGTCGTTGTAGATCTCGCGGAAGTTGGTGACGACGACCGGGTGCGCGATCAGCTCGGGCGTGTAGTAGCCGGCCGGCGGCGCCGCCTGGGGCGCCTGCAGCCAGCGGAGCTTGCCGGCTGCGCGGACGAGCGCGGGCGGCAGGGTCCCGAACGCGGCCTCCGCGCGGTCGAGCGCGCGCGCCGCCTCGGCCTCAGTCTCGGTCACGACCACGTCGAGCGCGGGCAGCGCGGCGGCCAGCCGCGCGGCCCACTCGCGCGTGGTGGGAGTCTGGGGCGGCAGCATGACGAGGGTGGGCACGGCGTCAGGCCAGCGTCGCGCCGCGCGCGTTGACGTAGAGGGCATAGAGCGACTTGCTGGCGGCCATGAGGAGCCGATTGCGCTTGGCGCCCCCGAAGCAGAGGTTGGCGCAGCGCTCCGGCAGCCGGATGTGGCCGATCATCGTACCCTCGGGATTGAAGACGACGACGCCGTCGTGGGCCTCGCCGCCGCCCCAGCCGCACCAGAGGTTGCCGTCGGCGTCGCAGCGGATGCCGTCGGGGCTGGCGGGTCCCGCATTCACGAAGGTCCGGCCGTTGGTCAGCTTCAGGCCGTCGTCCACCACGTCGAACACGCGGATCTCGCGCGGAGTGGTCCCGCTGGCGACGACGTAGAGCCGCCGCTCGTCGGGCGAGAAGCAGAGGCCGTTGGGGCGGGGAACGTCGCCCGCGACCACGGTGGCCTGGCCGGTGCGGCCGTCGATGCGGTACACGTTGGTCGGCAGCTCGACGGGCGCCACGTGTCCCTCGTAGTCGCTGAGGATCCCGAAGGGGGGGTCGGTGAACCAGATCGAGTCGTCCGACCTGACGACGACGTCGTTGGGCGAGTTGAGCGGCTTGCCCTCGAAGCGGTCGAGCAGGACGGTGATGCTTCCGTCGTACTCGGTCCGGGTCACGCGCCGGCTGTCGTGCTCGCAGGTGACCAGGCGTCCCTGGCGGTCGCGGGTGTTGCCGTTGGCGTGGTTCGACGGCGTGCGGAACACCGTCACGACACCGCTTTCCTCCTCCCACCGCATGATCCGGTTGCTAGGAATGTCGCTCCAGAGCAGGTAGCGGCCGTCGCCGAACCAGGCCGGGCCCTCCGCCCACCGGAAGCCCGTGGCCAGCCGCTCGACGCCGGCGTTGGCGATCCGGTACTTCGTGAACGCGGGGTCCAGGACGTGGATGGCCGGGTCGGGGTAGCGTGTGGGCGCCTCGCTCATGGGCCGGGAGTCTAGCACCATCGCTCCCGTGGTATCGTGCGAGCGCCGGCGGGGGAGGCAATCCATGGCCAGCGCCAGACTGATCGAATACGGGGAGGCGAGCGCGGAGGTGCGCACCGTCTACGACGACATCATGGCTGCGCGGAAGACCGACTACGTCAACAACTTCTGGAAGGCGCTGGCCACCCATCCGCCCACGCTGCGGCGCACCTGGGAGACGCTCAAGCCGGTGATGGCCCCCGGCGCCCTCGACGCGCTCACCAAGGAGATGGTCTACCTGGCGGTGAGCGCCACCAACGGCTGCGGTTACTGCATCGCCGCCCACACCGCCTCCGCCCGGCGACACGGCATGACCGAGGAGATGCTCGGCGAGCTGATGGCCGTGGTGGGCATGGCCAACGAGACGAACCGCCTGGCCGACGGCTATCAGGTCGAGATCGACGACCGGTACCGGTAGCCCGCGCCCGCCGTGGTATCGTGCGGGCGTCTGTCCCACCGGAGGAAGAGCATGCGAGTGCGAATGTTCCCGCTGGCCGGCGTGCTGAGCGTCATCGCCGTCGCGGTCGGGCTGACGGCTGCCCCCGGGGAGCCGCAGACGCCCAGGAAGGGCGGCGTGCTGCGGGTGGGGATGATCGGCGAGCCGCCAACGCTCGACGGCCACGCGACGACGGCGGTCATCACGCGCGAGATCGGCATCAACATGTTCGAGGGCCTGTACGCGCTCGACGCCAAGTACCAGCCCGCGCCGCTGCTCGCCGAGGGTCACGAGGTGCTCGACGGCGGCAAGCGCTACGCGATCCGCCTGCGCAAGGACGTGAAATTCCACAACGGCAAGGCCTTGACGGCGGCCGACGTGGTGGCGTCGCTCCAACGCTGGGGGGCGATCGCCAGCACCGGCAAGGCCGTGTTCAAGAACGTCGAGGCGGTCGAGGCCAAGGGGCCGGCGCTGGTGGAGATCCGCCTCAAGGAGCCCTCGGGTAGCCTGCTCACCGTGCTCGCCCAGGTCGACAGTGCCGCTGTCATCTATCCCAAGGAGGCGCTCGACGCGGCCGCGGCGGGGCCCCTCAAGGAGCTCATCGGCACCGGGCCGTTCCGGTTCGTCGAGCACAAGCCCGACCGCCACATCAAGCTCGCGCGCTGGGACGGCTACACACCGCGCGCCGAAGCGCCGAGCGGGCTGGCCGGCCGCCGCACCGCGTACGTGGACGAGATCCTGTTCATGCCGGTGCCCGACTACGCGACCCGGCAGGCCGGCATGGTGACCGGGGAGTACGACTACATCCAGCAGGTCAAGCCCGACCAGTACGACCGCGTGAGATCGGCGCCGGGCGTGCAGCCCGTGGTCGTCAAGCCGTACGGGTGGGTGACGATCGTCTTCAACACCAAGCAGGGGTTGATGGCCGACAAGCGTATGCGGCTGGCCGCCCAGGCCGCGCTCGACGTCGAGCCGATGATGCTGGCCGGGCTCGGGCACAAGGACTTCTTCCGTCTGGACCCGGGACTCTTCTTCCAGGAGCTGCCGTGGCACTCCCGGGCGGGCGCCGCCGCCTACAACCAGCGCGACAGGGACAAGGCGCGGCGGCTGCTCAAGGAGGCCGGGTACGCCGGGCAGCCGATGCGCTGGATCGTCACCACCGAGTACGAGCACCACTACAAGCCGGCGGTCGTGGCGAAGAGCCAGCTGGAGGAGGTCGGCTTCAAGATCGACCTCCAGGTGTCGGACTGGGCCACCGTCGTCCAGCGGCGCAACAAGGCCGAGCTGTGGGACGCCTTCAGCACGGCCTTCGTCTTCGTCCCCGAGCCGTCCACCTCGGCCCAGGTCCTGTGCGATTGGCCCGGCTGGTGGTGCGGCCCGGAGAAGGACCAGCTGTTGCAAGCCATGGGGCGCGAGCTGGACTTCAAGAAGCGCTACGCCCTGTGGGAGAAGGTCCAGCAGATCTTCTACGCGGACGCGCCTCGCCTGAAAATCGGCGACTACTTCCGCCTCGACGCCCGCCGCAAGGACGTCGCCGGCTACGAGCCGGGCCCCTACATGCACTTCTGGAACGTCTGGCTGGACCGCCGCTAACCCCGAAGCAACGGAGCCGACATGCGAGACCTCGTGGAGCGCCTCGACGACCTGTGCGACGCCCTGCCGTTCCAGACGAGCTGGTACCTGAAAGACCTGACCACCGGCGCCCGCGCCGACCGCTCGGGCGACGTGCCGGTGCCCTCGGCCAGCACCCGCAAGATCTCCATCATGATGGCGGCGCTGGCGGCCGTGCACGCCGGCAAGCTCGCGCTCGATCAGAAGGTCACGATCGAGGCGAGGTACCAGGACAACGACTCGGGCACGTTCCAGCACCTGACGCCGGGGTTCTGGATCACCTTCCGCGACGCGCTGGTGATGATGATCATCGTCAGCGACAACACCTGCACGGGGACGGTGGTGGACCTGGTCGGCCTGGAAACGATCCAGCGCTGGTGCGAGTCGGTCGGGATGACGGGCACGACGCACCGGTTCGGCATCCCGCCCCGGCTCGGCCGCGACCATACGCTGGAGCAGGTGACCACGACGACGCCCAATGATCAGGGACGGCTACTGGAGATGATTCTCCAAGGCACGACGGATGCCGATGTTGCGCGCCGGCTGGGCAGCACGCCCGAGCTGTGCCGCCTCGGCCTCGATATCCTCTCGTGGCAGAAGCTCAAGACACGGCTGCCCTCGCAGCTGCCGCTCGGCACCAAGGTCGCGCACAAGACGGGCACCGGCTCGCGCGGCTTCATGGACGCCGGCATCATCTTCAAGGGCGATCGCCCGCTGTGCGTCCTCACCATCTACACGGAGCACGTGCCCGAGGCGTTGCCCGACGGCACGCCGGGGTTCACGGCGGCCTATCAGCTCATGGGCCGGATGGCGCGACTGGCCTACGACAGGCTCGGGTGAGCCACCGGCTCGGCGTCCTGGTCCCGGCCGGCAACCCGACGATCGAGCCCGAGCTGTACCGGATGGCGCCGCCCGGGGTGACCATCCACTTCGCGCGTCTGGAGACCCTGGCCGGCGACCCGGGCGCGGCCGACGGCATGGAGCAGCGCACGCTCGGCTATCTCGACTCGCTGCCGGCCGCCGCCCGCGCACTGGCCGGCGTCAAGCCGGCCGTCGTCGTCCTCGCCCACACGGCCGTGAGCTACCTGACGGGCTTCGCGGGCGAGGCCGCGCTGCTCGGCCGGCTCGGCGACCTCAGTGGCGCCCAGCCGCTGACGGCGGCGTCGGCGATCCTGCACGCGCTCCACCACCTCGGTGTCCGCCGCCTCGCCCTGGCCACGCCGTACCCGGACGTCATCGCCGCGGCGGGCCGGCGGTACTGGCAGGCGGCGGGCTTCGATATCGTGGCGCATCATCGGCTCGACGGCGTGGCGAACATCTACGAAGAGAGCGAGGCCCGCGCCTACGCGCTCGGTCGCGCGGCCGACGCTCCCGGCGCCGAGGCGGTGCTCATCAGCGGCACCGGCCTGCCGACGGCTGGCATCGTCGAGCGGCTCGAGCGCGACCTGGGCAAGCCTGTCGTCACCAGCCAGACGGCGACGCTGTGGCAGGCGCTGCGGATGCTCGCCGTCGCCGAGCCCGTGCGCGGCTATGGCCGGCTGCTGGCCGCTACTGCCAGCGGATGAGGACCTTGACCTTCGGGTACTCCGGCGCCTTGCCCTCGACGTCCACGATGCGCAGGCCGTCGGGCGCCTCGAGTAGCAGGTTGTTGTTGCTGTAGGCGACGTACTTGCCCCACGCCTTGGGGATCGTCACGTCGTACTTCGGCGTGACCGTCTGGGCCTGGGCGGAGTCGGGCAGCACCTGCTCGAGCACGCTGGGCGTCCAGGGACGCGCGGCGATGACCACGAGCGCCACGGCGATCACGGTGAGCACGACCTTCGTGTAGCGATCCATTCCAGCCTCCTGTTTCGCTAGGAGTGTCGAGGACCGCCACGGCTTTGCCGGGGCGGTCCGAAGCGCGCCAGCATCTCGCACCAGGCCGCCAGCGTGCCGGGCACGCCCACCGCGCGCAGCCCCACGCTGTTCTCGCGTCCCTGCACTTCCATGTAATCCGGCCACGTGTCGGACAGGG
>DASTOJ010000215.1:0-19408 GCA_035762565.1 Candidatus Methylomirabilota bacterium | reverse complement strand
CGCATGGCTCGCCTGTCGCCGTAACTGGCTCGGCGCCCGGCTCGTCATGATGGCGCGCCCGCAAGCCCCGACGCCCGTCCTCCGGCGTCACCACGCCGTGCGAGAGTCAGGGGCGGGCGGCTGGGGTTCGGGCCATGTCGGCGTGCCCGCCCGCGACGGCGCCGCGGACCGCGCGGACGACCGGAATCGCGACGGCGAGGATCGCCAGGGCGGTCAACACGGCCGAGATCGGGCGCTGGAAGAGGATGAGCACGCCGGCGTCGGAGATGATGAGCGCCTGCCGCAGGGCGCGCTCGGCCAGCGGCCCCAGCACCAGCGCCAGCACGAGCGCGGCCGGCGAGTAGTCGAGCTTCTTCATCCCGTAGCCGACGACGCCGAACACCAGCATCTGGCCGACGTCCCACAGCTTGTTGTTCTGCGAGTACGCGCCGGTGATGCAGAAGACCACGATGAGGGTCATCAGGATCGAGTAGGGGACGCGCAGCGCCCGCACGAAGATCGGGATGAAGCCGATGTTGAGGATCAGCAGCATGACGTTCGCGATGTACAGCGAGGCGATCAGGCCCCAGACGAAATCGGGGTTCTTCTCGAACAGCAGCGGCCCCGGCCGCAGCCCCCACATCATGAGCCCGCCGAGCATCACCGCCGTCGTGGCCGAGCCCGGGATCCCCAGCGTGAGCATCGGTACCATGGCCCCGGCCGAGGCGGCGTTGTTGGCGGCCTCGGGCGCCGCCACGCCCTCGATCGCCCCCCGGCCGAACTCCTCGGGGTGCCGGGACACCTTTTTCTCCACGGTGTAGGCGAGGAACGAGGCGATCGTGGGTCCGGCGCCGGGCAGGACGCCGACCACGAAGCCGAGGGCGGCGCCGCGGGCGATCGACCAGCGGGTGCGCGTCCAGTCGGCCAGGCTCGGCAGCACGTCGCGCAGGCCGTAGCGCGCCTTGAGGATGTCCATCCCCGCCGCCCGCTCGGCGCCGGCCAGGACCTCGCCGAGCCCGAACAGGCCGATGGCCACCGGCAGGAAGTCGACGCCGTCGAGCATCTCGTTGATGCCGGCGGTGTAGCGCGCATCGCCCGAGATGAGGTCGAAGCCGACCATCGAGAGCATGAGTCCCAGGACCATGCTGATGTAGCCCTTGAGCGCGTTGTCCCCGGTGAGGCCGGTCACCGTGGTCAGCCCGAGCAGCATGAGCGCGAACGTCTCGGGCGGCCCGAACGACAGCGCCCACCGGGCCAGCAGCGGCGACATGCCCATCAGCAGGACGACGCCCACCGTGCCGGCGATGAACGAGCCGATCGCCGCGATGCCCAGCGCCGGGCCGGCCCGGCCCTGGAGCGCCATCTGGTAGCCGTCGATGCACGTGACGACCGAGGCGGACTCGCCGGGCGTGTTGATGAGAACGGAAGTGATGGTGCCGCCGTACATCGAGCCCGCGTACAGCGCCGCCAGCATGATGATGCCCGACGTCGGCGGCATGCCGAACGTGAGCGGCAGCAACAGCGCGATGCCGGAGACGGGCCCGACGCCGGGCAGCGCGCCGATGAGCGTGCCCAGGAACACGCCGGCGACCGCCATGGCGAGATTGAAGGGCGTGAACGCGATGGAGAAGCCGAGCGCGAGGTTGGAGAAGAGCTCCATGACGGCTCAGAACCCCAGCACGCCGGCCGGGAACGGCACCCGGAGCCACCAGGTGAAGACGGCCCAGTTCACCACCGCCGTGCCGATCGCGACGCCCACCGCCGCCGTCCACGAGTGACCCTCGAGGACTTTCAGGATGACCACGAGGAAGAGCACGGTCCCGAGCGCCATGCCGACCCACGGCAGGAGCGTCACGAAGGCCACGCTGGCCCCCAGCACGCCGAGGAAGCGCACCGCGCCGCGCCCGCGCGGCACCCAGCCCGGCCCCGGCTCCCGCTCGCGCGCCGCGCGCACGAGCAGGAGCGCGGCCAGCACGGCCATTGCCAGGCCAAGCCAGAACGGGAAGAATCCGGCGCCGGGGCCGGTCGCGCCCCAGTACGTGTAGTTCCGGAGCGCGACCGCCGCGAACCAGACGCCGAACAGCAGCAGGAGGACCGCGCCGGCGCGGTCGGCCCGTCTCACGCCGGCGGCTCTACTTCTTCTTCAGCGCGCCGAGGTCGCCGAGCGCCTTCTCGTACTTGGCGTTGAGGCTGTCGAGGTACTTGTTGGCCTCCTCGCCCGTCCACTGCACCGAGGTGAGGAAATTCCGGCGGATGTAGTTCTCCTGCCACTTCTTGGTGTCGGTCACCTTCTTGAGCGTGTCCACCCACCACTTGACGGCCTCCGGCGGCATTCCGCCGGTGCCGACCACGCCGCGCATCTGCTCCCAGTAGAACTCCATCTTCTTCTCGGCGAAGGTCGGCAGGTCGGGGGCGTCGGGCAGCCGCTGCTTGGCGGCGACCGCCAGGTTCCTGGCCTTCTTGGCCTCGACCTGGGCCACGATCTCGTTGGGGTTCATCACGCCGGCATCCACGTGGCCGCCCATGAGCGCGGTCGTGCACTCGCCGCCCGAGTTGAACGGCACGTACTTCACCTTGATGCCGGCCGCCTGCTCGAAGAGATAGGTGAAGATGTGGTCCTCGGAGTTGGTGCCGGTGCCGGCGACGGTGAGCTGGCCCGGGCGCGCCTTGGCGTCCTTCACGAACTCCTCGATGGTCTGGTACTTCGACTCCGTACGCACCGACAGCATCAGCTCGTCGATGGCCACGATCATCAGCACCGTCATGTCGCGGTGGTTGCCGGGCAGGCGCCCCTCGATCTTGGCCGACACGATCGTCGGCGCCGCGCCCGCGACCACGTGGGGGTCGCCCTTCTTGTTCAGGAGGTACGTGTAGCCGATGGCGCCGCTGCCGCCGGCACGGTTGTTCACGTTGATGGCCATCGGCGACCACTTGTTCTCGTCGATGATCCCCACGATCGTGCGCATCAGGTTGTCGGTTCCGCCGCCCGGCGCGAACGGCACCACGACCTCGATGGTCCGGGTCGGGTACCTGGCCTGGGCGAAGACGGACGCGGGCAGTGCCGCCACGGCGGGCAGGGCGGCGAGGGCGGTGGTGAACTCGCGGCGGGTCAGCATCGGGTCGATCCTCCTCAAATGACTCCGTTGTCCTTCAGGGTGCGCTGCTCGGCCTCGCTGTAGCCGAGCTCGGTGAGCACGTCACCATTGTCCTGGCCCAGCAGCGGCGCCGGCCGGTCGACGGCGCCGGGCGTGGCGGAGAGCTTGACCGGCACCCCGAGCGCCTTGATCGGCCCGGCGCCGGGGTGCACGAGGTCCACGATCATGTCGCGGGCGAGCGCGTGGGGATCGGCGAGGGCCTCGGGGTAGGTGTTGATCGGGCCCGCGGGCACGCCCGCCCGGTCGAGGTGCGCGAGCCAGTGGGCGCGCGTCTCCTTGGCGGTGGTGCGCTCGATCTCGGCGACGAGGGCGTCCCGGTGGCGCATCCGGTCGCGGACGCCGGCGAAGCGCGCGTCGGCCGCGAGGTCGGGCCGGTCGATGACCCGGCAGAACGCCTCGAACAGCCGGTCGTTGTTGGCCCCCACCGTGAACCAGCCGTCGCTCGCCCGCAGCGCCTGGTAGGGCGCGGCCAGGCGGTGGGCGGAGCCGAGCGGCGTCGGCGCACGCCCGGTCGCCCAGTACTCCGTGGCCTCCCAGACCGTCAGCGCCATCGCCGCCTCCACCAGCGAGGTGTCGACGAGCTGGCCCTGCCCGGTTCGCTCACGGTGCTCCAGCGCGCACAGGATGCCGTAGGCGCCGAAGAGGCCGGCCGCGAGGTCGGAGAGCGGCACGCCGGCCTTGGCCGGCGGGCCGTCCTCGTCGCCGGTCACGCTGATGATCCCGCTCATGCCCTGCGCGATGAGGTCGTACCCGCCGCGGCTGGCGTACGGCCCGGTCGCGCCGAAGCCGGAGATCGAGCAGTAGATCAGCCGCGGGTTGAGCGCGGCGAGCGTCTCGTAGTCGACGCCGAGCCGCTTGGCGGCGCCGGGGCGGTAGTTCTGGACGAAGACGTCGGCGGTCTTGACCAGCCGGTGCATGATCGCCACGCCCGCCGGCTGCTTGAGATCGAGCGTGATGCCGCGCTTGCCGCGGTTGATCGTCACGAACGTGCCGCTGTGGCCGTTCCGACCGGTCGAGCCGCGGCGCATGTCCTCGCCGGCCAGCGGCTCGACCTTGATGACGTCGGCGCCCATGTCGGCCAGGTTCATCGTGCAGAACGGCGCGGCCATCGCCTGCGTGAGGTCGATCACCCGGAGGCCGGCCAGCGCCTTCACTGGAGGACCTGGTCCGCTCGCAGCACGAGCGAGTGCGGAAACGTCAGGCCGAGTACCCGGGCGGTCTTCGCGTTGAGGACCAGCTCGAACTTCGTTGGTTGCTCCACGGGCAGCTCGCCGGGCCGGGCGCCCTTGAGGACCTTGTCGACGTGGGCCGCGGCGCGCCGGTACAGGTCGACGAGGCTGGCGCCGTAGAACATCAACCCGCCCACGTCCACGAACCCCCGCTCGGGATACAGGGCCGGCACCCGGTGGCTGGCCGCGAGGTCCACGATCTGCCGGCGGTGGTTGATGAGCATGACGTCCGAGAGCACCATGAGCGCTCCCGCGCGCTCGGCGACCAGCGTCGCGAAGACCTTCGGCAGCCGGCCGGGATCGTCGGCCTCCAGCACCAACAGCTGCACTCCCAGCTCCCGGACGAGGTCCGGCTGCTCCTTCAGGAAGGGCGGCGTGTAGAGCGAGGTCGGATTGGCGAGGACCGCCACGCGCGTGACGCCGGGCACGGCCTCCTTGAGCGCCTCGAGCCGCTTCGCGCTCAGGGCCTGGCCGAGCGCGGTCAACCCCGTGACGTTGCCCTCGGGCCGGGCGAGGCTCGCGACGATCCCCCCGCCGACCGGGTCACCCGTCGTCACCATCACGATCGGGATCGTGCGCGTCGCCTGCTTGGCGGCCAGGGCCCCGGGGTTGGACCCGACGAGGACGACGTCCACGCCGCGTCGAACGAGATCCGCCGCGAGCTGGGCGAGCCGCTCGGCCTTGCCGTCGGCGAACCGGCTCTCGATCGTGAAGCTCTGGCCCTCGACCCAGCCCAGCTCGCGCAGCCCCGCCCGGAACGCCGCCATGAAGGGCGCCTCGGCGGCCGCCGAGAGCGGCGACAGCCGCCCGATCCGGGCGACCTTCCCCACCGGCTGCGCGCAGGCGGTGTCCACGCCCGTGAGCGCTGCGGCCACGCCAGTCAGGAAGGTGCGCCGGTCCATCACGGGCCGACCAGCCTACTGACGCCACCGCGGTACTCGCGCTGCCACAGCTCCAGGTACTCGAGGGCGTTGCGTCGGATGTCCTCGAGATCCGCCTGGTTCATCTGCCGGACCGGTTTCGCGGGCACGCCCATCACCAGCGTACCGGCCGGCACCACCTTGCCCGGCGGCACCACGGCGCCCGCCCCCACCTGGGCGTCGTCCGCGATGATGGCGCCGGTGAGGACGACGGCCCCGATCCCGATGCGCACGTTGTTGCCGACCGTGCAGGCGTGGACGACGCAGCGATGGCCGATGGTCACGCCCTCGCCGATGATGCACGGCAGCTCCGGCGTGACGTGCACGACGGAGCCGTCCTGCACGTTGGTGTTGCGCCCGATGCGGATGTGCTGGCCCTCGTCGCCACGCACGACGGCGAACGGCCAGACGCTCACGCCCTCGGCCAGCTCGACGTCGCCGATGACGAGCGCGGCGGGATCGACCCAGGCGCCGGGATGAATCCGTGGCGTGCGGCCGGGCACCGAGCGGATCGTCACACGACCACCTGCTGCGCGCGGAGCGCCGCGATCTCTTCCGCCTCGAGACCTACCTCGCGCAGGATCGCGTCGGTGTCCTCGCCGAGCATCGGCGCCGCCCTGGCCATCACCGGCGGCGTCCGCGACATCTGCACCGGGTTGCCCAGCCCCTTCACGCGCCCGGCCCGCGGATGCGTCAGCTCCTGCACCATGCCGCGCGCCCGCGCGTGGGCGTCGTCGAGGGCCTCCGGCACGCTGTAGATCGGCCCCGCCGGCACGCCGGCCGCCTCGCACTTGGCCAGCCAGTGCGCGCGGGGCTGCGTGACCGTCACCGCCTCGATGAGCGGCTCCAGCGCGGCGCGGTTCCGCAGCCGGTGCGCGACCGAGTCGAAGCGCGGGTCCTGCACCAGGTGGTCGAGCCCGAGAAGCGCGCAGAAGCGAGGGAAGAGGTTGTCATTGGCGGCGCCTACCGTGAAGTGCCCGTCGCTGGTGCGGAAGGCCTGGTAGGGCGCATTCAGCCGGTGGGCGGTGCCGAGCCCTCGCGGCACCTGGCCCGTGTACCAGTACTCGGTGGCCTCCCACGCCGAGAGCGCGAGGCCGGCCTCGAAGAGCGAGGTGTCGACGAGCTGGCCGCGCCCGGTGATGTGCCGCGCCCGCACCGCGCAGAGGATCCCGAACACCCCGAACAGCCCGGCCCCCAGGTCGGTGATCGGCACGCCGACCTTCACGGGGGCGCCGCCCTCGCTGCCCGTGGCGCTCATGATGCCGCTCATCCCCTGGGCGATGAGGTCGTAGCCGCCGCGCTCGGCGTACGGCCCCGTCTGCCCGAAGCCGGAGATCGAGCAGTAGATGAGGCGCGGGTTGATCGCCGCCAGCGTCTCGTAGTCCACGCCGAGCCGCCGGGCCACGCCGGGCCGGTAATTCTCGACGAGGACATCGGCGGTGGCGGCGAGCTTCTTCAGCACGGCCACGCCCTCGGGCCGCTTGAGGTCGAGCACGATCCCGCGCTTGTTGCGGTTCACGGCCAGGAACGGCGCCGACACGCCCGGCGCCAGCTCCGGGTCCATGCCGCGCGTGGCCTCCCCGCCGGGCGGCTCGATCTTGACGACGTCGGCGCCCATGTCGGCCAGGAGCATGGCGCAGAAGGGCCCGGCCATGACCTGCGTCTGGTCGAGAACACGGAGACCCTGGAGTGCCCGAGGCCGATCGCTCACCCGACGGAGTCTACAACGACTTCAGGCGGAGTCGGCCTCGACCCGCATGGCGCGGATCTGGTCGGGAAGGGCGAAGACCCGGAGCCGGTCCCCCTCTCGCAGCATGGAGTCGGGCTCGGGGTTGAACACCTCGCTGCCATCCGTCCGGCGGATCGCCACCACCGTCACCCCGAACCGCTCGCGGATCTGCGCCTCGCGCAGGGACTGATCGGCCAGCCGCCCGCCCGCCAGCGTCAGCTCCTGCACCTCTGGCAGCGTACCCTCGGCCGCCGGCGTGTCGTCGGCCGCGTTCATCGCGAGCCGGAAGCGCTTGAGATAGGCCAGCGTGGTGGCGCTGGGAAGCTGCATGGCGCTCAGCGCCTGCCGGATCACCGTGGCCGCCGCCTCCAGCTCGGGCTGGACCACGGCGGTCGCACCCCGTCGCTTGAGCGCGTCCGCCTCGTTGGTGCGGTGGGCGCGGGCGATGAGCGGCGCCCGTGGATTGAGGGCCCGCGCCGCCCGCGTCGCCGAGCTCGCGGCGTCGGCGTCCGGCAGCGCCACGATGATCAGCGCCGCGTGCTCGGCGCCGGCGGCGTGCAGCACCGCGGGCTGGCCGGCATCGCCGAAGACGCTCGGCACGCCGCGGGCCCGCAGCGCGCGGATGACGTCGGGATTGCGCTCCACCACGGTGTACGGCAGGCCGAACGTGTCGAAGGCCTCGCCGACCGCGCTGCCCACGCGGCCGAAGCCGCACAGTACCACGTGCCCGGCGTTCGGCACCGGCGCCGGCGGGACCGGGTCAGCGCGCCGCGGCTCCACCCAGCGCGGCGCCAGGCGGACGAGAGTGGCGTTGATGAGGATGGTCAGCAGCGAGGCGGCCAGGGTGGCGTTGTAGACGTCGTCGCCCACGTGCCCAGCGGTCCGGGCGACCTGCACCAGGATGAACGAGAACTCGCCGATCTGGGTCAGGCCCACGGCGACCAGGAACGCCGTGGCCAGCGGATAGCCGAACAACCGCACGACTCCCGTCCAGATCGCGAGCTTGCCGACCACGACCAGCCCGATGATGGCGAGCAGGAGCGGCAGATGGCCGAGCACGGTGGCCGGATCGATCAGGCAGCCGATCGTGACGAAGAACACGGCCACGAAGATGTCGCGCACGGGCAGGAGCCGGGCCAGCGTCTCGTGGGCGTAGTCGGAGTTGCTGATGAGCAGTCCGGCCAGGAAGGCGCCGAGCGCGAGCGAGAGCCCCACCGCCTGGGTCAGGGCGGCCGTGCCGAGGCCGATGGCCAGCGCGACCATGAGGAACAGCTCGTCGCTGCGCGTGCGAGCCACGCGGAGGAGAAGCCGCGGGACCACTTTCCACGCCAGGTACGCGAACGGGGCCAGGATGGCGATCGCCTTGCCGAGTGCTGCGGCCACCGCGAGCAGCCGGCCCGGCTCGAGCGCGCCCAGCGCGGGCAGCACCACGGTCAGCACGACCACCGCCAGGTCTTCGACCAGCGTGATGCCGATCATGACCCGGCCGTGGCGCGAGTGCAGCTCCCCACGGTCGATCAGCAGGCGGGCCAGCACCATCGTGCTCGCCACCGCCACGACGAGGCCGACGACCACTCCTTGCAGCAGGGACCAGCCGAGCAATGCGCCGACCCCGGCGCCGAGCGTCGCCGACAGCGCGATCCCGAGCGGGCCGCCGAGCAGCGCCACCCACTTCACCCGCAGCAGGTCGGACAGCGAGAACTCGATGCCGATCGAGAACATCAGCAGCACGACCCCGACCTCCGCGACGACCTCGAAGGTGTGGACGTCGGAGACGACCGGCCCCGGAGTGAACGGGCCGATGAGGATGCCGCCCAGGACGTAGCCGAGGATCAGCGGCTGGCGGGCGAGCCAGGCGACGGCGCCCCCCAGCACCGCGGCGGCGAAGACGTATGCGAGATCGCGGAAGACGACGGGATCGGGCGGCATGGTCCCCCCCCGGGCGCCTCATGATAGCCCGGCCTCGTTCGACGGTGATCGCGGGCTCTGCCGGCACGTGGCTTGCTGTACCGCTGCGCAATGGACTGGTTCACGGGACCGTCCCTGGCGGTCGGGATCGCGGCCGTCGTGACGATCGGTATGCTGATCGCGCTCGGCGTGCGCTATCTCGAGGCCCGAAGCCGCGGTGATGAGGAGGCGGCCCGGCTGCAGCTGGCGCTCAGCGAGCCGCTCGCGCGCGCGCCGGAGCTGGCCGGTTCTGCCGTCCGGCCCGTCGTCTCGCTGTCAGTGAATGGACGGCCGCGCGTCGAGCTGACAGGGTGGGTGCCGTCGGTCGACGTCCGCGAGGCCGCGGTCCGGGCCGTGGAGCACGAGGCCGAGCGGCTCGGCCGGCCGGTCCGCATCGTCGACCGCCTCGACGTCGTCGCCGGCGGGGGCCCGGTGCGCCGGCCGGCCTGATAAACGTGATAAGGTTCCTCCCGCCCGGCGCCGCCGGGCGGGAGGAGCCGCCATGGCCGACACCATCCGCCTCGTCGACTACTTCTACGTGATGGCCCCGCAGAAGCCCGGAGTGGGCGCCGCTCTCCTGGCCGAGTTGCGCCAGGCCCGCGTGAATCTCCTGGCGTTCTCGGGCTTTCCGAGCGGTCGCGGGGCCCAGGTCGACTTCGTGCCCGAGGATCCGGCCCAGTTCCGGGCCGTGGCCAGGAAGGCGAAGTGGAAGGTCACGGGTCCCAAGCGCGCGTTCCTGGCGATGGGCGACGACCGGCCCGGCGTCATCGCCGGGCTGATGCAGCGGCTGGCCGACGCGAAGATCAACGTCACCGCGCTCGACGCCGTCTGCGCCGGTTCCGGCCGCTACGGCGCGATCCTCTGGGTGGCGCCGCGCGACGTCACGCGCGCCGCCCGCGCGCTGGGGGCGTCGTGATGCGCCTGGCGCTGCACACCTGGACGCTCGACGCCACGCCCCTGGCCGACGCGCTCCGGATCGCCGGGGCGACCGGCTGGGACGGCGTCGAGCTGCGGCGGCTCGACTTCAGGCGCGCCGAGGAATCCGGCAAGCCGGCGGACTCCGTTCTCGACCTGGTCCGCGCCAGCGGGTTGCCGGTCGCCTGCGTGGGCGTGGAGTTCGGCTGGATGTGGGCCGACGGCGCCGAGCGCGCGCGGCTGCTGGCCGTGTTCGACGAGCAGTGCCGGCGCGCGGCCGGGCTCGGCTGCGGCACCGTCATGAGCCCGGTCGACAAGGAGCGCGGCGACGCCGCCCGCGCGGCGGCCAGCGTGCGCGAGGTCGGCGACATCGCCGCCCGCCACGGGGTGCGGCTGGCCGTCGAATTCAACTCGCAGTGCGCCCAGCTCAACTCGCTCGAGCCCACGCGCGAGGTGCTGGCGCGGGCCGGGCATCCGCACTGCGGCCTGCTGCTCGACGCCTATCATCTCGGCCGCAGCGGCGCCACGCTGAAGCAGATCGAGGACGTGACGCCCGCCGAGATCGCCTACGTGCAGTACAGCGATCCGCCCCGCACGGGGCTGGAGCCCGGCAAGGCGCTCGACCGGCTGCCGCCGGGCCAGGGCTCGTTCGCCTTCCGCGAATTCTTCGCGCTCGTGGCGGCCAAGGGCTACGCGGGCTTCGCCTCCTACGAGGCGCCCAACGAGAAGGCCTGGAAGCGCGATCCCGCCGACGTCGCCCGCGAGGCGATCGAGGCGACGCGCGCCGTGCTGCCGCGATGAGCTACGACTACCGGGCCCACTTCGGCGAGGTCACGCTGACCCAGGACCTCATGAGCCGGAAGGACGAGCGGCGCTGGCGGCTGACCGCGCCGCCGCCGGCCGGCGAGCACCACGACGTCGTGCTCTACCTGGGCTGCAACGTGCTGCGTACCTCCCACATGGTGCGCACGGTGACCGCGATCTTCGACCTCCTCGGCCTCGACTACGTCGCGGTGGGCGGCCCCAGCTATTGCTGCGGCATCGTGCATCACCAGCAGGGCGACACCCAGGCCGCGCGCGGCATGAGCCAGGGGACCATCCGGCTCTTCGAGCGCTTCTCGCCGCGCGAGGTCGTGATGTGGTGCCCCTCCTGCATCTACTTCTACGACGAGGTCCAGCAGCTCACCCTGCCGTTCCCCTTCCGCCAGGCCGCCGAGTTCCTGGTCGAGCAGCTGCCGCGCCTGACCTTCACACGCGAGGTCCGCCGGCGGGTGGCGCTGCACTCCCACGTCCACAACGACGCGCGCCGCCGCGAGGGCGCCGCCGGGCGCCGGC
This sequence comes from Candidatus Methylomirabilota bacterium, assembly GCA_035762565.1. Lineage (GTDB taxonomy): Bacteria > Methylomirabilota > Methylomirabilia > Rokubacteriales > CSP1-6 > AR5. The sequence goes on along the minus strand of DASTOJ010000215.1, from coordinate 8,199 downwards.
TGCTGGAGTCGGTGCCCGGGCTGACGTTCGTGGCGGTGGAGCCTGAGCCGCGCTTCGGCCGCATCTGCACCGCCGCTGTCCAGCAGCAGCTCGGCCTGGGCGTGTGGAACGGCCTCCTGCGCGACGAGCTCGCGCGCGCGCAGGCGGGCGGCGCCGACGCCCTGGCGACCATCTATCATGGCTGCCAGCGGCTGATCTGCCGCTTCGAGGCCGAGGGTCCGCTGGCGATCGAGCATTACCTGTCGGTCTTCGCGCGGGGCCTCGGCCTCGAATTCGAGGACACCTACAAGCGGTGGATGCTGTCGGGCGACCGCGAGGCCATCCTGGCCGACGCCACGCCCTGCATGGAGGCCAACGGCGTCGATTCCGCCGCCGCCCGCGCCCTCGTCGAGCGGACGTTCGTGCCATGCGGCCGGCCGGAGCCGGCCGGCGCCAGGACCGAGCCCTCCTAGGGTCCGGGACTCCGCATGCCGGTCGCCGAGGCGCCAGAGTTCCGCAGGCCGAGCGCCTCCGAGCGACTGTTCAACAGGGCGTTCGGCGTCCTCGTCGGCCTGGGGCTGGGACTCCGTCACAACTACCTGCTGGAGGTGGAAGGGCGCCGCACCGGTCGCGTGCATTCGACGCCGGTCAACGTGCTGGAGCTCGACGGCAAGCGCCTGCTGGTGGCCCCCCGCGGACGCACGCAGTGGGTCCGCAACGCCGAGACGGCCGGTGCCGTCACGCTCAAGAAGGGCCGGCGCCGCCGGCGATTCCGCGTCCGGGTGGTGTCGGGCGCGGACAAGCCGAGGATCCTGAGCGCGTACCTCGGTCGCTTCCGGCGGACCGTCCAGCGCTACTTCCCGGTGCCCGCCGGCTCCGGCCCGACGGCGTTCGCCGAGATCACCGATCGCTATCCCGTCTTCGAGCTGATGGCCGGAGAGTGAAGCGTGTCGAGTAACCCATACGAGCGATTCGAGGGCAGCGATCTCATCCTGAGAGACGAGCTGGCCGTAGATCGCACGGTCCTGGCCAACGAGCGGACGCTTCTGTCGTACGTCAGGACCGCGCTCGCCTTCGGCATCACCGGCGCCGGGACCATCAAGTTCTTCGCGTCACCGGTCTCCGTGGTGCTCGGATGGTGCATGGTGGCCCTGGGCTTCGGCGTCGTGGCCCTGGGTGTGTGGCGGTTCCGGCGCGTTGCCGGCCACGTCTCGGCATTTCGGAAACAGGCTGCTCCCGCATCCGGTCCGGCCCGCTCAGGCCGGTAACGTCTCCAGCGGGGTGGGCCGCTCGCCGAGCGCCTCGGCGACGGCCGGGTGGACCGTCCGCCCGCGCCAGACGTTCACGCCCCGGGCGAGCGCGGAATTGCGCCGCACCGCCGCCGTGACGCCGCCGGCCAGCTCCAGCACGTAGGGCAGCGTGGCGTTGGTCAGGGCGAAGGTCGAGGTGCGCGGGACGAGCGCCGGCATGTTGGCGACGCCGTAGTGGACGACGCCGGAGACGACGTAGGTGGGATCGAGCAGGGTCGTCGGGCGGATCGTCTCCACGATCCCGCCCTGGTCCACCGCCACGTCGACGATGACCGAGCCCTCCTTCATGTTCGCCACCATCTCCGTGGTGACCAGCACCGGGGCCCGGGCGCCGGCGATGAGCACCGCGCCGACGAGGATGTCGGCGCGGCGGAGCACCTGGTCGACGTTGAAGCTGTTGGACATCAGCGTGATGACGCGGCCGAGGAAAAGATCGTCGACGGCGCGGAGGCGGTCGACGTTCACGTCGAGGATCGAGATGTCGGCGCCGAGGCCGAGAGCGATGCGGGCGGCGTTGACGCCGACGGTGCCGGCGCCGAGCACGGCCACGTTGCCGGGCGGCACCCCGGGCACGCCGGCCAGCAGGATTCCGCGCCCGCCCCGGGCCTTGGTGAGATAGAACGCCCCTTCCTGCACGGCCAGGCGCCCGGCCACTTCGCTCATCGGCGCCAGCAGCGGCAGGCTGCCGTCGGCGCGCTGCACGGTCTCGTAGGCGATGGCGATGACGTCCGCGGCCTGGAGCGCGCGCGCCAGCTCCGGCACCGCGGCGAGGTGCAGGTAGGTGAAGAGCACCTGGCCTCCCCGCATCCGGCGATACTCCTCGGCCACCGGCTCCTTCACCTTGAGGATCAGCTCGGCCTGGGCCCACACCTCGCCCACCGCCGCGAGCGCGGCGCCCTCGCGCGCGTACGCCTCGTCGCGGATACTGCTGCCGGTCCCGGCGCCGCGCTCGACGACCACGCGGTGGCCGGCCTCGCCGAGGGCCCGGGCGCCCGCCGGCGTGAGGGCTACGCGCTGCTCGCCCGGCTTGATCTCGCGGGGAACCCCGATGATCACGACACGGCCTCCCGGGTCAACGCGCGGCGGAAGAAGCGGGCGAGCCGCCCCTCGAACCCGGCCGGGAGCTCGCCGTGCCGCCCGCGGTCCAGGAACTCGAACTCGGCCTGCGCGTTGCCGGCCAGCGCCGCCCGCAGCCGCTGGGCGTGGCGGAAGGGGATCTGCTCGTCCGCCCGGCTGTGCACGAGCAGCACGGGCACCCGCAGGCGGGCGGCGGCGCCGGCCGGCGTCGGGTGCGAGATGTCGGCGCCGAAGACCAGGCGGGACCAGAGCAGCATCGCTTCCACGAACGGGTAGCGGGCGAGCCACATCCAGGCGTACAGCTCGTGGCCGAGCGTCTTCAGGTCCGCGAACGGCGCGTAGGCGGCGACGGCGCGGATCCGCGGATCCTCCGCCGCGGTGAGCAGCGCCACGGCGCCGCCGAGCGAGAGGCCGAACACGCCGACCACGGGAGCGCCGCGGGCCTCCAGGAAGTCGAGCACCCGCGTGAGGTCGCGCCGCTCGCGGAAGCCCAGCGTCGTCGCCCCGCCCTCGCTGTCGCCGAAGTAACGGTGATCCACGAGCAGCGCGGCGAACTCGGGCGCCAGCGCGGTGGCCAGCGGCAGCAGGTCGGCCTTCTCGGCCGGATAGCCGTGCAGCAGCACGATCGCCGGTGCGCCTGCCCGCGGGACGAACCAGCCGGCCAGGCGCACGCCATCGTCGGCGCGGATCCGCACGGCCTCCACGGTCAGCCGGTAGTCCTCGGGGCGGAGCGGGATCGACAGGCGTGGCGGGCGCACGGCCAGCCAGAAGCTTCCGAGGCTGGCCAGCAGGAACACCGCGAGGACGAGCGCGGCGTAGAGCGCCGGCTTCACGACTGCTCGCGGAGCAGCTGGCGGGCGATGATGAGTCGCTGGATCTGGCTGGTGCCCTCGAAGATCGGATAGACGCGGGCGTCGCGGTAGATCCGCTCGATCGGGAAGTCGGTGGCGTAGCCGGAGGCGCCGTGGATCTGCAGCGCGTCGCCGACGACCTTCACCGCGGTCTCGGCCGCCACCAGCTTGGCCTCGGCCGCCTCCCGCGCGATCGGCCGGCCCCGGTCCCTGAGCAGCGCGGCGCGGCGGACGAGCAGGCGCGCGCCCTCCACCTGGGCCGACATGTCGGCGAGCATGAACTGGATGGCCTGCAGCTCGGCGATGGGCCGGCCGAAGGCGACGCGCGTCCTCGCGTAGGCGAGCGCGGCGTCGAGCCCGGCCTGGGCGACGCCGAGCGCCTGGGCGGCGATGCCGATGCGGCCCGTGTTGAGCGACTCCATCGCGCGCTTGAAGCCGCCCCGCTCGCTGCCGAGCAGCGCCGCCCGTGAAATGCGGCAGTCCTCGAAGACCAGCTCACCGGTGCCGACGCCCCGCAGGCCCATGATGTGGTCCTTCGACCCCGGCCGGAAGCCCGGGGTGCCGGCCTCGACGAGGAACATCGCGATGCCCTCGCGGCCCAGGCTGCGGTCGGTGGTCGCGACCACGACGGCCACGTCGCACACCATCGCGCCGCTGATGAACCGCTTGGTCCCGTTCAGCACCCAGCCGTCGCCCGTCGGGCGCGCGGAGGTCTGCAGCCCGGCAACGTCGGAGCCGCCGCCGGGCTCCGTCTGGGCGATCACGCAGAGAGCCTCCCCGCGGGCCATGGCCGGCAGCCAGCGGCGGCGCTGCGCGTCGCTGCCGTGCTCCAGGATCAGCTCGCCCAGGATCGTCGCCAGAAGCTGGGCGTGCGCGACGGACGCCGACGCCTGGGCCAGCTCCTCCTGGCAGAGCGACCAGGTGAGCATGTCGGCGGCGGCGCCGCCGTATTCGGCGGGCAGCGTGATGCCGAGCAGGCCGAGGTCCGCCAGGCGGCGGTAGAGATCGCGCGGGAACTCGTCGGTCCGGTCGATCTCGGCGGCGCGCGGCGCGACTTCCTTGCGCGCGAACGCGCGAATGGTGTCGGCCGCGAGCCGCTGGGCATCGGTGAGGTCGAGGTCCATGGGACCCGATGTTATCGGATCGCGCGACACTCCGCGACGCGGCACGCGGGAAGGCACTTCAGCGCAGCAGGGTCTCGGCGGCCTCCATCAGTGTTTCCGACAGCGTGGGGTGCGCGTGGATCGTCAGGGCCACGTCCTCGGCCAGCATCGCCGTCTCCACGGCCAGCGCGCCCTCGGCGATCAGCTCGCCGGCGCCAGGGCCGGCGATGCCCACGCCGAGCACCCGGCCGCTGTCGGGATCGACGACGAGCTTGGTCACCCCGTCGCTGCGCCCCAGGGTCGCGGCTCGCCCCGAGGCGGCCCACTGGAACCGGGCGACCTTCACGGCGCGCCCGGCCGCCTCGGCGGCGCGCTCGGTCAAACCACACCAGGCGACCTCGGGATCCGTGAACACCACGGCGGGGACGACCACGTTGTCGAGCGCCGCCGGCCGCCCGGCGATCGCCTCGGCCGCGACCTTGCCCTGACGCATCGCGCGATGGGCGAGCATGGGCTCGCCGGTGACGTCGCCCACGGCCCACACGTGCGGGTCGGCGGTCCGGCCGCGCTCGTCGACCTCGACAAAGCCGCGCGCGCTCACCAGGGCCCTGGTGGCCTCCAGCCCGAGCCCGGCGGTCTGCGGCCGCCGCCCGACCGCGGCCAGGACGCGATCGAACGTCTCGCCCGGCGCCTCGCCGAAGCGCGCCTCGAGACGGCCGCCGGTCTCGCGCAGCGACGTGACGCGCGTGCCGAGGTGGATCCGGGCGAACGTCCGCTCGCAGCGGCGCGCCAGGGGCTGGACGAGGTCGCGGTCGACGCCGGGCAGCAGGCCGTCCAGCATCTCGACCACCGTCACCTCGCTGCCGAGCGCGGCGTAGACCTGGCCCAGCTCGAGGCCGATGTAGCCGCCGCCGATCACGAGGAGCCGGGCGGGAATCTCGGGGACCTCCAGGGCCGCGGTGGAGTCCATCAACCGTTCGCTCGTCAGCGCGAGGCCGGGCAGGGGGCTCGGGGCCGAGCCGGTGGCGACGACCGCGTGCTTGAAGCGGAGTTTCTGCGGCTCGTCGCCCTCGACGCGCAGGCTGCGCGAGTCCTCGAACACCGCGCGGCCGCCCACGACATCCACGCTCTTGCCGCGGGCGACCGCGGCCAGGCCGCGGGCCAGCTTGCCGACGACGCGCTCGCTCTTCCACTTGCGCAGGGGATCGAGCGAGACGCGCGGCTCGCCGAAGTCGACGCCGAACTCCTTGGCCCGCTCCGCCTCGCTCAGCACCGCCGCCACGTGCAGCAGCGCCTTGGACGGGATGCAGCCCTCGAAGAGACATGCCCCGCCCAGCCGCTTGGCCGCGTCCACGACGACCGTCTCCAGCCCGAGCTCCGCGCACCGGAACGCCGCCGAGTAGCCGCCCGGCCCGCCGCCGACCACGGCCACGTCCACCTCGCGCACCAGATCGCCCATCACCATGGCGACCCGACCACCCGGTCGCTGCCGGTCATCAGAGGCCCAGCAGCAGCTCGTCGGGGTGCTCGAGGCGGTGGACGATGCCCGAGGCGAAGCGGGCGCCGTCGGCCCCGTCGGCCACGCGGTGGTCGAAGGTCAGCGACAGCGGCAGCAGGAGCCGCGGGACGATCGCCCCCTCGCGCACGACGGCTTCCTCGCGGGCCCGGGCCACCCCGAGGATGGCGACCTCGGGGTAGTTGATGATCGGGATGAGGCCGGTGCCGCCGAGCGCCCCGATGTTGGTGAGCGTGAAGGTGCCACCGCGCAGGTCCTCCAGCGTGGCCCTGCCCTCACGCACGCGCTGGGCCAGCGCGCCCAGCTCGCGTTGCAGCTCGAGCAGGGGCTTCTGGTCCACGTCACGCAGCACCGGGACGATCAAGCCCCGCTCGGTCGCCACCGCCACGCCGAGGTGCACGTAGCGCTTGACGATCAGCTCGCCGGCGGCGGAGTCGAGGCTGGCGTTGAACCGGGGGTGCTCGCCGAGCGCCAGCGCGGCCGCCTTCAGCACGAAGCTCGTGAGCGTCAGCGTGACGCCCCGCGCGCGGCTCGCCTCGAGGTTGCGCCGGATGAAGGCGTCCAGCTCGGTGACGTCGGCGCGGTCGAAGTGGGTGACGTGGGGGATCAGCGCCGCCGACAGCGTCATGCGCTCGGCGATCGTGCGGCGCAGGTGCGAGAGCGGCTGGCGCTCGACCGGCCCCCACTGCTCGAAGCGCGGCAGCGGCGGCGGCTCCACGCCCGCCCGGGCCAGCGGCCGGGCGACGGCGGGCGGCTCGGCCGCCGGCGCGCGCTCGGCCGGCGCCGCGGCGCCGGGCCTGGCGCCGCCGCTGACCGCCGCCCGCACGTCGTCCTCGGTCACGCGCCCGCCCGGCCCGCTGCCCGGCACGGCGCGCAGCTCGACCCCCAGCTCGCGCGCCAGGCGGCGCGTGGCCGGGGTCGCCGGCGCCGGCCCCTCGCGGCGCCCCGCCGCGCCGTCGAGTCGCGGCGGTCCGGCGCTCGGCTCCGCGACCGCGGGCGCGGCACCGTCGCCGAACGTCACGAGCACCTGGCCGACCTTCACGGTCTGCCCCGGCTGCACGTGGATCTTCTCGATGCGGCCGCTCATCGGCGCGGGAATCTCCACCGTCGCCTTGTCGGTCTCCACCTCGAGCAGCGGCGAGTCCTCGCGCACCACGTCGCCCTCGCGCACGAGCACCTGGCGGATCTCCGCCTCCGTCAGACCTTCGCCGAGATCGGGGAGCGCGAACGGACGTGACATGCCGCCCCATTGTACGCCGCTGACGGATTGCGTCACGTGGGGGGCCATCCCGGCACGTGCTCGGCCGGGTGAGCCCTACGTGCCTGATTTGGCGGTCGCGCGAACGTGGCATTCGTTTCGCACCTGTCGCACCCGTCTGTGACCGGGCTTCTCGCAGGCCCGGGCACCGTGCAGATGCTGCACCTGCTGCGAGCCATCCACGGGCAAGGTTGGTCAACCATGAAAACTCGACGTCTCGGAGGATTCCTGGCCGTCGTCGGCGGCGTGCTGTTCTCGCTCGCGTCGATCGCGCACGCCGCGCCGTTCGCGTACATCACGCAGTCGTTCAGCAACACGATCGCGGTCGTCGACACCGCCAGCAACGCGATCGTGACGTCGGTGGACGTGGGCTTCACGCCGTTCGGCGTGGCCGTGCACCCCTCGGGTTCGCACGTGTACGTCGGCAACATGGACGACGGCACCGTGTCGGTGATCGAGACGGCGTCCAATACCGTCGTGGCGACGGTGCCGGTGGAGATGGCCCCGTTCGGCCTGGCAGTGCATCCCGGCGGCTCCCGGCTCTACGTGGCGAATCTGTTGTCGAACACCGTCTCGGTGATCGATACCGCCACCAACACGCTCGCCGGCACGGTGCCCGTCGGTAACTCACCGGTCGGGGTCGCGGTGAACCCGGCGGGGACCCGCCTGTACGTCGTCAACAACGGGTCGTTCACGGTCTCCGTCGTCGACACCACGACGCTCGGTGTCGTGGCCACGGTGGGCGTGGGCCAGCGGCCGGTAGGGCTCGCCGTCGATCCGTCCGGGTCGCGCGTGTACGTCAGCAACGCCCTGTCGGGCACGCTGTCCGTGCTCAATGCGGCCACCAACACGGTGAGCGCCACCGTGACCGTGGGCGCCAGCCCGCGCGGGGTGGCCGTGCACCCCACGGGCTCGCACGTGTACGTGGCGAACGGCTCGGGCACGGTGTCGGTGATCGCCACCGCGAGCCACACCGTGGTGGCGAGCCCGTTCACGGCTTCGGGGCTCTACGGGCTCGGTGTGACGCCCTCGGGTGGGCACGTCTACGCGGCCAGCCAGGACGCTGGGCGCGTCTACATCGTCGACACGGGCACCAATACGGTCG
>DASTOJ010000214.1:0-10015 GCA_035762565.1 Candidatus Methylomirabilota bacterium | reverse complement strand
GAGTTCCGCCAGCTCATCGAGCAGGGCGCCGTCGACATCGTCCAGCCCAACGCGGCCATCACGGGCGGCATCACCGATTGGCTCCGCATCCACGCGCTCGCCACCCTCGCGAGCGTGCCGGTGTCGCCGTGGAATCTCCAGGCGGTCCACATCCACCTGGCGGCCGGGCTCCCCAACGTCAAGTGGATCGAGTACTTCATGGCGGACAACCCGCTGCTGGAGTTCCAGAGCCGCCTCTTCAAGGGCCCGGTCCTGCGCGAGGAGGCCACTGAGGAGGGGATCTTCCTCGTGCCGCCGGATGCCCCCGGCCTCGGCCTGGAGCTGGATGACGCCGTGGCCGCCGCCTCCCTCGTGCCGGAGTAAGATCCTCTCGGCGCGTCGGGCACGAGGCCGCGCCGGTCCTCGCCTAGTCGCCGCCCCGTCGCCGCGGGGCGGCGAGCCACTCCGCGGCCGGCGGCACGCTCGGATCGCGCGGGCGCAGGTTGTAGTAGGGGACCAGCGGGAAGTAGGCGTCGGCCAGCCGGCGGAGCTCGGCGACGGGCTCGGGGTGCAGGTCGACCCGCAGATCGACCATCGCGTACGGCTCGCGGTCCACGACGAAGAGCCCACTGGACACCTCGCCGTTCGGCTGGCCGCCGGCCGCCTTCCCGGCCTCGAGGGATCCGAGCAGCCGCTCCCAGAGCGCGAGGTCGGCGCCCTTCTGGAACGCCTCGAACATCGCGTCGGCGACGTCCACCCCCACGACCGCGTTGGCCGCGACGACCACGTTCCACTCGACGCGATGGCCCGCCCACGGCTTGTTGCCGGAGCCCGTGCGGGCGGCCGCGAGACCGGTCACGTCCAGACACCCGAGCTGCCGCCGCTCGACGAACTGGTCGCTCGCCGCGATTTCCTCCAGGACGCGCGGCGCCGAGTAGCCCGCGCGCAGGAGGTTCAGCCCGAGCTGGCCGAGGCGCGGGTTGGTGCTGGCCTGGGTGACGACGGCGCCCACCCCGGGGGCGACGTGGATGCACCGCGAACCGACCGCCATCTCGCTGGTCGCGATGGCGATGCCGAACATCCCGGTGCGCTCGCACCGGCCGATGAGCGAGAACGTGGTGAACTCGATGCCGATCATGTCAGGCCAGACGCCGCCGCAGGTACTCCGCGATCTCCCGGGTGCACGCCATGCCCTGCGGGATGGCCTTGGTCAGCATCACGAACGCGTGGATCTGGCCCGGGTACTCACGGTAGACGACGTCCACGCCGGCCTCGCGCAGCCGATCGCCGTACGCGCGGCCCTCGTCGCGGAGCGGATCGAAGCCGCCCGTCACGATCAGCGTGGGCGGCTGGCCGGCGAGGCTCGGCGCGCGCAGGGGCGAGGCGCGCAGGTCCGTCCGGTCCGCCTCGGTCCTCAGATATTGCTCCATGTACCAGACGATGCGGTCGCGCGGGATCACGTGGCCGTCCGCCAGGTCGCGATGCGAATCCGTCTCGAGCGAGAAATCGACGGCAGGGTAGATGAGGACCTGGCACGTGGGCACGGCCGTGCCGCCGCCGGCGGCGAGCTGCGAGACGACCGCCGAGAGGTTGCCGCCGGCCGAGTCGCCGGCCACGGCCACGCGCGTGGGGTCGGCGCCGAGGTCGCGCCCACGAGCCCGGAGCCAGCGATAGGCCGCCAGGCAGTCCTCGACCGCGGCCGGAAACTTGTGCTCGGGCGCCAGCCGGTAGTCGATGGCGACGACGAGCACGCCCGCCTGCGCGGCCAGCCGTGCGCAGAGCCCGTGATGGGTCTCGAGGTCTCCCTGCACCCAGCCGCCGCCGTGGAAGTACGCCACCGCGGGACGTACGGCGCCGCCCGCGCTGGGAGCGTAGAGGCGCGCGGAAATCTCGCCGGCCGGACCGAGGATGCGGATGTCCTCGATACGAGGCAGCGCCGGCGCCGGCTCGTCCATCAGCGCCACCATGGTGCGGAGCTGCTGGCGCAGCTCGGGCAGCGGGGGGAAATAGCCCGGCACGCGGATCGACTTGACGAACTCGCCCACGATCTGGGCCTTGGGGTCCATTGTCCGGTTGCCCAGCCGGATGCGATGGCCCTCGAGGAAGCGCAGCGCGTCCTCCTCGCTCATCGCCGTGTGCGCCAGCTCCAGCGCCGGATGCGTCCGCTGCTCGCTCATGGAGATTCTCCTCCCCCGGGATTGTACCGGCATGAAGCGTCTGGCGGGTTCGGCTCATCACAAGGAGGGATGAGACTCCTCGCGCTCATCGGCGCCCTGCTCTGGCTGGCGGCGTGCAGCCGCTCGCCCGAGGTCAGTGCCACCCCGAGGCCGCCGGCGGTCACGGTGGTCGCCGCGGCCCAGGTGCGGGTTCCGGTCTACGGCCAGTACGTGGGCCAGACCGAGGCGGTCAGGACCGTCGAGGTGCGGGCGCGGGTCGAGGGCTTCATCGAACGGCAGGCGGTGGCCGACGGCGCCGACGTCAAGGCCGGCGACCTCCTCTTCCTGATCGATCCGAAGCCGTTCGCGACCACGCTCCGCCAGGCCCAGGCCAACGTCGCCCGCGACACGGCCCAGCTTCACCAGGCGGATGCGGCGCTGGTCCAGCGCGAGGCCGAGGTGCAGCAGGCGCAAGCCAACCTGGACCGCGACCTGGCGCAGCTCGAGAACGCGCGCACCCAGGAGCGACGCTACCGCACCCTGCTGCAGAAGGAGCTGATCGCCGGCGAGCAGTACGACCAGCTCCGTACCAACATGATCGCGCTGGAGGCCACGGTCCAGGCCGACCGCGCCGCCTCCGGGAACGCGAAGGCGGCGCTCGCAGCCGCGCGCGCGACCATCGAGAACGCGCGGGCCGTCATCCGCGCCGGCGAGGCCGTGGTCGAGAGCGCCAGGATCCAGCTCGGCTACACGACGATCCGGTCGCCGCTCGACGGACGCATGGGGCGGGCGGAGGTCCGGGTCGGGAGCCTGGTCGGTCGCTCGGATTCCACGCTGCTGGCCACGGTTTCCACGCTCGATCCGATGTACGTCACTTTCAGCGTGAGCGAGCGCGAGGCGCTCTCCGTGTGGCGCCAACGAGCGGGCGCCACCCGCATCGCCATCACGCTGCCGGACGACAGCGTCTACCCGCACGACGGGCGGCTCGACTTCGTCGACCGCGCCGTCGACCCGCGGACCGGCACGCTCGCCCTGCGGGCCACGTTCCCGAACCCCGAGCGGCTGCTCCGCCCGGGCCAGTACATGCGCCTCCGGATCCTCCTCGAAGAGCGGGCCGACGCGCTCGTGGTGCCCCAGGCGGCGATCCAGGAGAGCCAGGGCTCGGCCTCGCTGTTCGTCGTCGGGCCTGACCGGACGGTCCAGGCGCGCGCCATCCGAACGGGACCGCGCTTCGGGACGCTGTGGGTCGTCGAGGAGGGCCTGAAGCCCGGCGAGCAGGTCGTGGTCAAGGGCGTCCAGCAGGTCCGCGCGGGGATGCGCGTAGAGCCGACGCTCGAAGCGCTGCCGCCCGCGACCGGGAGCTGACGGCGGTGTTCGTCAACTTCTTCATCGACCGGCCGATCTTCGCCTCGGTGCTGGCGATCGTCATCGTGGTGGCCGGCGCGGTGGCCATCCCGTTCCTGCCGATCGCGATGTTTCCCGAGATCACGCCGCCGCAGGTGGTGGTGACGGCCACCTACCCGGGGGCGAGCGCCGAGGTGGTCGAGCAGACGGTGACCACGCCGATCGAGCAGCAGGTGAACGGCGTCGAGAACATGATCTACATGGCCTCCCGCAGCGGGAGCGACGGGACGATGACCCTCACGGTGACGTTCAAGGTCGGCACCAACCTCGATATCGCCGCCGTGAACGTGCAGAACCGGGTCGGCATCGCCCAGGCCAAGCTGCCGCAGGACGTCATCCGACAAGGGCTCAGCATCACCAAGCAGTCCCCCGACCTGGTCGAGATCGTGGCCTTGACCTCGCCCGACGGTAGCCGGGACGAGCTCTACCTGGCCAACTACGCCACGCTGCAGGTCGTCGACGTGCTGGCGCGGGTGCCCGGCGTGGGACAGGTGACCGTGTTCAACGGGCGCGACTACGGCATGCGGCTCTGGCTGAACCCCGACCGGCTCGCCAGCCTGGGCCTGACGGCCGGCGACGTGGCCGACGCCGTCCGCGAGCAGAATCTTCAGGCGGCGGCCGGCCAGATCGGCCAGCCGCCGGCGCCGCGCGGCCAGCAGTTCCAGTACACGGTCACCACGCGCGGCCGGCTGTCGACGCCGGCCGAGTTCGAGGACATCATCCTCCGCACCCGGGCCGACGGCTCGATCCTCCGGGTCCGCGACGTCGGGCGCGTGGAGCTGGGCGCCCAGAGCTACGGGTCGTTCGGGCGCGTGGGCGGCAAGCCGGCGGCGCTCATCGGCATCTTCCAGCTGCCCGGCGCCAACGCCCTCGAGGTGTCGCGGGGCGTCCAGGCCGCCGTGGCCCGGCTGGCCCCGAGCTTCCCGAGCGGCGTCACTCACACGCGCCCGTACAACACCACCGAGTTCGTGCGCGTGTCGATCGAGGAGGTCGTGCTGACGCTCCTCATCGCCATCGGGCTGGTCGTGCTCACGGTCTACGTCTTCCTGCAGGACTGGCGTACCACGCTGATCCCGACGGTGACCATTCCGGTGTCGCTGGTGGGGACCTTCGCCGTCATCAGCGTGTTCGGGTTCTCGATCAACACGCTGACGCTGTTCGGGCTCGTCCTGGCCATCGGGATCGTGGTGGACGACGCCATCGTGGTGGTGGAGAACACCCAGCGCCACCTCGACGAGGGAGGTCTGGCGCCGCGCGAGGCGACCCGGCAGGCGACGGCCGAGGTGGTGGGCCCGGTCATCGCCACCACGCTGGTCCTGCTGGCGGTGTTCATCCCGATCGCGTTTCTGCCGGGCATCACCGGCCAGCTCTACCGTCAATTCGCGCTGACGATCGCGGTGTCCGTGGTGCTTTCCACGGTCAACGCGCTGACGCTGACGCCGGCCCTCTGTGCCGTCCTGCTGCGGCCGGCCGGCGCGACGCGCCAGCGCTGGCTGGCCCGGGTGTGGAACGCGTCGTTCGCGCGGCTCACCGCCGGCTACGATCGCACCGTCCAGCACGTCGTCCGGCGATCGGCGCTGGCCGTGGCCGTCCTGCTGATCCTGAGCGGGGCCAGCTACCTGCTGCTGCGCAGTGTGCCGACGGGCTTTGCGCCCACCGAGGACCAGGGCTACCTGCTTGTCAACGTCCAGCTTCCCGACGGCGCCTCGCTCGAGCGGACCGACGCCGTCGTTCGCCAGATCGAGCAGATCCTGGCCGAGACGCCCGGCGTCGAGACCATGGTGGCCATCGGCGGGCGCAGCTTCATCTCGGGCGTCAACGGCCCGAACGTCGCCTCCCTCTTTCCGAGGCTCGCGCCCTGGGACCACCGCGAGGAGCCCGACCTGCAGGCCGCGGCGATCCTGGCCCGCCTGCGAGCCCGGCTCGGCGCGATCCAGGAGGCTGTCGTCGTCGTGTTTCCGCCGCCTCCCATCCGCGGCATCAGCTCGGGTGGCGGCTTCCAGTTCGAGCTGCAGAGCGTGGGCGGTGGGCCGCTCGGGGATCTCGACGCCACCGCCCGCCAGATCATGGAGGCGGCCCGCCAGCGGCCGGAGCTGGCCACGACGTTCACGGCGTTCCGGCCGGGAGTGCCGCAGCTCGACGCCCAGGTCGACCGGGCCAAGGCCAAGGCGCTCGGCGTGCCGCTGTCCGACGTGTTCTCGAGCCTGCAGATCTTCCTGGGCTCGCTCTACGTGAACGACTTCAACGCGTTCGGCCGCGTCTACCGCGTCCAGCTCCAGGCCGAGCCGAGCTTCCGCGCGACACCGGGCGACGTCGCACGACTCTACGTCCGAAGCTCGGCCGCGCCGAACGGCCACGGCCCGCAGATGGTGCCCCTCGGCACGCTCGTCACCGTGCGGCCGATCACGGGGCCCGATTCCATCTCCCACTACAATCTCTACCGCTCGGCGGAGATCGCCGGCGACACCGCACCCGGCGCCAGCTCCGGCCAGGCCATCGCGGCCATGGAAGAGATCGCGCGGCGCCTGCCGCCGGGCATGGCGTACGAGTGGTCGGGCCTGGCGTTCCAGGAGATCGAGGCGGGCAGCCGGGCGGGGTTCGTCTTCGCGCTGTCCGCGCTCTTCGTCTTCCTCGTCCTGGCCGCCCAGTACGAGAGCTGGCTGGTCCCGCTCGCCGTGATCCTCACCGTGCCGCTCGGTGTCCTCGGCGCCCTGAGCGCCCTGTGGCTCAGCGGCGGCGCCAATGACGTGTACGCGCAGATCGGCCTCGCCCTGCTCATCGGCCTGGCCAGCAAGAACGCCATCCTGATCGTGGAGTTCGCCAAGGAGCGTCGCGAGCGCGGTCTCGGCATCCGGCAGGCCGCTCGAGAAGCCGCGCGGATCCGCTTCCGCCCGATCTTGATGACGTCCTTCGCGTTCATCCTCGGCTCGCTCCCGCTGGTCGTCGCCTCGGGGGCGGGCGCGGCCAGCCGGCACTCGATCGGCACCACGGTCGTCGGCGGGATGCTCGCGGTCACCGTGCTGGGCGTGCTGCTGGTGCCGGCCTTCTACGTGGCGGTGGAGCGGCTCGCGGAGTGGCGGCGGCGACGGTGAGCGACGCCGTCAATTTCATCCTCCGGCACGGCGAGGCGTTCGTGTTCCTGTACGTTCTCGTCGACCAGCTCGGCATTCCCGTTCCCGCCGTTCCGGCGCTCCTGGCGATGGGAGCCCTGGCCGGGGTCGGCAAGATCAACTTCGGTCTCGCGCTGCTGCTGAGCGTCGTGGCCTCGCTCATGGCCGACACCGTCTGGTACGCACTCGGGCGAGCGCGCGGGAGTCGAGTCCTTCGCCTCGTCTGCAAGGTCTCGCTCGAGCCGGACTCGTGCGTTCGCCGCACGGAGAACGTCTTCGTCCGCTACGGGGCCGGCGCGTTGATCTTCGCCAAGTTCGTGCCGGGCCTCAGCACGGTGGCGCCGCCACTGGCGGGGGTCGTGGGGGTCACGCTTCCGCGATTTGCGGTCTACAGCGCCCTGGGGGCGTTCGTGTGGGCAGGGGCGTGGGGCGGCCTCGGCTATGTGGCGGGCGACGCCCTCGAGCACGTCGCCAACGAGAGCGGGCGCCTCGGCGGCGTGCTCCTCGCCCTCGTCGCGGCGGCCGTGGCGCTCTACGTCGCCGTCAAGTGGCTCCAGCGGCGGCGGTTTCTCCGCAGCCTCCGGATCGCGCGGATCAGCCCGGACGAGCTGAAGGCCGCGATCGCCACCGCGACCCCGGTACTCGTCGTCGATCTTCGCTCGGCGCTCGACGTGGCCACCGCCCCGTGGGTGATCCCGGGCGCGCTGCGCATCGCGGCCGAGGACCTCGAGCGGCGACACGAGGAGATCCCGCGCGACCGCGACGTCGTCGTCTACTGCTCCTGACCGAACGAGGCCACGAGCGCCCGGGTGGCGCTCGCGCTCAGGCGGCTGGGCGTCACCCGCGTGCGCCCCCTCGCGGGCGGGTTCCTGGCGTGGCAGGATCGAGGATTCCCGGTGGAACCGCTCCCGCTGCTCCAGCCGGCCGGTCAGGCGAACCACAGGTCGGGCAGCGTGTAGCCGGCCCGGAAGGGATCGGTCGGATCGACGCCGTGCTGGAACACGCCGGTGATCCACGCCTGGCCGGCGATGGTAGGCACGATGCCCGGCCGTCCACCCACCGGGGCCTCGCCGGCGATCGCAGCCTCGAACCGGGAGCCGATGATCGACTCGTGGACGAAGCCCTGGCCGGGCGCCAGCTGCCCGCGCGCGTGCAGCACCGCCAGCCGCGCGCAGGTGCCGGTGCCACAGGGGCTGCGGTCGACGCGGCCGGGGGCGACGATCACGGCGTTGCGGCTCACCGTGCCCGGGCCCGTGAACGGCATGGCGAACTCGGTGAAGGTCACGCCGTGGATGTCCGGATTCTCGGGGTGGCGCACGGGGAGCTGACGGGCGGCGGCGGCCGTGATGCGGTTGCCGAGCACGACCAGGTCGCGCGCCTCCTTCGGCTCCACGGCGAAGCCGAGCGACGGCGCATCGACGATCGCGAAGAATGCGCCGCCGTAGGCCACGTCGACCGCGATCGGGCCCAGCCCCTCGACGTCGACGCTCGCCCCGAGGTGCGTGGCGAAGCACGGGACGTTCGTGAACTGCACCCGCTCCACCTTGCCGCCCCGGCAGCGCGCCTCGACGGGCACCGGGCCCGCCGGCGTGTCCAGGGTGAGGGAGGTCACGGGCTCGCGCATCGCCAGCATGCCCGTCTCGAGGAGCACGGTGACGGTGCAGATGGTGTTCGATCCTGACATCGGCGGATAGTCGGCCGATTCCATGATGATCAGGCCCGCGTCGCAGTCGGGCCTGGTTGGCGGCGTCACGAGGTTCACGCAGAGCGTGGGCTTGCCCCGCGGCTCGAGCAGGAGCCAGCGCCGCAGCTCGTCCCCGCGCGTCTCCAGGTAGCGCTTCTTCGCGAACATGGTCGCGCCCGGCGGCGGCAGCACACCGCCCACGATCACGTGGTTGTCCTCGCCCCCGACGTGACAGCCGATCACGGTCACTGTACGCTCCCACCTCATCGGCCGATCCTTTCCGTCACTATGTCTCGGCAAGATACTACGACCGCATGCCGATGGAGCGCATGGGCGGGGCCGGGCGGGGACTGCTCCTGACGCAAGCGACGGAGGCTATAATTCTACCAATGGATGACGCAGCGATCGAGCAGCGGCTGCGCACCTTTTTCCAGACCCGGGCGCCCGAGGTCGTCGCCGCCTATCTGTTCGGCAGCGTAGCGCGCGGCACGTCCCGGGCGACGAGCGACGTCGACGTGGGCGTCCTGCTCGCGCGGCCACCCGCAGCAACCTTCGCCGACCTGCCGCTTGATCTCGAAGCCGAGCTCGAGCGTCTCCTGGGAGTACCCACGCAGGTGATCCTCCTCGATCGCGCCCCCGCCGACCTGGCTCATCGCGTGCTCCGCGACGGCCGGCTTCTCGTCGACCGAAACCCTTCCGCCCGCATCGCGTTTGAAGTGCGCGCCCGCAACGAGTTCTTCGACCTCAAGCCCGTCCTCGACCAGTATCGCGCCGCCCGCGTTCCCGGCCGGTGACCGACAAGGAGCTGATCGCCAAGAAGCTCGCCCTCATCGAGACGTGCGTGCAGCAGCTGCGCCAGCTTGCCCGACCCAGCGCCATCGCTTCGGACGTGCGCGAGGAGCGGTTCGTCGAGCACACGCTTCAGATCGCCATCCAGGCCGCCCTCGACGTGGCCTCGCACATCGTCTCGGACGAGCGGCTCGGCGAGCCGCGTACCAACCGGGAGCTGTTCGACCTCCTGGAGCGCCGCGGCTGGATCACGTCCGCCCTGGCCGCGACCATGCGGCGGATGGTCGGCTTCCGGAACATTCTCGTCCACGGGTACGAGATCGTCGATGTCGCGATCGTCGTCGAGATCGTCGGGCGCGGCCTCGAGGACTTGCTGGCGTTCGTGGCCGCGATCCGGGCGCGACTGAGCTGACGGCACTCTGCGGTTGCGCCCGGGCGCCGCCCGCGCGTACAGTGCCTCCGATGCGCGTGGCCATCCTGCCGTCGGGCGCGCTGCTTGCTGACGTGGCGCCCGTCGACGACGAGGCAAGCGACGGTCTGTCCGTTGCAGCCCGCGCCCGCGTCGCCCGCGCCTTCGCCCGCGGAGCCGGGCACGCCTTGCTCGACCTCGGGGCGACCGAGGTCGACGCCCCGCTCGCCCCGCCGCTCGCGTTCCTGCGTGACGTCGGCCGGGCGTTCGTGACCCGGCTCTGCGCCGTCCCCGACCTGGAGGAGCGGCGCGAGCGCGTCGAGGTCGAGTGCCCGCGGGACGAGCGCGCCCGGCTGGCCGGGACCGTCCCGCCCGTGGACGGCGGCGAGTACGTCGACGCGGACTGGATCGCCGCGCGCTGGGCCGAGGTCAGCCGCGCGTTCGCCGACGAGATCCGGGTGCATCGCGGTCCGGTCGGCGACTG
>DASTOJ010000213.1:0-6352 GCA_035762565.1 Candidatus Methylomirabilota bacterium | reverse complement strand
TGTCCACCCAGAGCTTCTTGACGCCGAGCTCGGTCTCGATCCGCGTGATGTCCTGGAGCACCTGTCCGTACATCAGCTCCGGAATCGGCACGCCGAAGTTGCGGTAGGACAGCATGGCCACCGGGGTGATGTAGGCGATGATCAGGATGATGTACTGCGCAACCTGGGTCCACGTCACCGCCCGCATGCCGCCCAGCATCGAGCACACGAGGATGCCGGCCAGGCCGACGAAGGCGCCGACGTTGAAGTCCATGCCCAGGAACCGGCCCATGATGATGCCGACGCCCGTGATCTGGGCGATCAGGTAGGTGAAGGAGGCGCCGATGGCCATGAGGAGGCCCACGACGCGGGCGGCGTTGCCGCCGTAGCGCAGCGCCAGGAAGTCAGGAATCGTGTAGGCGCCGAACTTCCTGAGATACGGCGCCAGGAAGATCGCCAGCAGCACGTAGCCGCCGGTCCAGCCGGTGACGTAGGCCAGGCCGTCGAACCCGGTGGCGTAGAGCGCGCCCGCCATCGAGATGAAGGAGGCGGCGCTCATCCAGTCGGCGCCGGTGGCCATGCCGTTGAAGAAGGCGGGGACGCCGCGGCCCGCCACGTAGTACTGGTCGGGCCTGGCCGTTCGGGAGAGGATGCCGATGAGCGCGTACACGCCGATCGTGACGACGAGGTAGGTGTACGCGATGCCGCGGTTGGGAATGAGCTGCCAGTACTCGGCCAGCGCGAGGAGGATCGTGAAGAGGATGAACGCGCCCGTGTAGATCCCGAAGATCCGGCCCCAGCTCATTGCTGGTCCTCCTGGAGGCCGTACTTCTTGTCGAGCTTGTTCATGTGGATCGCGTACCAGACGATGAGGACGATGAAGAACGCCAGTGAGCCCTGCGCCTCGAACCAGTACGAGACGGGAAAGCCGAAGATGACGATTCTGTTCAGCGGGCCGTGGAGCACCAGCGGGCCCACCCAGGAGACGAACCACAGGACCAGGATGATCCAGGTGATCCGCATCGTGTCCTTCCAGTAGGCCTCACGGGTTTTCGCGTCGATCTCGTGCGGTTGGGCCATGATCTCTCCCCGCTGCCACCGTCCCCGGCATCCTTGCCGAAGAGCTCGAAGGGCCAGACCCTGTGGCGCGACGGGCGACACGCGCCGCGCGGTGAGCTAAGCCGGGCACCGGGTAGCAGCAGACGTGCCAGGGCCGATACTTTCCAAGTACCTGATTCGATGGAAGCGCTGGCTGGCCTCGGACGGTCTTCTTGGTGGCCGCACCAAGGATCGTTGGCACCGACGCCTAACGCGCTGCGCCAGTCTGCTCGAGGTAGCGCGCCAGGCTGCTCGGCCCCTGCGCCCAGAGGTAGTGGATGCCCACCAGCGTGACCAGGATGAGGGCGAGAGTGCCGGCCGTTGCCGCGGCCGACAGGATGCTACGCCGTCCGGGCGGCTCGCCGGCCACCAGGGCCTCGGTGAGGCCGGACTGCCGGGCGGCCGGGACGCGGGCGGCCACGGACGTCACGCAGGCCCAGTAGCCGCGCAGACCCATCGCGGTCGTGAAGTGGATCGCGCGCCCGTGGCCATCGCGCACCGTCGTCGCCAGCGCGGTGTCGTCGCCCGCCCGGCGCCAGTCGGTGTGCACGCTCGCGACGGCCTCCCACGCCATCACGGTGGTGCGTCCGAGAAAGCGGCCGTTGAGGAGGAATCCGCGCGTCAGTCCCCGCGGGGAGATCTCGACGACGACGCCCCGGAGAAGGCTCTGGGCCACGGACCCCAGCACGCCGACGGCGACGGCCAGCTCCACGAGCCCGAGACCCAGGGCCCCCAGACCAAGCGCCGTCGCGACGAGCGGAATCTGCCAGGCGGCGATGCCGCCGGCGACGGGAAAGCGCCGGAACGATCCTGCAGCCACGCGTGGCCCCTCGGGGCAGCATCGCCCGGCTGCCGGGGCCGCGCAAGCCGAAGCCCGGGTGAGGAGGCTACGCGCCGGCCAGGAGGGCGGTGCAGCGAGCGCGCGCGTCCGCGAGCGACTTGCTCTCGGCCAGCGCGTAGACGAACGCGCCGAGCGGCGTCGCCCGCGCGCTCTTGGGATCCGTCCCCTGCGTCAGGCGCGCCATCGCCGCCTTGCCCTCGGGGCTGTCGAGGTTGCAGGTCAGCAGCGTCTCGCCGCTGGCGAAGCCCCACCAGCGCGTCTCCAGCACCGTCAGGGTGCCGCCCTTGAAGCCGCCCTGGTCGTGGCTGACCAGGATGCGGTCGCCGCTGTCGAGGGTGATGTTGCAGTACGATCCGGCCTTGGGATCGACGACGAACGTGCCGATCTTCGCCATGGGAGCCTCCCCTGTGCGGTCACGCGGATCGGTCGCGATCGGCTGCGCCGTCATTGTACCCTCGGCGGCCGGCCGGTGGTCACGCTCGCGTCTTGCCGTTACACTCTCGTCCCGTGAGCGCCGACCCCCCGCCGGTGTGGACCGTGCTGTTCTTCGTGGGGATGCTGCTGGCGGTCGCCCTGGGGCCGCTGGTCGCCCACCACTGGTGGGAATCCAACCGAAACCGCCTGCTCGTATCCCTGGCGCTCGGGCTGCCCGTCGCCGCCCTCTACGCCTGGCGAGGCCCGGCCGCCCTCGCGCACGCCGCGGAAGAGTACGCCGCCTTCGTGATCCTGCTGGCCGGGCTCTACACGGTCGCCGGCGGCCTGCGCCTGGAGGGAGACCTGGCCGCCACCCCGGCGACCAACACGGCGTTCCTCGCCGTCGGCAGCGTGCTGGCGTCGGTGATCGGCACCACGGGCGCGGCCATGGTGCTCATCCGCCCGCTGTTGGCGACGAACGCCGAGCGGACCCGGGTGGCCCACACGGTGATCGTCTTCATCTTCCTCGTGGGCAACTGCGGCGGCATGCTGACGCCGCTGGGCGACCCGCCGCTCTTTCTCGGGTACCTCCGGGGGGTGCCGTTCGCGTGGACCCTGTCGCTGTGGCGGCCCTGGCTGGTCGTCGTCGGCTCCCTGCTGGCCGTCTACTGGCTGTGGGACCGCTGGCACTGGCAGCACGAGCCGGAGGCGGCGGCGCTCGCCGATCGCCAGCGCATCGAGCCCCTCCGCCTGCGCGGGCACGTGAACCTCGGGTGGCTGGGCGGCATCGTGGTGGTCGTGCTGCTCCTGCCGTCGCCGTGGCGGGAGGCCGCGATCGTCGCCCTCGGCGGCCTGTCGCTGACGACGACGCCGGCCGGGATCCGCCAGGCCAACCGCTTCACGGCCGCGCCGATGCTCGAGGTGGCCGCGATCTTCCTGGGGCTCTTCCTCACGATGATCCCGGCCCTCGAGCTCCTGCGCGCGCACAGCACGGCGCTCGGGGTGCGCACGCCGGCGCATTTCTTCTGGGCGACCGGGATCCTCTCGGCGTTCCTCGACAACGCGCCGACCTACCTCGCGTTCCTCGCCATCGGCCAGGGCCTCGGCCTGGCCGACGAGGTCGTCGGCGTTCCCCATGCCGTACTGGCGGGGATCAGCCTCGGCGCCGTGTGCTTCGGGGCGAACACGTACGTCGGCAACGCGCCGAACTTCATGGTCCGGGCCATCGCCGTCGAGGCCAAGGTCGCGATGCCGAGCTTCTTCGGCTACATGATCTACAGCACGCTGATCCTCGTCCCGCTCTACGCGGCCGTCGCCTGGCTCTTCCTGTAGTCGGGCGAGGTGACCCTTCCCGGCGTGAGCGGCTCGCCCCCCGCCCTCTACACGGTGCTCCCGTTCGTCGCCATGCTCCTGGCGATCGCCGTCCTGCCCCTGCGCGTCCCGCACTGGTGGGAGGCCAACCGCAACAAGCTCCTGGTCGCGGCCGGTCTGGCGGCGCCCATCCTCGTGATGTATCTCATCCGCGAGCCCGGCGCGCTCGTGCACACCGCGCACGACTACGTCTCGTTCCTGGTCCTCCCGGCCGGGCTCTACGTGATCTCGGGCGGCATCCTGCTCCGCGGCGATCTCGAGGCGACGCCGCTGGTCAACACGGCCTTCCTGGCGATCGGCGCGCTGGCGGCCTCCCTCGTCGGGACCACCGGCGCCTCCATGGTCTTGATCCGCCCCCTGCTGCAGACCAACCGCGAGCGGACCCGCGTCGAGCACACGGTGATCTTCTTCATCTTCCTCGTCTCGAACGTCGGCGGCATGCTCACGCCGCTCGGCGATCCGCCGCTGTTCCTCGGCTACTTGCAGGGGGTGCCCTTCAGCTGGACCTTTCGTCTGTGGCCGCCGTGGCTCCTGATGGTGCTCGTCCTGCTCGCGGTCTACTTCGTGTGGGACACGCGCGCCTACACGCGCGAGCCGCTGGCGGCGATCCGCCGCGATCGGGCTCAGCAGGAGCCGCTGCGCGTGCGCGGCGCCGCCAACGTCCTCGCGCTGGCCGGGGTGGTCGGGGCCGTCGCCTGGCTGGGTGCGCCGTGGCGCGAGGCCGCCATCGTCGGCCTGGCCGCCGTGTCGGCCTGGCGCACGCCGGCGGCGATCAGGCGCGCCAACGGCTTCACGACCTACCCGATCGTCGAGGTCGCGGTGCTCTTCCTGGGGATCTTCCTGACGATGATCCCGGCGCTCGAGCTGCTGCGCCTGCGCGGCGGCGAGCTGGGGGTGCGGGAGCCCTGGCAGTTCTTCTGGGCCACCGGAACGCTGTCGTCCTTCCTGGACAACGCGCCGACCTATCTCACCTTCCTGGCCCTCGCCCAGGGGCTCCGCCTGGCCCCCGAGGTCGTGGGCGTGCCGGACACGATCCTCGCCGCGATCAGCGTGGGCGCGGTGGCGATGGGAGCCAACAGCTACATCGGCAACGCGCCGAACTTCATGGTGAAGGCGATCGCCGAGGAGGCCGGCGTCAAGATGCCGAGCTTCGCCGGCTACATGGCCTACGGCGGCGCGATCCTGCTCCCGCTGTTCGTCGCCGTCACCCTCGTGTTCTTCCGCTGAGTGGGGGGCCCCGAGATGGCCCCCCACACCCCCCACACGCTCGTCGCGCCCCGGCGCAGCCGTGGCGCTCCTCGATCACTCCTCCTCGTACTGTTTCTTGAGCGCGGCCACGACGGCGGGATCGGCCAGCGTCGTGGTGTCGCCGAGCGCGCGGCCCTCGGCGATGTCGCGCAGCAGGCGGCGCATGATCTTGCCCGAGCGCGTCTTGGGCAGCTCGGCCGAGAAGATGATGTCGTCGGGCCGCGCCAGCGCGCCGATCTTCCTGGACACGTGGGCCTTCAGCTCGTCCATGAGCGCGGCGGTGCCGTCGACGCCCGACTTGACGGTGACGAAGGCGGCGATGGCCTGGCCCTTGATCTCGTGCGGCTTGCCGATGACGGCGGCCTCGGCCACCTGCTTGTGGTCGACGAGGGCGGACTCGACTTCCATGGTGGACACGCGATGGCCGGAAATGTTCATGACGTCGTCCACGCGGCCGAGGAGCCAGAAGTAGCCGTCCTCGTCGCGCTTGGCGCCGTCGCCGGTGAAGTAGACGTTGTCGTACTTGGACCAGTACTGCTTGACGAACCGGTCGGGGTCGCCCCAGATCCCGCGCAGCATGCCCGGCCACGGCTTGCGCAGCACGAGGTAGCCGGACTTGGCCGGCTTTCCCGCCTCGTCCAACACCTCGGCGTCGATGCCGGGGAACGGCCTGGTCGCCGACCCCGGTTTGAGCACGGTGACGCCCGGCAGCGGGGTGATGAGGATCTGGCCGGTCTCCGTCTGCCACCAGGTGTCCACCACCGGGCAGCGCCCGCCGCCGATGACCTTCCAGTACCAGACCCACGCCTCGGGATTGATCGGCTCGCCCACGGTGCCGAGCAGTCGCAGGCTCCCGAGGTCGCAGCGGTTGGGGTACTGGTCCCCCCACCGCATGAAGGTCCGGATGGCGGTGGGCGCCGTGTAGCAGATGGTGATCCCGTGCTTCTCGATGATCCGCCAGAATCGGTCCTTGTCGGGGAAGTCGGGCGTGCCCTCGTACATCACCGTGGTGGCCCCGTTGGCGAGCGGCCCGTACACCACGTACGAGTGGCCGGTCACCCAGCCGACGTCGGCCGTGCACCAGAACACGTCGTCCTCGTGGATGTCGAACACCCACTTGTGGGTGGCCGTGATGCCGGTCAGGTAGCCGCCGGTCGTGTGGATGATGCCCTTGGGCTTGCCGGTGGAGCCGGAGGTGTAGAGGAGGAAGAGCATGTCCTCGCTGTCCATGGGCTCGCAGGGGCAGTCGGCGGGCGCCCTTTCCATTACATCGTGCCACCAGTGATCGCGGCCGCCGATCCACTTCACCTCGTTGTTGCATCGCTTGAGGATGATGACGTTCTTCACCGTCGACGAATGCGCGCAGGCCTCATCGACGTTGTCCTTCAGCGGCACGATCTT
>DASTOJ010000212.1:0-3593 GCA_035762565.1 Candidatus Methylomirabilota bacterium | reverse complement strand
GCCTGTCGCCGTAACTCGCTCCGGGCGGGGCTCGCTCGACCCCCCATCCCCCAAAGGGGGCTGGGCCGCCGGCCAGTCGAATCGATGGCGGCTCGCTCGCCCCGCCCTCCGCTCGAACGGCGACGACGGCTCGCCATGATGGCGCGCTCGCGGCCCCCACGCCCGACCCCCGGCGGCACCACGCGTCACGAGATTCACCAGCCCGCATGCCGAGCACCAGGAGTATTCCAGCGCGCGAGGTGAGGAACCAATGAACGCTCCTGCGAAGACGATCGCTGATCTTATCGAAGATCGGTTCGGGGTGGCGACCGAGGCCGGCCGCGCGATGCCTGCGGAGGGTACCGTGGGCCAGCTGCTCGCCCACCGCACGCACCGCCGGTACAGGCCCGATCCGGTGCCCGACGAGATTCTCGAGGTCGTCCTGGCCGCGGCGCTGTCGGCGCCCTCGAAGTCCGACCTCCAGCAGGTCGCGGTCATCGTGGTGCGCGACCGGGCCAAGCAGGCCACGATCGGCGGCTGGATCCCCGACATGCCGTGGATCGCCACCGCGCCGCTGTTCATGGTCTTCTGCGGCGATCATCGGCGCATCCGCCGCGTGAGCGAGCTGCGTGGCCGGCCGTTCCCCAACGACACGCTGGACATGTTCAT
The DNA here is from genome assembly GCA_035762565.1 of Candidatus Methylomirabilota bacterium. GTDB lineage: Bacteria > Methylomirabilota > Methylomirabilia > Rokubacteriales > CSP1-6 > AR5. The sequence continues at coordinate 2,945 of DASTOJ010000212.1, read as the reverse complement.
GAACGCCGCCGTCGACGCCGGCCTCGTCCTGCAGAGCTTCGTCACCGCGGCCGAGGCGCTCGGGCTGGGCTGCTGCCCGATCAGCGTCGTGCGCAACCACGTCGAGAAGCTCAGCGACCTCCTCGCGCTGCCGGCCGGGGTGTTCCCGGTCGCCGGCCTCACGGCCGGCTATCCGAGCCAGCCGGGCTGGATCAGCATGCGGCTGCCGCCCGCGCTGACCGTGCACACCGACCGCTACGACGACAGCACGTTCGCCGAGGAGATCGAGGCGTACGATCGGCGCCGCGAGGCACGCCACGCCACTCCGAGGTCCAGCCAGCGCTACGTCGACCGGTGGGGGTACACGGAGCCTTACGGCTGGTCCGAGGACAAGGCGCGGCAGTACTCGGTTCCCGAGCGGCACAGCTTCGGGCCGTTCATTCGCCGCCACGGGTTCGGGCTGGCCTGACCAGGCGTCATGCAGGTCACGCCCTGCATCGACGACGTGGGCCAGGCCGCGCGATGACGCGCGCGGCCCGCGGTGTCGCGTCCCCGCGCGTGGTGTGCGTCGAGGACCTGCGGCCGCTGGCGCGCCGCCGCCTGCCCCGGGCCGTCTTCGACTACGTGGACGGCGGCGCCGAGGGCGAGATCACGCTGCGGGAGAACTGCCGGACCTTCGAGGAGCTGACCTTCCGTCCGCGCCACGCCGTTGCCGTGCCGGCGTGTGACCTGCGTACGCGCGTGCTCGGTCACGACCTCGCCCTGCCCTTCCTGCTGGCGCCGGTCGGCTACAGCCGGTTGATGCACCCGGGCGGCGAGGTGGCCGCCGCCCGCGCGGCCGGGGCGGCGGGCACCGGCTACATCCTGTCGACGATCTCCGGTCACCGCCTGGAGGACGTCAAGGCCGGCTCGGCCGGGCCCGTGTTCTTCCAGCTCTACCTGATGGGCGGTCGCGCCGCCTCCGAGGCGGCCATCGAGCGCGCTCGGGTCGCGGGGTACGGCGCCCTCGTCGTCACCGTCGACACCCCGGTCTCCGGTATTCGCGAGCGCGACCATCGCAACGGCATGAGGGCGCTCGTCAGCGGCGGCGTGCTGGACAAGCTCCCGTTCCTGCCGAACGTCCTTGCCCATCCCCGTTGGCTGCTCGGCTTCCTGCGCGACGGCGGCCTGCAGCCGCTGCCGAACGTCGTGATCCCCGGCCAGGGCCCGATGCCGCTCCTCGACGTCAACACCGCGCTGGCCGCCTCCGCGGTGACCTGGGCGGACTTCCGCTGGATCCGCGAGGGCTGGCGCGGGCCCGTCGTCGTCAAGGGCGTGCTCACCGGCGACGACGCGCGACGCGCGGTGGACGAGGGCGCGGCCGCGATCTCCGTGTCGAACCACGGCGGCCGGCAGCTCGACGGCGTGCCCGCCTCACTGCGCGCGCTGCCGGAGGTGGTGGAGGCCGTCCACGGCCAGGTCGAGGTATGGATGGACGGGGGCGTACGGCGGGGCTCCGACATCGTCAAGGCGTTGTGCCTCGGCGCCCACGCGGTGCTCTGCGGCCGCGCGTACGCCTACGGTCTGGCGGCGGCCGGGGAAGCCGGCGTCGCCCGCGCCCTCGAGATCCTCTGCGCCGACCTGGACCGGACGCTGCGGCTGCTCGGCTGCGCGTCGGTCGCCGCGCTCGACCGCTCCTACGTGAACGTCCCGCGCAGCTGGGACACCTGAGCCGGCGCTAGTGCGGCATCCCCATCTCGCGGTACATCGTCGCCGAGATCCTGGACGGCGTCCACGACGAGGCCGGCTTCTACCACCTCGTCTCGTTCTGCACGAACGCGTCCGTCGTTCCGGGCGAGCCGTACGGCACGCGCTTCCCCCACCCGTGACGGACGGCCGGAGTGATCGGACGGCCGATGGACATCGGCCCGGGGTTGGACTATAGTCCACGTACCGAATCCGGAACGTAGTTCCGGGATCAGAACGCGGGAAGGTCAGCGGTGGGCACACCCCGGACGATGCGCGGCAGGGTCGCGGTGGTCGGCGTCGGCGAGACCACCTACTACAAGCACGGCCAGGCGCCCGAGCCCGAGCTCGCGCTGGCGCTCAAGGCCATCCTGGCCGCCTGCGCTGACGCCGGGCTCGACCCCCGACAGATCGACGGCTTCGCGTCCTACAGCAACGACCGCAACGATCCCTCGCGGCTGGCCGCCGCTCTCGGCCTGCCCGAGCTGCGCTTCTCCAACATGCAGTGGGGCGGGGGTGGCGGCGGTGGCTCGGCGGCGGTCGGCAACGCCGCGGCGGCGGTCGCGGTCGGCTACGCCGACTGCGTGGTCGTCTTCCGGGCGCTCGCCCAGGGCCAGTTCCAGCGCTTCGGCGCCGCGCCGCCGGCGGCGGCCGTCAGCGGCGAGCAGGCCCTCACCTTTCCCTACGGGCTCATCTCGCCGGCCCAGCGCTTCGCCATGCGCGTGATGCGCTTCATGCACGACCACGGCATCGGCCCGGAGGCGCAGCGGGCCATCGCGCTGGCCTCCTATCACCACGCGCAGGCCAACCCCCGCGCGATCATGCACGGCCGGCCGCTGACGGCCGAGGCGTACGACGCCTCGCGCTGGATCGTGGAGCCCTTCCGGCTCTTCGACTGCTGCCTGGAGAACGACGGCGCCGCCGCATTGGTCCTCGTCTCCGCCGAGCGCGCCCGCGACCTGCGCCGGCCCCCGGCCTACCTGCTCGGCGTGGCCCAGGGCTCGGAATACCGCAACGCCGCCCGCGGCCACAACGCGCCGACCTACGCGTCGGCCAGCTTCACCACGGTGGCGCCGCACCTGTACGCCATGGCCGGCGTGGGGCCCAAGGACGTCCACGTCGTGCAGAGCTACGAGAACTTCACGGGCGGCGTCCTCATGAGCCTGATCGAGCACGACTTCTTCGCCCCCGAGGACGCCAACGGGTTCCTCACGCTCGACAACCTCATCGCCCCCGGCGGG
>DASTOJ010000211.1:0-5158 GCA_035762565.1 Candidatus Methylomirabilota bacterium | reverse complement strand
GCCATCCCGACCGCTTCGGCGCGTTCGCCGCGCTGCCGATGTCCTCGCCCGCCGTGGCCGCCGAAGAGCTGCGGCGGGCGATCGAGGGGCTCGGCTTGCACGGCGCGATGATCCAGGGGCACACGCGCGGGACGTTCCTGGACGATCTCGCCTTCGACCCGGTGCTCGCAGCCGCCGCGGCGCTGCAGGTACCGATCTATCTGCACCCCGGTCCGCCGCCCGAGACGGTGCGCCTCGCGTACTTCAACGGGCTGGATCCGGTTGCGGCTGCGATGCTCGCAACCGCCGGCTGGGGCTGGCACGCGGAGTGCGGGCTGCACGTCCTGCGCATGGTGCTCGCGGGCGTGTTCGAGCGCCATCCCCAGCTCACGCTCATCACCGTCGAATCGGGCGTCGGGTGGGTGCCGTGGATGCTCGAGGCGATGGACCACTCGTACCGGGCCCACCACATGTGGGTGCGGCCGGTGATCCCCGAGCCCCCGAGCTTCTACTACCGGCGCAACTGCCTCTCCACGTTCACCGAGGACCATGCAGGCCTGCGGCTGGTGGAGGAGCTGGACCTCGTCGAGAACTTCCTGTGGTCGAACGACTATCCGCACCACGAGGGCACGTGGCCGCACTCGGCCGAGGCGATCGAGCGCACGATGGGCCATCTCTCGGACGGCGCGCGCGCCAAGGTCCTCGGCCTCAACGCCGCGCGCCTGTTCGGCTTCGAGGTCCGCGCGTGACGGTGCGTGTCGAGAAAGCCGCCGCGAGCGGCCATCGAGCGGCCAACCGCGTCGTGGACATCCTGGAGCTGGTGGCGGCCAGCCGCGAGGGGCTGCCGCTGCGGGAGATCAGCGCACAGCTGGAGGCGCCCAAGAGCAGCCTGCTGCCGCTGCTCCGCGCGCTCACCGCCCGCCGCTACCTTGCCCAGGGCCGAAGCGGCGACTACCGGCTGGGCTCCGGTGCCCTCGCGCTGGGCGCCGGCTCCGCCGCCCAGCGCGACCTGGCCGGCGTCGCCCACCCCGCGCTCGAGGAGCTGATGCGGCGCACGGGCGAGACGGTGTTCCTCGGCACGCTGGGCGGCGACGGCCTGTCGGTCGTCTACGTCGACAAGGTCGAGAGCGAGCACCTCATCCGCTACGCGGCCGGCGTGGGCGACCGGCGCCCGCTGCACGCGACGTCCAGCGGCAAGGCGATCCTGGCGTTCCTCCCGGCCGAGCAGCGCGAGCGGATCTTGAAGTCGCTGCCGCTGGCCCGCCACACCGAGCGCACGGTGACGAGCCCGGCCGCGCTCCGCGCCTCGCTGGAGGAGATCCAGCGTGCCGGCGCCTGCGTCAGCCTGGACGAGATGGTCCGCGGCGCCGCCGGCGTCGCGGCGCCGATCTTCGACCGGCAGGGCCGCGTGGCCGGCGTCTGCACGGTGGCCGGGCCCACCGATCGGGTGCGGCCCCAGATCCGCCAGCTCACGACCGAGGTCAAGCGGACGGCGGGGATGATCTCCGCCCTGCTCGGGCATCGCCCATCCGACAAGCAACCGGCGGGGAGAGTGTCATGAACGTCGGAATCTCGCTCAACATGCTGACCAAGGAAGGGCGCTCGGACGCCTCGGTCGTCGGCGAGCACCTGGCGCTCGGCGACCTGGCCGAGCCGCTCGGCTTCGACTCGCTCTTCGCGCTCGAGCACCACTTCACCGGCTACGCCATGTCGCCGTCGCCGGCGCAGCTCCTGAGCTACTTCGCCGGGCGGACGAAGCGCCTCACGCTCGGCACGGCGGTCATCGTCCTGCCCTGGCACGACCCGGTGCGGGTGGCCGAGGAGATCGCCCTCCTCGACGTCCTCAGCAACGGCCGCTGCGTGTTCGGCTTCGGCCGCGGCGCGGCCAGCGTGGAGTACGCGGGCTTCCGGGTCGCGATGGAGGAGGCGCGCCCGCGCTTCGTCGAGGCGGCCAGGATCGTCGTCAAGGCGCTCACCCAGGAGGTGTTCGACTGGGACGGCGAGTTCTTCAAGATCCCGCCGACGTCGATCCGCCCCCGCCCGGTCTCGCACCCCGAGCGCCGGTTCTACGCCTCGTCGGTGAGCCCGGAGTCGGCCGAGATCATGGCCCGGCTGGGCTTCGGCCTGCTCGTCATCATGCAGAACGAGTGGCCCAAGGCGGCCGAGGACGTCCGGCGCTACCGCGACATCACCGCCGGCGTCGGCCACACGCCGCGTCCGCCGATCATCTCCACGAACGTGTCGGTGGCCGAGAGCCGCGCGGAGGCGAACGAGCGCGCGGTCCAGTACCTGGCCCGCAAGTTCGACTCGATCGACCGGCACTACAAGTTCTCGGACGGCCACCTGGCCTCGGTGAAGGGCTACGAGTTCTACGGCGGCATGGCCAAGACCTACTCGAAGATGCAGGACGCGGGGTATCGCCAGAAGGCCACGGAGTTCTACGTCAAGATCCAGGTGGTGGGCACGCCCGACGACTGCCTCCAGCAGATCGCCGAGCTGCAGCGCCTCACCGGCCTCGACCACCTGGTGATCGAGTTCGGCTACGGCGGCATGCCCCACGAGGAGGCCCAGCTCAACATGCGGATGTTCGCCGACCGCGTGCTGCCGGTGCTCCAGCGCGACGCCGCCTTCGCCGCCCCGCGCACCGTCGCCGCCGCGGCGCCCGCGCCCGAGGCTCCAACCAGCCTGTTCGCGCCGGCCTGACCTTCGCCGGATGGGCCCGTGGCGACGACCGGGCGAGTGCAGGGACCGCGGGTGGGCGCGGCCCCGGCCGCGCCTGCATGGCTCGCCTGTCGCCGTAACTCGCTCCGGGCCCGGCTCGCTCGATCCCCCCATCCCCCAGAGGGGGCTGGGCCTCGGACCAGTCCACTCGCCGGCGGCTCGCTCGCCAGGCCCTGCGCTCGAACGGCGACGACGGCTCGCCATGATGGCGCGGCCGGGGCCGCGCCCACCCGTGGTCCCTGCACTCGCCCGGCGCGCGCCGCAGATCACCCGTGAACGACGAGGACAACGAGGACGACGAGAACGAGGAGAGTCGGCATGATCACGAAGTTCGGGACGGTGTATGCGGGGCACGTGGATTTGCCGGACATGGGGCAGGAGGCGACGCCGGCCAACGAGCGGCGGTACTCCAACGAGCACTTGGCGACCGTGTTCGAGAAGACCGACGCGATCGCCCGGCGAATGGACGAGCTGGGGTATCACGTCATCTGGCTCGCCGAGCACCACTTCCAGCACGAGGGCTACGAGGTCCTCCCCAACCTCCTGCTCTCGGCCGTCCACCTGGGCCACGTCACGAAGCGGATCAAGATCGGCTGCGGCTTCAACATCACCCCGATGTGGCACCCGCTGCGGCTGGCCGAGGACTACGCCGTCGCCGACATCCTCACCGGCGGCCGGGTGATCTTCGGCGTGGGCCGCGGCTACCACACGCGCGAGGTGGAGACCTTCGGCGCGCCGATGCTCGACGCCGAGGCCAACCGCGAGCTGTTCGAGGAGCAGGTCGAGATCATCTTCAAGGCGTTCAACCAGGAGTCGTTCTCGCACCACGGCAAGCACTACACGCTGCCGCCCGCCGTGCCCTACCGCGGCTACGAGCTGAAGGAACTGACGCTGGTGCCCCGGCCGGTCCACCGGCCGGTGGAGTGCTGGCAGCCCATCGTGAGCGCCAGCTCTCGCGGCCTCGACTTCATGGTCAAGCACGGGATCAAGGGCATCATCGGTGGCGGCGCCGCCACGATGGCCGAGGGTCCCGTCTACGCCTACCGCGAGGCGGCCGCCCGGGCCGGCCGCACCCTGGCGCTCGGCGAGAACCTGTGCCTGAGCGTCTTCATGTACCTGGCGGAGACACGCGAGAAGGCGATCCGCGAGGTCACGCCGCACTACGAGGAGCACGTCAAGATGTTCGGCCCGCTCGGCTTCGTGCCCGGCCTCACCCCCGCCCAGCTCGCCGCCTCGACCAGGCGCGGCGGCTGGGGCGCCGCGGGCGTGCCGACCGTCGAGCACTACATGAAGAACGGCTCCTGGTTCGCCGGCCCGCCCGAGGAGCTCGCGGCCTACCTGCAAGATCTCCAGGCCCGCTTCCCGGGCCTGGAGCACGTCAACGTGAGCATCAGCATGGGGACCCCCAGGGCCGTCATGCTGGAGCAGCTCGCGTGGTTCGCCAAGGAGGTCATGCCGAAGTTCAACGGAGCACGCGCATGACCCTCGTCCGCTCCATCGACAAGGCGCGCGACGTCATGCCGGTGCTCCAGGCCGGCGGCTGTCGCTGAGCGCGCGCTACCGCGGCGGCGGCGTGGTCGGCGCGCCCGGCAGGGCGGGCGCGGGCGGCGGCAGCGGCGGCACGGAGGGAGCGCCCGGCGTCGCGGGGGCAGCCGAAGGCGGCGGCGGTGGTGGAGGCCCGGGGGGCGGCGGCGGCGCTCCGGGCGGGAGTGGCGCGACGGCCGGGCAGCGGAAGACCTGGGCGTGGATCCGCTCCATGTCCTCGACCCCGAAGGTGAGCAGCGCGGTGTCGCCGCCCGCCTTGACGACCTTGCGCCGCAGGTCCTTGACCGAGTCGTCGCTCACCGCGGCGATCCGCGTGCAGTGTTGCGTGGCCGCCGGCTCGGTCGTCAGCCGCACCCGCCGCATGGCCAGCTGCTCGGCATCGTCCGCCGTCGCTGTAGTCGCCGTCAGCAAGAGCGCCACCGCCAGGCCGGCCGGCCGCTTCATGCATCCGCCAGGGGCACGACGGCGTAGAAGCGCGGAACGTCGAGGACGTAGCCCGGCGGCGAGACACGAAACGCGAGGCCCGCCACCGCCTGCATCGGCGTGGCCTCGCCGTGGGCGCCCTCGACGTCGATGAACGGCTTCATCGCCAGCGCCTGCTCGACGACGTGCGACTCGCCATCCGCGCCGCTATAGATCCGCCAGATCCGGGGCATGCTAATGAATCTCGCCGAGCGGGGTGACGCCGCGGGTCTGGCGGCGGGTCCGGGTGGGCCCGGCGAGCGAGCCGCCAACGATTCGACTGGTCTGGGCCCGAGCCCCTCGGGGGGATGGGGGGCCCGAGCGAGCCGGGCCCGGAGCGAGTTACGGCGACAGGCGAGCCATGCGGGCGCGCTAGCGGCCTCCGCGCCCCACCCCCGGCGTCACCACGTTTCACGACATTCATCGGCTCACCACCGCGCGGCAACGCGCC
>DASTOJ010000210.1:0-3258 GCA_035762565.1 Candidatus Methylomirabilota bacterium | reverse complement strand
GCCATCTGACTACACGCCTGCGCGGACGAGGGCGTCGCTGCTCTTCACAGGGGTGATAGGCAGCGCCTCGTCGATCTCGAAGGCTGGCAGTATCTGAACTACTTGGCCGACACGCGACGGGACCTCGAACTCGGCGAAGCTGATGCGGCCCCGTGTCGGGATCGGGGCAGAACGCCACGACCAGAGCCCCTCCGTCCCCTTGCCCACAACGGCCGTCACCACCGCTGTCGCGATCGTCTTGAGGAATCGGCGGCGTTCCTTGACGACCACGACGACGACCGTGCTGTCGGTGCTCGGTTCCCGCTTGGATCGCTTGCGCTTCCCCATCCCCATGCCCTCCTCGCTTGACGGTAACACACGCGAGCCGGCGCTCATCAACTGTAGAGTGGCTCACTCGCCCGCCGCCACGTACACGATCACGTCATCCTGGGCCGTCGTGTCGCTGGGCGAGCGGGGTGTCCTCACCGCGACGCCGGACGGCACAGTCAAGGGGCACCACCAACGCGCGAGGCTCGTTACTCCTCGCACCGCGCGCCGGATCGCCAACATCCACCAGGGCGGCGTCGGCGTCGTCACGGTGGTTCAGGCGTTCCGGCCGAAGGGCGGCGAGTCGTGAGCGCCGCCCACGGCATCGCCCGCGCCTCCATCGTCCTCAGCATCGCAGCGGTGGTGTGCCGCTGCGGCGTGCGCGTCCACGGTCGCGGCCCGCCAAGGGCAAGGCGTAGACGCGCGATCGCCCCGCCGGTGCTCTGGCGGGGCGCCGTGCTACCCTCCTGGCCGTGGGACTACACCCGGCCGCCGAGGCCGGTGATCAGGCGGGGGGAGGTGTGCCGTGGGAGTCGCCCATCGGGGCCCCCCACTTAGCGAGCGTCGTGGAAGATGATGCCGAGGGTGTAGCGCGTGCCGCGCAGCACGCGGCTGACGCCGTGGCGCATGGCCGCGCGGTACCAGCCGCGCGCGCCCTGCACGGGCCGGTGACGCGTGGGGAAGATCAGGATCTCGCCCTGCTCGGTGGCGATCGACTCGCCGCGCGACTGCGCGCGGGGCCGCTGCTCGAGCAGCAGGAAGTCGCCCCCCTCGTAGTCCACGCCGCGCCGGCTCAGGAAGCAGGTGAGCTGCAGCGGGAACACGACGTCGCCGTAGATGTCCTGGTGCAGGCAGTTGTAGCCGCCGGCCTCGTAGTGCAGCAGCAAGGGCGTGGGCTTGGTCTGCCCGCGGCGATGGCAGACGGCCAGCAGGGCGTCCAGCTCGGTCGGATGCAGCGTGGCCGTGTCCAGCGCCGCCTCGAACTGATTGGCGATGGCCGCCAGCGGCGGATAGGCATGCGTCCGCAACGCCTGCACCAGCGGGGGCAGCGGCGCCCCGAAATACTTGTAATCCCCCACCCCGAACCGATACCGCGCCATGTCCACCCGGCTGCGAAACCGCGCCTCATCCTCGTAGATCGCGACGAGCTCCGCGCACTCCTCGGCCGTCAGTACGGGCGGGGTCCTGGCGTACCCCCACTCCCACAGCGAGCGCTCGATCGCCCCCCAGTCGAGATCCGCCAGCCGCGCCACGATGTCCACCATCACCCCAGTTATACGGCTGAGCGGGAGTCATACGGCGGCAACGGTTCGAATCACCGCTTTCGAGCGCCGGCTTTGCGACGACCGTCGGAAGGGGGGCGAAGCCCCCCTCCGAGTCTACCGGTATGGCTCCGGCGACGGCTTGACCGTCTTCCAGAACTCCGGGTCGTGCCCTGGGAAGATGCGGGCGCCGAGCAGGCGGGCCAGCGTGTTGATCCGCTTGATCGAGTGCAGGGCCTGGGTGGGATTCCACACCACGCCGGGCACGCGGACCTTCCGGGCGTGCTCGAGCCAGTAGCAGGCGTCGCCGGTGAGGATCACCGGCCCGCTCGGCAGCTGGACGAGCAGCGACTGGTGGCCCGGCGTATGGCCGTCGGTCCGCAGCACGGTGAGCCCGGGTGCCAGCTCGGTGTCGCCGTCGAGCAGACGCCAGCGGTAGCCGGGCAGGTCGAAGTTCTTGCGGTAGTAGAAGGGCTCGAAGAACGAGGCCGGGTAGTGGGCGTACGAGTACTCGTCCTTCTGCGCGACCAGCTCGGACTTGGGGAAGAGCTGGGCGCCGCCGGCGTGGTCGTAGTGCAGGTGTGACAGCACCACGACGTCGACGTCGTCGGCCTCCAGGCCGAGGGCGTCGAGCCGGTGCACGAGCAGGTCTTCCTCGGCGAAGCGGGCGAAGGGATCGTTGCGCATGAGGCCCGGCACCGCACGCGGCGACACGCCGGTGTCGAACAGCACCATGCTGTCGCTCGTCTTGACGAGCCAGCAGGCGATGGGGATCTGCACGCGCGCCTCCGAGTACTCGCCGTAGAACAGCAGCGAGCGCTCGGCGCCCATGAACCCGTTCTGCAGCGCGTAGAGCGCCTCGACGGCCATCGCCCGCGATTCTACCTCACCACGCCGGCCGCGAGAGTGCGAGGCCGAGCAGGGCGAAGATCGCGACCTGGACGAGCCAGCCGATCAGGCAGACGCCGACCGCGCGGCCGGTGGACGCGTAGTCGAGCGCCTGGCGCGCGGCCACCACCACGGCGACGAGCGTCCAGACCGCGGTGACCGCGAGCACCAGCGCGCTGAGGAAGGGCACGATGCCGATCACGCGGAGAATGCCGGGCGAGGTCGCGAAGCCGATCACCCGCAGCAGCTCGCCCACGTCGGCCCTGGTGCCGGGCTCGGGCAGCCAACGGGTGCCGATGAAGTAGACGAGCCAGGCCCAGACGACCCAGCCGACGAGGCCGGCGACGGTGCCAACGACGAGGCCGCGCACGCCGTCGCCCACGGCGAGGCCGCTGGCGACCGAGGCGAGCACCACGACCGCCAGGGCCTGCGGGGTCGCGGTCGAGTCGGCCTCCACCTCCTCGAAGACCCGGGCATCCAGTCTGGCGGCGCCGACCATGCGTTCGACGAACGTCATCGTCCACCTCCTCCGGTGGTTGTCGTCTCGAGCCAGGCGGCCAGGAAGCCGACGAAGATCAGCGTGCCCGCGACCACCTTCAATGCGTCTTCGGCGCTCTTCCAGTCGTGACGGAAGTCGAGGACGACCATCGCCGCAAAGAGCGGGAACGCCGCCGCCAGGATCACCAGCGTCCACCGGAAGGACGCGAGGTACGCCCGATGGACATAGGCCAGCGCCATCGCGGCCACCCCGTAGCTCGCGACGATGAGGTCGTCGAGGTGGTCGGTGACGGGATGATCGGGG
>DASTOJ010000209.1:0-25826 GCA_035762565.1 Candidatus Methylomirabilota bacterium | reverse complement strand
GAGGGCGCGCGGGTGCTGTGCGTCGATCAGCTGAAGGAGCGCGCCGTGGAGACCGCTGGCCTGATCCGAGCCGAGCGCGGGGAGGCTGAGCCGTTCGCGGCCGACGTCACGCGCGCCGCCGAGTGCCGGGCGATGGTCGCGGCGGCCGTCGAGCGGTGGGGTGCGCTCGACGTGCTGCACAACAACGTCGGCATCGAGTCGCGCCACGGCCTCATGGAGACGACCGAGGAGGAGTGGGAGCGCGTGATGGCGGTCGATCTCAAGTCGGTGCTGCTGGCCACCCAGGCGGCGGTACCGGCCCTGGAGCGCCGCGGCGGCGGCTCGGTCATCTGCGTGTCGTCGGTCGCGGCCCTGCGCGGCTACGGCCGCACCGCGTACGCCGCCGCCAAGGCCGGGGTCATCGGCTTCGTGACGAGCGTCGCCGTGCAGCTCGGACCCAGGGCGATCCGCGTCAACGCCATCGCGCCCGGGACCGTCTGGACACCCATGGTGGAGGATCTCGGTGCCGAGGCGCGCGAGCGGCGACGCCGCGCCACGCCGCTGGGTACCGAGGGCACGGGCTGGGACGTCGGCTGGGGCGCCGTCTACCTCGCGAGCGACGAGTCGCGCTGGGTCACCGGCCAGGTGCTGGTGATCGACGCCGGGCTCACGAAGACCGTCTCGGAGGGGGGCTCCGCTGCCTCGGAGGGGGGCTCCGCCCCCCGTCCGACGGCGCCGCGGGCCTGATGGCCCGCTTGCGCCTGCCTCCCCCCAGGAAAGGCAGCGCCGGCAAAGCCGGCGCTCGAACGCGGACCATCTCACGCAGTCCGAGGAGATCCCCGCGCATCGCGACGAAGCGGGTGTATGACGCTTCGGCGGCGGGGGATGGGACTCGGGTGCTGGTCATGCGGTACTGGCCGCGGGGCATTCGCAGGGACAGGGTGGACGTCTGGCTCAGGGAGCTCGGGCCCGTGATTCCACTGCTGCGCGCGATTCTCGACGGGGAGATCACCTGGGCGCAGTACGTGCCCCGCTACGTGGCCGGTCTCGAGCGCCCGGAAGCCCAGGCGGCCCTGGCCGAGCTCCGCCGCCTCGCCCGCGCGGGTCCGGTCACGCTCCTGTGTGGCTGTCAGGATCCTCGGCAGTGCCACCGCACGCTGCTGCAACGGCATCTGCTAGACTCCCGCAGTGCGAGCTGACGCGCTCGGCGGCGAGGCGGCTCCGCGATGGCCGGAGTGATCCGGGCCCTGCCGGCGCTCGCGCTCGGCATCGCCGTCGCGGCGACGCCCGCGGCGGGCGAGCACGAGCTCTTCTATCGCTACACCGTGCTCGGCTACGTCAAGGACACGGCGGGCAAGCCGCGCGCCGGCGAGTCGCTGCAGTTGATCCGCGACAAGACCGGGTTCTCGTACCTGGGCGAGACCGACACGGCGGGGCTCTTCGTGATCGTGGCGCGGCTGGGCGACGAGAGCGCGGGCGAGGCGCTCACGCTCCGCCACGGCGCGCTCCGCCTGGGGCTGGTCGCCCGCTTCGAGGCCGCCAACCACACCGACGAGCGCGGCACCCGCGTGGACGTGGAGGGCGGCCGCTTCGTCGAGCGTCCGGCCTGGTTCCGCTCCACGCTCGCCCGGCTGCTGACCGCGCCCCGGCCCTGACCTCCATGGAGGCTGACATGCCGACGAAAATCGCGCGCCGCGGGATGAGGGCGTACGTGCTCATCGAGACCGCCCCCGGCAAGACCAAGTCGGTGAAGAAGGAGCTGGGCCGCATCGCCGGCCAGGGCTCCACCCTGGCCCACCTCGACGCCGTGACCGGACCCTACGACTTCATCGCCCAGGTCGAGGGGCCGACGCTCGACGCCATCGGCCGGCTCGTGACCGACGAGATCGGCGTGATCGACGGCGTCACCCGCACCACGACCTGCGTCGCGGTCGCGCTCGGCTGACGTGCGGGTCCTCGTCGCCGGCGGCACCGAGTTCATCAGCCTGCACCTGGTCCGGGCGCTGCTGCGCGATGGCCACCAGGTGACCGTGCTCAACCGCGGGCGGCAGCCCGGGCGCCTGCCGGCCGGCGTGCACGCGCTCGTGGCCGACCGCAAGGACCACGCCGGCCTGCGCAAGGCGCTCGCCGGCGAGCGGTTCGACGGGCTCGTCGACGTGACCTACGCGCCGACCACCGGCGAGGACGTCGAGGCGCTGCTCGACGCGCCGGCTGACGCCGGCCACGCGCTGTTCGTGTCTACCGGCCGCGTCTACGACCACGCCCGGCCGATCCCGTTCGACGAGGACACGCCGCGCAATCTCTACTGGGGCGAGTACGCGAAGAACAAGATCGCGGGCGAGGACGTCCTGCTGCGGCGCCACCGCGAGCACGGCCGGCCGGTGACGATCGTGCGCCCCACCCACGTGTACGGCCCGCTCAACACCCGCAACAACGAGACGTTCTTCTTCGACCGGCTCGTGCGGGGACGGCCCGTGCTCGTCCCCGGCCCGGGAGGCTGGCTGAGGCAGTTCGGCCACGTCGAGGACCTCGCCGACGCCATGGCCGCCATGCTCGGCGCACCCGCCGCTTCCGGGCGCGCGTACAACGTCACCGGCGAGGAGGCGATCAGCCAGGTCGGGTTCGTCGAGCTGATCGCCGACGTGATGAAGCGCCGCCTCACGCTCGTGCCCGCGCCGGCGCCGCCCGGCGGCACGCCCGTCGCCTTCGGCCAGAACCTCGTCTACGACTGCCACGCCGTCTACACCACGACGCGGCTGCGCGCCGAGCTGGGGCTGCGTCCGCGCTACACCCTGGCGGCCGGCCTCGCCCAGACGCTCGCGTGGTACCGGCACGAAGGCCTCGACCGGCGCGAGGTCGATTTCACCGTCGAGGACGCTCAGCTGCGGGCGCTCGGCGCCTGATGCCCGCGCCGCGTCGCCCGGCGGCCGGCCGCCGGCCCGTCGTGCTCGTCTATCACTACCCCGACGGCGCGGAGGCCTACGCGCGGCTCATCAGCCCCCCGCGCGGCCACCAGGTCGACGTGCGCATCTGCGCCACGGAGGTCGACGCCGCCCGCGCCATCGCGGACGCCGACGTCCTCTACACCTGGAAGTTCCCCCGGGCGCTCTACTCCAGGGCGAGGCGGCTCGCGTGGCTGCAGGCCATCGGGGCCGGGGTGGAGTGGGCGCTCGCGCCGGAGCTGCCGCCACGGGTCGTGGTGACCCGCGCGCCGGGTGTCTTCGGCCCGTGGATGAGCGAGTACGTGCTGGGCTGGTGCGCCTGGGTGACGCAGAGGATGGAAACGTACCGCACGGCCCAGCGCGACCGCCGCTGGCTCGACACCGTGCTGCCGCACCGCCTGGGCGGCAAGACCATGACGCTCGTCGGCCTCGGCGACATCGGCCGCGAGATCGCGCGCCTCGCGGGCGCCGTCGGGATGCGGGTGATCGGCGTCAGCCGCTCGGGCCGCCGGGTCCCGGGTGTCGAGCGTGTCCACCGCCCCGGCGCGCTCCACCGCGCGCTGGCCGCGGCAGACTTCGTCGTCGTGGTCGTTCCGCTGACGCCCCGGACGCGAGGCTTGCTCGACGCGCGAGCGCTGGCAGCCATGCGGCCGGGCGCATGGCTGCTGAACGTCGGGCGCGGCCCGGTGGTGGACGAGGGCGCGCTGGTGCAGGCGCTGGCCGGGCGCCGGCTCGGCGGCGCCGTGCTCGACGTTTTCGCGACGGAGCCCTTGCCCGCCGACCACCCGCTGTGGGCGCTCGACAACGCGGTCATCACGCCGCACATCTCCGGCCCCAACACCGTCGACGACATCGCGCCGATCTTCAACGACAACCTGGCGCGGTGGCTGGCCGGCCGGCCGCTCCGCCACGTCGTGGACCGTGCGCGCGGATACTGATCAGCCGGCGGCGGGAGCGAGGAGGCGCAGCGCCTCGGCGTGCAGGCGGCCGTTGGTGGCCAGCGCGCCGCCCGAGGTGAGCGAGTCGTGGCCGTCGAGGTCCGTGAGCCGGCCACCCGCCTCCTCGACGATGATCTTCGGCGCCGCCAGGTCCCAGATCTTGAGGTCGAGGCCGAGCGCGATGTCGACCCGGCCGGCCGCCAGCCAGGCGTAGCCGAGGAAGTCGCCGAAGCCGCGCTGGCTCCGGGTGGCGTCCACCAGCCGTACGAAGCCGTCCCACCGTCCCCGGCGGCGTATGACCCGGAGCGTGCCGTGGGCCGCGGTGGCCTCGCCCATCTCGGTGACCTCCGACACGCGGATGGGCGTGCCGTCGAGCCGGGCTCCCTGTCCGCGTCGCGCGGTGTAGACCTCGTCGCTGACGGGCTGGTGAATGACGCCGGCGGTGACGACGCCGTCTTCCTCGAGCGCGATCAGCGCGGCCCAGTAGCCGATACCGCGGACGAAGTTCCGCGTGCCGGCGATAGGGTCCACGATGAAGCGCCGGGCGGTCGGGCCGTGTTCGCCCAGCTCCTCGCCGAGCAGCCCGTGCCCGGGAAGCGCCCGCGCCAGCACGGCGGCGATCGCCTGCTCGGCCTCGCGGTCGGCGACGCTCACGGGGGAGCGATCGGCCTCGAGCGAGACGCCGACGCCACGCCGGAAGTGCGCGAGGGCCACCGCCCCGCCCGCCCGCGTGGCGGCGACCATCACGTCGAGGACGTCATCCACGGATCACCAGCCTATAACCCAGGTCGAGCTCCGAGCGGCCGAGCAAGTGGCCGTGACGTCGCTGCCACGTCCCGTCGTCGAGGTCGGCGCGCAGCCGGGCGAGGCCACTGTCCACCTCGCGGAGCTTCGCGAACGTCGAGATGGCGCCCCGGACGCCCGCGTCGAGGTAGGCGGACGGCCGTCGCCAGTACGCGCCCGAGAATCCGTCGGTGCAGTCGTGCGGGATGGGCAGCGGGCGGACCTCGATGGGCCCCAGGGCGCGCCGGAAGTCGTCGAGCGTGGGGAAGATCCGGCGATCGATCGCGACCATCTCCGGGAAGTAGTCGTCGACCAGCCAGAAGCCCGGCGCCGCCGGATCCCAGGTGAGGACGACGGCGCGCCGGCCGGCCACCCGCGCCAGCTCGGCCAGCCCGCGCGCGCGGTCGGGCCAGTGGTGGACCGTCAGGACGGCGAGCGACGCCGCGAAGGCGCCGTCGCGGAACGGCAGCTCGGTCGCCGACGCCTGCACGACCGGGACGCCCGAGCGGCGCTGGCGGATCATGGCCCTCGACGGCTCCACTGCCACCACCGTGCGGTCGGCCGGCTCGTAGGAGCCGGCGCCGGCGCCGACGTTCACGACCGGGTCCGCGCCGTCCAGCGCCTCCACGATGGCGGCCGCCAGCCGCGGGTCCGGCCGGCGGTACGCCCGGTAGTCGCGCCCGATCGCGTCGTAGAGCTGGGCCTCGCCCACCCTACCCGCGCGCCCCGATCTCCGACGTGCAGTGGGGGCAGCGGCGCGCCTTGAGGGGTACTGGCATCACGCACGCGGGGCACTCCCGCGTGGAGGCCGGCGGCGGCGGGCCCTTGAGGCGATTCACCTGGCGGACGAGCAGGAACACGGCGAAGCCCACGATCAGCAGGGAGATGACGTGGTTGAGGAACAGCCCGTAGTTCAGCGTCGGCGCGCCGGCGGCCTTGGCGGCGGCCAGCGAGGGATAGGGCCCGCCGCGCAGGGTGACGAACAGATTCGTGAAGTCCACGCTGCCGAGCAGGAGGCCGATCGGCGGCATCAGCAGGTCGTTGACGAACGACGTGACGACCGTGCCGAAGGCCGCCCCCACCACGAGCCCGACGGCGAGGTCCACCACGTTGCCCCGCATCACGAACGCCTTGAACTCGTTCAGCATCGCGCTCCCCCCGCCTCGGCTATTTCTTGGAGATGAGAAACCGGCCCAGCGCCAGGTGCGGCAGGCCGGAGCGCTCGAAGGTGTCGAGCGCGTCGGCGGGCGAGCCGACCAGCGGCTCGCCGTGCAGGTTGAAGGACGTGTTGAGGACGGCGCCGGTGCCGGTGCGCCGCTCGAACTCGCGGATGACCCGATGGTAGCCGGGGTTCCAGGCCTCGTCGACCACGTGCGCGCGGGCGGTGCCGTCGTGCGGGTGCACGGCGGCGATGATCTCGTCGCGCCGCTTGGGATTGGTCGGGAAGGCCAGCATCATGTAGGGCGAGGCCAGCCCCTTGGGGTTCACGAGGTAGTCGCCTTCCCGCTCGCGCAGCACGCTGGGGGCGAAGGGCATCCAGAAGTCGCGGTTCTTGATCATCCGGTTGATGATGCCGGCGACGCGGTGGTCGGCCGGGTTGGCCAGGATCGAGCGGTTGCCGAGCGCGCGGGCGCCGAACTCCATCCGCCCGGCGCACCGCGCCACCACGCCGTCGGCGACGAGCAGGTCGGCGATCCGCTCCTCCATGCGCCCGGGCTCACTCACCCGGTGGCGGGCCGCCACGTCGCGCTCGCGGACGAGCGCCTCCACCTCGGCATCGTCGATCGACGGCCCCAGGTAGGCCGGCCCGAACGGCGCCGGCTTGGCCGGCAGCCCGGCCCGTGCGCACAGGTCGAGGTAGCCGAGGTAGGCGGCCCCCACCGCGTTGGACTCGTCGCCGCAGGAGGGAAAGACGAAGAGGTCGCGCACCCACTCCTCGCCGGCCAGCCGCATGTTGGCCTTCACGTTCATGAACACGCCACCGCCCAGCGCCAGCCGGTCGCCGCCGTAGCGCGCGCGCATGAGGCGCGCCCAGGCCAGCAGCGTGTCCTCCACGACCTGCTGGGCGCCGCCGGCCACGGCGTCGAAGCGGTGGCCCAGCGTGGCCTCCAGCAGCAGGCGATAGCGCGCCCCGCGGCGCCGCCAGCCGAACCGCGCCGGCGTGTCGTCCAGCAGGCCGAACACCTCGCCGAGGGCCGCGGTGACGCGCTCGGAGGCCGGGGCCGGGGCATAGGGGGCCAGGCCCATCACCTTGTACTCGTGCTCGCCGAACGTCATGCCCAGCAGCAGGGTGACGAAGGAGTAGAAGGAGCCGAGCGAGCCAGCTGCGCTCGGCGCGGCCTCGTGGCGCTGCAGGGTCGTGCCCCGCCCGCTGGAGGCGGTCGCGCACAGCCCGTCGCCGGAGTTGTCGTTGGTGAGGACGAGGGCGTCGGCGCCGCTGAACGGTGCGCCGAAGTAGGCGGCCGCGGCGTGGCAGGTGTGATGGTCGAGGGTGACGAGGCGCTCGGCGCCCAGCCCGAGATGGCCCGTGACCAGGGCCAGCCGGTCGGCCTCCGGCAGCGTGAACTTGCCCTGGGCCGGCTCGATGAGCCCCAGGCGGGCGCCGAGCTTGCGCGCCCGCCGCTCGAGACCGCCCCGCGGCTCCTCCAGGCGCACGCCGTAGTATTCCCGCGCGTACTCGCGGTCGTGGAGCACGCGGTTCATCCACTCGCGCGCGTAGGCCCGGCGGCCGGCGAGGGCGACGACGTCGATGTCCCGGGCGCGCAGGCCCAGGTCGCGCAGCAGCGCGTCGACCGCCAGCCGTGGGTAGCCGGCATCGTTCTTCAGCCGCGTGAACCGCTCCTCGGAGGCGCAGCCCACGATCGCGCCGTCGCGGAGGATGGCGGCGGTGGCGCAGTGGGTCTCGGAGACGCCGAGGACGATCATGACCGGTCGATCTTAACAGACGACCGGCCGGCGACGACCCCGGGAGTCGGCGACTCCCGGGGCCATCGTGGCCTCTAGGCCTTGCTCAGGGCCGCGATGATCGCGCGGCAGAACGCCGGCAGGTCGTCGGGCTTGCGGGAGGTGATGAGATTGCCGTCCACCACGACCTCGGCGTCCTGCCAGTCGGCGCCGGCCGCCTTCAGGTCGTCCTTGATCGAGAAGAACGACGTGGCCTTGCGGCCCTCGAGAATGCCGGCCGACACGAGCATCCAGCCGGCGTGGCAGATCGCGGCGACGACCTTGCCCTGCTGGGCGGCCTCACGCACGAGCGCCACCATGGCGTCGTGGCGGCGCATCATGTCGGGGGCATAGCCGCCCGGCACGATCACGGCGTCGAACTCGACCGCCTTCACCTGCTCGGCCTGGGCGTCCACGGCCACCGGGTAGCCGTGCTTGGAGGCGTAGGACTTGGCGCCGCCGGTGCCGATCACCTTGACCTCGGCGCCCTCCTCCTTGAAGCGGTAGTACGGCACCCACAGCTCCATCTCCTGGTACATGTTCTCGGCCAGAATCGCGATGCACTTGCCCTTGAGCTTCATCGGGCCTCCTTCAGGATTTCCTCGAAGTCTTGGAGAAGAACGTTCCCACGAGCGCCCGCATCTCGCGGCTGCCACACTCAGGGCAGACGGCGCCCTTGGCGTGCTCGCTCATGGTCTGGGTCAGGGCGACTTCCTTCTGGCAGCGGTCGCAGTAGAACTCGTAGAGAGGCATGGCCTCCTCCTCTCGACGCCGAAACGGGTTGACGGTGAGGCGCGTGGCTCCGACTGGAGTCCAATCTATCACGCCCCCGGATCGCCGACGAGCGCGGCCGCCGCCGAGCGCCCCCCAGGCCTTGCCCACCGCGATCCGGGGCCGCACGATCCCTGCCCGTCCTCGCGCGCGAAGGCCTTGAGGTTCCCCCCGCATCGAGCACCGCCATCGCCAGCGGCGCGCAGCCCGCGTCCCTCCCCTTGCGCAGCGCCGCCTCCACGATGGTCGTCGCCTGCTTCAGGCTCAGGCTCATGCTCGGTCCTCCAGGATGCGGGATTGGTGGGCGTTAGGGTATGCTCGGCCGCACCGAGAGCGCAACCACTGCCGTGCCCTCGTGGAGGAGGCTGCCCATGGCGCGCTGGGAGACGATCCAGGTCGACGGACAACCGATGCGGGTCTACCTCGACGTGCCCGGCGGGGGCGGCGCCGTGCCCGGCGTCGTCGTCATCATGCACGGCCCCGGACTGGACCGCTTCGTCGAGGACCGCGTGGAGAGCCTCGCCCGCGAGGGTTACGCCGCCGTGGCGCCCGATCTGTACCACCGGCAGCCGGTGGACGGCGGGGACATGATGACCCGCATCGGCCGCCTCCGCGACCGCGAGATCCTCGCCGACGCCGACGCGGCGGCGGCGCACCTGCGGCGGGTGCCCGACGCGCAGGTCAGCGACCTCGCGGTCCTGGGCTTCTGCATGGGCGGTCGCATCACCTACATGCTGGCGGGCGTCCGGCCGGCCACCTGGAAGGCGGCCGGCGTCTTCTATGGCGGCAACATCATGAAGGCGTGGGGCGAGGGCCCGACGCCGTTCGATCTCACCCGCGACATCGCCTGCCCTGTCGTCGGCTTCTTCGGGGTGGAGGACGCCAACCCCTCGCCCGACGACGTGAAGAAGATCGACGCTGAGCTGACCAAGCACGGCAAGCCGCACGAGTTCCACCACTACGAGGGCGCCGGCCACGCCTTCCTGAATTTCATGAACCCGGAGCGTTACCGCGAGAAGCAGGGCGCCGACGCCTGGCAGAAGATGCTCGCGTTCCTCGGCCGGCACCTCCAGCACTAGTCGGAGGGGGCCTCGACGGCCCCCTCCGAAAAAACCAGGATGGCGCCGGCGAAGCCGGCGCTCGAAGCGGGGACCTGTCGGTGCGCCGCGCCAGCTCACCTCGGAGCAGTCGCTATGGCCGCCTGAGGCGGAAACCGGGTGGGGGCGGGCTCTCGAACACGACCCGCCCGCCGCCGGGATGCACGAAGCCCAGCCGTGTGGCGTGCAGGCCCAGGCGGCGCAGCGGATCGCGCCGGCTGCCGTAGGCGCGGTCGCCCACGATCGGGTGGCCCAGGGCGGCGAGCTGCGCACGGATCTGGCCGCGCCGCCCGGTCACCAGCGTCACCTCGAGCAGCGTCTCGTCGCGCTCCCGCTCGAGCACGCGGTAGCGGGTGATGGCGGCCCGCCCGCGACCGCCCTCGCGCGCCGGCCGCACCCGCAGGGAGCGGGTCTCCACGAGCCGCGCGGTCAGCGTGCCCTCCGCATCGCGGACCGCCCCCTCCACGCGCGCGACGTAGACGCGCTCCGGCGTGCACGCCCGGAACTGGGCCTGCAGCGCCCGCTTCGCGGCGCCCGTGCGCGCGAACACGACCAGCCCGGAGGTCTCGCGATCCAGCCGGTGAACGATGAAGACACGGCCGGCCAGCCGCGTGTCCAGCCAGTCGCGCAACAGGCGGTAGGCGGTCCGCTCGCGCTCGTTGGCGTCGGCGATCGTGAGCAGGCCCGCGGGTTTGTCGATGACGAGCAGGTCGGCGTCCTCGTGCACCAGCGGCAGCGGCGGCGCCGCCGGCGGCGGGGCTCCCAGCTCGACCCGGTCGGCGGCGGCGACGGGGACGTCGCCCCG
Source organism: Candidatus Methylomirabilota bacterium (assembly GCA_035762565.1). Classification (GTDB taxonomy): domain Bacteria; phylum Methylomirabilota; class Methylomirabilia; order Rokubacteriales; family CSP1-6; genus AR5. The sequence goes on along the minus strand of DASTOJ010000209.1, from coordinate 15,568 downwards.
GCGCACGACGGCGCCGTTGACCCGTACCCGGCCCGTCTCGATCCATAGCTTGAGTCGTCGGCCGGAGCTGTCCGGGTAGAGCGCACGCAGGCGCGTCCGCAGCGTCTCGGCCATCGCTCGCCCTCTGTCTCGCCGCGCCGGCCGTCGCTCGCCGCCGCCAGCGGGCCGCGTCGCGCTATCCAGCCGCCTTGCTCACCAGCCACCGCGCGGTTCGCAGCAGCCGGGCGTCGCCATGGCAGGGTCCCACCACCTGCGCGCCCAGCGGCAGGCCGTTGGCGCCGCGCATGAGCGGCACGCTGAGCGCGGGCATGCCGCAGAGCGTCCACAGGGAGCAGAACGCCGGGTCCCCGGTCGACCCGAGCCCGAGCGGGGCGGTGCCGGGCGCCGCGGGGGTCAGGATCGCGTCGTAGCGCTGCTCGAACAGCTCGGTGAAGCTCGCCCGGAGCTGGGGGATGCGGGCGAGCGCCTCGAGATAGTCCCGCGCCCGCACCTCGCGGCCGCGCTCGATGCGCGCGCGCAGCCCGGCCGAGAGCCGGTCGCGCCCAAGCGTCCACTCCCGGGTCAGGTTCACGGACATCTCCGCCTCCATCACGTGCCGGTGCCACTCCGCCGTCTCCTCGGCGGGGGTGGCGAGCTCGATCTCCTCGACCCGGTCGCCGAGCAGGGCCACGAGCTCACCGAACGCCTCTCGCGCATCGTCGTCGACCTGGGCCCAGCGGGACGTCTTGACGAAGGCGAACATGGGCGTCAGCGGCGGCTCCTCGGCGGCCACGTCGCGATAGGCGATCCGGGCGCGCGGCGCCGTGGCGGAGTCGCGCTCGTCGTGGCCGACGGTCTGCTCCAGGAGCAGCGCGACGTCCTCGATCGAGCGGGCGAACAGGCCCACGTGGTCGAGCGTCTGCGACAGCTGGAACATCCCGTGGCGCGGGATCAGTCCGCGCGTCGGCTTGAGCCCGTAGACGCCGCAGAACGCGGCGGGCCGGATGGTCGAGCCGCCGGTCTGGCTGCCGAGCGCGAGCGGCACCATCCCGGCCGCCACGGCGGCCGCCGAGCCGCTCGACGAGCCCCCCGGCGTGTGGGCGGGATCGTGGGGGTTGCGCGTCTTGCCCGGCTCGCGGACCGCGAACTCCGTCGTGACGGTCTTGCCCATGATCACCGCCCCGGCCGCTCGCAGCAGCGCCACCACCGTCGCGTCCCGCGACGGCGTCCGTCCCGCGTACAGCACCGACCCGTGCTCGGTCGGCATGTCGGCCGTGTCGATGATGTCCTTCAGCCCGACCGGCACCCCGTGCAGCGCCCCCACCGGCCGCCCCAGCGACCTCCACTCGTCCGCCGCCCTCGCCTGCGCCAGCGCATGCTCGGGATCCAGAAACGCCCACGCCTGCACCCGCTCGTCGACGTCCCTCACCCTCGCCAGGCACGCCTCGACGAGCTCCCGCGAGCTGATGACCCCTTCGCGGATCAATCTCGCCGCCTCGCATGCCGACAGGGCGTGCAGGTTCAAACGCTCATCGCACCCGAGGTGTCGCCGGGCGGGGGGCCGGCAGGGTCGGTCCGGTTGACCCGTTCCCTCCGGCCAGCGCGACAACCGCATCGTAGAGATTGGGAACTGCTCGCCAGTAACCGCGCATCAAAGGGTCGTGGTCAGAGGACCGACCCTGCCGGCCCCCCGCCCGGCGACACCAATCACTTGCCATAGAGGAATTCGGGCAGCCAGAGCGTCATCCCAGGCCACGCGTACATGCAGGCGAGGCAGAGGATGACGATCAGCATGTAGGGCATCATGCCCGCGAAGATCTGGTTGAGCGTGACGTGAGGCGGCGACACCCCCTTGAGGTAGAACGCCGACATCGCGACCGGCGGCGACAGGAACGCCGCCTGGAGGTTCACGGCCACCATCGTGCCGAAGAGGATGGGGTCGACCTCGAAGTGGCTCAGCAGCGGGATGAAGATCGGCACGAAGATGACGATGATCTCGGTCCACTCCAGCGGCCAGCCCAGCAGGAAGATGATGATCTGAGCCATCACGAGGAAGCCGAGCGGGGAGAGGTTCATGCTCAACACCCAGCGTTCGACCAGCCCCTGGCCGCCGTGGAGCGCGAACACCGCCGAAAACAGCGCGGAGCCGACGAAGAGCCAGCACACCATCGCGGTGGTCTTCGCGGTGAGGAAGGTCGACTGCTTCATATTCACGCGCAGCTCCGGCGACGAGCGGAGATTCCAGAGCCCGGGGACGACGGCGCCGGCCAGCGTCCCGCCGATCGCGCCGGCGACCAGCAGCGATGCCCACACCTCGCCCTGCCACCACCCGAGCCCGCAGCCGCCCAGGAATCCGGCCAGGCTCCACCACCAGACCTGACGCGCGTACTTTGCCATGACCGCCAGATACAGCGCGCCCAGGGCCCCGATCGCCGCCGACTCGGTGGCAGTCGTGATGCCGAGAAGGATCACGCCGAGCACGACCACTGTCAGCACACCGAGGGGAACGACCGATACGATCAGCTCCTTCAGGATCTCGAGCTGCTCGCCGTCCAGGCGCCAGTAGTAGAAGAGGAGCAGGAGGCCCGAGAGCGCCGCCAGGCCCCAGAACCACGGGTAGAAGTGGGCGGGGATCTGACCCGCTGCCGGCGCCGCCGCCGTGGGGTCCGTGACCGACGTCATCTCTTCCGGCGGCCCTTCCGTCGCGGGTGTCTCGGAGGTCGCCTCGCCGGCGGCGCCGAGCTCCTCCGGCTTGTCCGCCGTCGCCCCGAGCTCCTGCGGTTTGTCTTCGGCAGGCGCGGGGGCTGCAGCGCGCGGAGCCGGCGCCACGGGAGCGGGCCGAGAGCTCGCGGTGGTGGCCTGCGGCGCGTTGTAGATGACGACGTACCACCAGGCCGCGCCGAAGGTCCCGACGGTCAGCAGCAATGGCACCGACAGCGCGAGGAAGTTCCTCACGATCAGACCATACCCGGCCGGCCCGCCGTCCGGCCTCCGGGCGGCGCTCACGAGGCCGGGGCGAAACGCGGCCGCGATGAGGCCGGGGACGATGCTGCGGACCCGCGTGCCCGCGAGTCGCTGCAAATACTCGGGCACCGCCACGCGGTACTCCTCCGGCGACAGCTTCGGCGCTATTCGCGGATTGATGATCGCCCAGCCCAGGATATAGACGAGGTAGAGGAACGTGAGAAAGAAGCCCGGGATCATCGCCGCCGCGTAGAGCTTGACGATCGACTGTCCGGCCACCGCCGCGTAGACGATCAGCATGACCGACGGCGGGATGAGGATGCCGAGCGTCCCGCCGGCCGTGATGACGCCCGCGGCCAGCTTGACATCGTAGCCGGCCTTGAGCATCGGTCGCATTGCGATCACGCCCATCAGCACCACCACCGCGCCCACGATCCCGGAGGCGATACCCCAGAACGCCGACACCATGAGCGTGGTCACGGCGAGCGACGCCGGCACGCGCCGGAACGCCAGCTGCACGCTGCGGAACATCCGGTCGACCAGCGCCGCGCGCTCCATGATGTAGCCCATGAAGACGAACAGCGGGACCGACAGCAGCGTGTCGTTGGTCATCACGCCGTACGTCCGCTGGACGATCAGATCGAAGACGCGGTTGTCCCACCAGAGCTGGGCGGGGTTCCAGAACGCGAGGTAGCCGAAGATCATGCCCAGGCCCATCAGCGTGAACGCCGTCGGGAAGCCCATCATGATCGTGACCACGATGAGCCCCAGCATCAGCAGGCCGAGCGCCGGATCGCTCATGGGTTCTTGCGCTCGACGGCGCTGCGATGGCGGGCGGCCTCGTCGATCGCGTGGGCGCCTCCGACGGCGACGCGGCGCGATTCCTCGTCCACGTACTCGCTCTGCGAGAGTTGCGTCTCGATCACGTCGATCTCCTCGACGTCTTCGAGCCGCGCCGGCCACGCGCCGTTGCGGAGACAGACGACGCAGCGCACGATCTCGGCCAGGCCCTGGAGCATCACCAGCACACCGGCGATCGGGATCACCGACTTGAAGTGGTAGACGGGCGGTCCCTCCGCGGTCACCGTCGAGTGCTCGCCGATGCGCCAGGAGAGCGCGGCGTAGTCGTATCCAGCGTAGATCAGCCCCACGATTCCGGGCAGGAAGAACAGCACGTACAGCGCCAGATCCAGCGCGGCCTGCGCGCGCGGCTTCAGGTAGATGTACACGAAGTCCGCGCGCACGTGGCCGGCCGCCGCCAGCGTGTAGGCCCCGCACATCATGAACAGCGTGCCGTACAGCATGCTGTTCAGGTCGAAGATCCACGCCGTCGGCGCGTTGAGGATGTAACGCTTGAAGACCTCGATGGAGACCACGAACGTCAGGGCGACGATCAGCCAGGCAAAGGCCTTGCCCGACCAGTAGCTGATCCGGTCGACGAGGCGCAGCAGGCGTTGGGCGCTCATGGGCGTACGGAACAGGCCCGCCATCCGGCCCGGGCCGGATGGCGGGCGTCCCGGGTCGACGTCACAGGCCGGCTAGCTTTTCTTGGCCGCCGGCTTGCCGAAGTAGTGGTTGTAGGCCATGCGCCGCTGCACGTTGGTGTCGAGGTCCCACTTGACGGCCCGCGCGGCGAACGCCTTCTGCGACTCGGCGATCTCCTTGAACAGCGCGTTGTCGCTCGCCTTCTTGTCGGCGGCGGCGTCGTAGGCGGTCAGCTGCCGCTGCAGGAGCCCGTCAGGTGTCTTGTAGAACCGGACCTTGTCCTTCGTCTGCAGCTCGACGTAGTCCTTCGAGTAACGGTCGACCGCCTTCCAGGACATGTCGGCCGAGGCCGCCTCGACGGCGTTCTCGATGATCGCCTTCATCTTGTCGGGCAGCGCGTCGTACTTCGTCTTGTTGAAGCTGATCTCGAACTGCTCGGCGTTCTGGTGGTAGCTCTGCAGCATGCAGACCTTGGAGACGTCGGCGAAGCCGAGGATGCGGTCGGACGTCGCGTTGTTGAACTCGGCGGCGTCGAGCAGCCCGCGGTCCATGGCCGGCACGATCTCCCCTCCCGACAGGGCGTTCACCGCGGCGCCGAGCCCCGTGAACACGTCGATCGAGATCCCGACGGTGCGGAACTTCAGGCCCTTGAAGTCGTCGGGCTTGGTGATCGGCTTCTTGAACCACCCGAGCGGCTGGGTGGGCATCGGCCCGTAGGGGAAGGACACCACGTTGGCGTTGATCGACTTGTAGAGCTTGTCGAGCAGCTGCTTGCCCCCGCCGTACTTGTGCCAGGCGAGCAGCATGTTGGCGTCCATGCCGTAGGCCGGGCCCGAGCCCCAGAGTGCCAGCGCCGTCTGCTTGCCGTAGTGGTACACGAGCACGCCGTGGCCGCCGTCGAGCGTGCCCTTCGACACTGCGTCGAGCAGGCCGAAGGCCGGCACCACGGCCCCGGCCGGCAGCACCTCGATCTTGAGGTCGCCGCCGGTCATGTCGTTGACCTTCTTGGCGAAGTCGTTCGCGTACTCGTGGAAGATGTCCTTGGCCGGCCACGTGCTCTGCCAGCGCATGCTGATCGGCCCCTGGGCCTTGGCGACCATCGGGAACCCGAGCGCCGCCGCGCCCGTCGCCGTCGCGGCCACCGCCGCGCCGGTCAGGAACCTGCGGCGCGACGCTTCGGTGGTTGTCTGCGGATTGCTCATGGAACGCCTCCTCCTCGTCGAGGGCTGGATGTGGACGGCCGTGCCCCGGTGCGAGCGCTAGCCACCTCTCCGGGGACCGGTGGTCGGACCACCGGGAAAATACGTGAGACGACGAACACCTGTCAAGGTTTCGCCCGGTCTTCTGGCGCGGCCAGCGTCAGGCTCACGTGCTGGCTGTCACGCCGCACCGTGAGCCGCAGCGGTCCCTCGAGGGACAACCCGCCGAGCGCCTCGCGGGCGGCATCCCGCGTCAGCACGGCCAGATCGTTCACCTGCAGGATGACGTCGCCGACCTCGAGCCCGGCCTTCTCGGCCGCGCCGCCGCGAACCACGACGGTGACCGCCGGCGCGCTCGAGGGCGGCCTCAGGCCCGGCCCCGCGCCCGACTCGGCTTCTCTCAGCACGAAACCGAACTCGGCGGCGATCCGTTCCCCCGCGACCGGTCGGGGCATGGTCACCAGCCGGACCGGCACGGCCGTGCGCCCCTCACGCCGCAGGACGGTGAGCCGCACGTCGCCGTCCACGGGGGCCCGGGCGATCAGTCGCTGGAGCAACCGGGTGTCCGTCACCGGCCGGCCCTCGTAGGCGACGACGATGTCGCCGGCGCGCATCCCGGACCGCGCCGCCGGCGTGTCCTCTATCACCTCCACGATGAGGACGCCGAAGCCCTCGCCGATGCCGTGGCGGCCGGCCACGTCATCCATCTCCTGCTCGGAGAGATCGCGGATGCGGACGCCGAGCCAGGCCCACGGGCGCGCGTCGGCCGTCGCGGCGGCCAGCAGCAGGCCGAGGAGCGCCGCCAGCACGAGGCGCCGCCGCCGCCGGCTCACTCGCGGCCTCCCTTCAGTTCCTTCACCAGCACCTCCAGCGCGTCGGCCACGCGGGCGACGCGGGTGGGCACGTCGAGGGTCTCGAGCAGGCTCTGGCGCAGCTCGGCGTCGGGCAGGACGGCGGCCGCCACCCGGTCGGCGATGATGCCGGGCGCCTGACCGTCGGCCACGGCGCTGTCGAGCAGATCGGCCGGGCGCGCCAGCGCGCTCAGCAGCGAGCGGCAGGCGGCGCGGATGCGCGCCAGCGCAGGCGTCAGGTCGCCGGCGGTGTCGGCGTCGGCCAGTCGGCGGGCCCGCATGAGCCGGTAGAGCGTGTCGCTGGGCAGCTCGTGCTCGAGCCGCACCCGGCAGTCGCCGCGCAGCAGGATGTTGTAGCGGCCCGTCGCCAGCCGCTCGCACGAGACGATCTCGCCGAGCCCGGCCACCGGATGCACGGCGGGCTTGCCGGCGTAGCCCGCCTCGTAGCCCGGCCGCAGCTTCACCACGGCGAGGCGGCGGTCCCGCTCCAGCGCGTCGATCACGAGCATGCGGTAGCGCGCCTCGAACACGTGCAACGGCAGCAGTGTGTGCGGGAAGAACGTCACGTCCGGCAGCGGGAAGATCGGGACGATGACCTCCGGGGCGGCCACGGGTCCGGCCGCGTCAGAGCCCGTGAACGAATCGCGGGATCGAGGAGCGCCCTGGCGTTGCCGGGGCGCGTCCGAGTGGCGGGGGAGTGGGGGCCATGTCGGGGCCCTCACTCAGGAGATCTTCGGCAGGGAGCCCAGCGCGCTCAGGTCGTCGATGCGCTTCATGACGGCCGTTGCCAGATTCCGGAAGGCGAGCGCCTGCGCCGAGCCGGGCTTGCGCACGGTGATCGGCGTGCCCTCGTCGCCGCCGACCCGGGTCTCGGGGTCCAGCGGCAGGCGCGCCAGCAGCGGCGCGCCATACTCGTCGGCGACCCGCTGACCGCCGGTCTCGCCGAAGATGCTCGTGTGCCGGCCGCAGTGCGGGCAGGCGAACGTGCTCATGTTCTCCACGACGCCCAGGATCGGCACGTTGAGGCGCTGGAACATGCCGATGGCCTTGCGCACGTCGAGCAGCGCCACGTCCTGCGGCGTCGTGACCATCACCACCCCGCTCAGCGGCAGCACCTGCGAGAGCGAGAGCTGGGCATCGCCGGTGCCGGGCGGCATGTCGAACACGAGGTAGTCGAGCGCCCCCCACATGACGTCCTTGAGCATCTGCTGGATGAACGAGTGGATCATCGGTCCCCGCCACACCAGCGGCTCTTTCTCGTTGACCAGCAGGCCGATCGACATGACCTTGAGGCCGTGGGCCTCGACCGGGATGATCCGGTTGTCGAACATCCCCGGCTTGCCCCGCGTCCCCAGCATCAGCGGCACGTCGGGGCCGTAGACGTCGCTGTCGATGATGCCGACGGTGGCGCCGGCCTGCCGCAACGCCAGCGCGAGGTTCACGGCGACGGTCGACTTGCCCACCCCGCCCTTGCCCGAGGAGACGGCCACGGTGTGCCGCACCTCCGGAATGTAGTCGGGTCGGGCCGGCGCCGCCGGGCCGGAGGCGGGCGCGTGGGCATGGCCGTGACCGTGGGCGGGAGCATGAGCGTGCGGGGGCGGCGCCGCCGGCCCGCCGCCCATCTTCACCTGCACGCGGCTCACGCCCGGGAGCTGACCGACCGCGCGCGTGGCCATGCTGTGCACCGTCGCCTTGGTGGCCGGCGGCTGGCCCGTGAACGCCAGCGTGAAGCTCACCGAGCCGTTCTCGATCGTCAGGTCGCGCACCAGTCCGAGCGCGACGATGTCCTTCTGGGTGTCGGGATCGCGGATCCCCCGCAGCGCGTCGAGCACCTGCTGCTCCGTCGCCATACCCCCGGACTATACAGCACGGCCTCGGCCGCGCAATTGGGAACCGGTCCGACCGAATCTTGCATTCGCGGGACCTTCCTGCTACATAGGTGGGCGTGTTCGCCGCCGACGACTTTCGCCACGTTCTCGGTCACTTCGCGTCCGGAGTCACCATCATCAGCACCTGCGACGCCGACGGCCGTCCCACCGGTCTCACCGCCAGCGCCTTCTCCTCCGTCTCGCTGGATCCGCCGCTGGTTCTCGTCTGTGTCGACCACAAGTCGCAGAGCTACCCGGCGCTGCGCGAGCGGGGACGGTTCGCCGTGAACATCCTGGCCGCCGACCAGGAGGCGGTCTCGCGCCGCTTCGCCTCGTCGCGGCTGGACAAGTTCGACGGCGTGGCGCACCGGATCACCGACCTGGGCCTTCCGCTCGTCGAGGGCGCCATCGCGCAGCTGGAGTGCATCACGGTGAGCACCCACGTCGAGGGCGACCACACCATCTTCGTCGGCCGCGTCGAGCGCGCCGGCGCGACGGGGGGCGACCCCCTCGTCTATTCGCGCGGCCGGTACGACCGACTGGCCGGCGCCGGACCAGGAGCGTGAACGTGACGCCGATTCCGCTGTCGCGACCCCCGGTGGACGACGAGATCAAGCAGGCGGTGCTGGCGGCGATCGACTCCCGCCAGTACATCCTCGGCCCGCAGTGCCGGGAGTTCGAGGCCGAGCTGGCGCGCTACGTCGGCGTCCGTCACTGCATCCTCACCAACTCCGCGACGGCCGGGCTCTGGCTGACCCTCCGCGCGCTCGGCGTCAAGGCGGGTGACGAGATCCTCGTGCCCGCGCACACCGCCTTCCCCACCATCGAGGCCATCTGCTTCGCCGAGGCCACGCCCGTCTTCGTCGACGCCGACCCGTACTACACGCTGGATGCGTTCGACGCCGCCGCCAAGGCGACGCCGCGCACGGTGGGCCTGATGCCGGTCCACCTCTACGGGCAGCCGGTGGATCTCGACGCGGTCCGCGAGCTGGCCTCGCGGCTCGGCGTCTGGGTGCTCGAGGACTGCGCACAGGCCCACGGCGCGGCCTGGGCGGGCAAGCGGGTGGGCGCGTTCGGTCGGGCGGCCGTGTTCTCGTTCTACCCCTCCAAGAACGTCACCGTCATGGGCGACGGCGGCGCGATCGTCACCGACGACGACGAGATCGCCGCCCGCTGCCGCCGGCTGCGCGACCACGGCCGGCTCAACAAGGACGTCCACACCGAGATCGGCTTCAACCTGCGCTTCAACGACATCCAGGCCGCCGTCGGCCGCGTGCTGCTGCGCCGGCTCGACGCGATGAACGACCGTCGCCGGGCGCTGGCCGCCCGGTACGACCGGGCGCTGGCCGGCCTGCCCCTGGGGCTGCCGGCCGAGCGGCCGGGCGCGCGCCACGTGTACCACCTCTACGTCGTGCGCACGCCGCGGCGGGTGGAGCTGGCCGCCTTCCTGAAAGCGCGCGGTATCCAGACCGGCGTCCACTACCCGGTGCCCACGCACCGGCAGCCGGCCGTCGAGCGCTTCGCCGGTCCAGTGCTGCCTGCGACCGAACGGCTGGTCGACGAGATCCTGACCCTGCCGATCTCGGCCGGCCACGCCGAGGCCGAGATCGACGCGGTCGCGGCGGCCGTCCGGGAGTTCTTCGGAGCCTGATGCCCGGCAGTTCCCTTCGCATCCTGCAGATCTACCCGAAGGGAGACTTTTTCACCGGCGCGGCGGTGCAACTGTGGGATCTCGCGCGCGGACTGGCCGCGCGCGGCCACCAGGTCACCGTGGTCACGCCGCCCAGCGAGCTGTGGGCCGCCCGTTGTCACGCGGCCGGCCTCAGCCACGCGGCCATCCCGATGCGGCGGCCCTGGGATCCTCGCGCGGCCTGGCGGCTGGCCCGCCTGATCCGCCGCGAGCGTGTCCAGCTCGCGCACGCCCACAAGGGACGCGCCCGCACGCTGGCGGTGCTGGCCGGCCTCATGGGGGCGCGAGCGGTGCTCGTCCTCAACCGGGGCGTGAGCTTCCCCGTGGCAGGCGTCCGGCGGGTCGGCTACACGAGCCGCCGCGTCCACGCCATCGTCGCGGTCTGCCGGTCGATCAAGGACGGGCTGGTCGAGGCCGGCGTGCCGGCGGCCAAGGTCGAGGTGATCTACTCCGGCACCGACCTCGAGCGTTTCCACCCCGGCGTCGACGGTGGGCCCGTGCGCCGCGAGCTCGGCCTGGCGCCCGACGACGAGCTGATCACGCAGATCGGGGTCCGCTCGTGGCGCGGGTGGCGTGACCTGCTGGAGGCCATGCCGGCCGTCACGCGCGCCCGGGCCCGGGCCCGCCTGCTGCTCGTCGGGGCGCCGCCACCGCGCGTCGCCGAGATCGGTGACCGCGCCCGGACCCTCGGCCTCGGCGGCCGCGTGCTGGTCCTCGGTCACCGCGACGACGTGCCGGCCATCCTCGGCGCCTCCGACGTCGTCGTCGACGCTTCCTACGCCGGCCTGGGTATCACGGGCTCGATCCGCGAGGCGCTCGCGTGCGAGCGGCCGGTGGTCGCCACTGCCGTCGAGGGCATGCCCGAGCTGGTCGTGGACGGCGAGACGGGGCTGCTGGCGCCTCCGCGCGAGCCGGCGGCGCTGGCCGCGGCCGTCGTGCGGCTCCTCGGCGACGCCACCCTGGCCCAGGCCCTGGCCCGGGCCGGTCGCAAGCGCGTCGAGGCGCACTTCTCGCTGCGTGCGAAGCTCGACGCCACCGAGGCGCTGTACCGGAGCCTGGTGGCGGATGCCGGGCCGGCATGACGCACGCGTTCGCCGTCTACCGCCGGCTGCTGCCGCTCATGCGGCCGTACGTTCCCGTCCTGCTGGTCGGGGCCATGCTCGCGCTGATCGTGGCCGCGATGGAGGGTGCCATCGCCTGGCTGGTGAAGCCGGCCCTGGACGACATCTTCATCCGCCGCGACGCGGCCATGCTCCGCGTGGTCCCGCTACTCCTGCTGGGCGCCTACCTCGTGAAGGGCGGCGCCCGCTACGGGCAGTCCTACCTGATGGCGGCCGTCGGCGAGCGGGTCATCGCCACGCTGCGCGGGCGCCTCTACGGGCACATCCAGCAGATGCCGCTGTCGTTCTTCGCCGACGTGCACTCGGCCGAGCTGATGTCGCGCGTGGTCACCGACGTCAACCGGCTGGCCCGGGTGTCGTCCACGGTGCTGGTGATGGCGTTCCGGCAGGTCGCCCTGATCGTGGCCCTGCTGTCGGTGATGGTGGCGCGCGAGTGGCGCCTGGCCCTGATCGCCGTGATCGTGTTCCCGTTCGTGGGCGTGGCCGTGCGCGCGATCGGCCGGCGGCTGTACCGCATCAACAAGCGCTCGCAGGAGAAGATCGCCGAGCTCAACGTGCTCCTGCACGAGGCGTTCTCGGGCATGAAGATCGTCAAGGCCTTCGGGCGCGAGCGGCACGAGGGCGAGCGCTTCGACCGGGTCAACCGGCGCCTGCTCGACCTGGCGCTCAAGGACCACCGGACCGACGAGATCACCGAGCCGCTCATGGAAGTGCTGGCGGCGTTCGGCATCATGGGGGCGCTCTGGTACGGCGGTCATCAGGTCATCGCCGGGCACATGACGCCCGGCGACTTCTTCTCGTTCACGGCGGCGCTGGCCCTGATCTACGGGCCGGTGCGCCACCTCTCGCGGATCATGAACACGATCCAGCAGGCCACCTCGTCGGTGGAGCGCGTGTTCGAGATCCTCGACACGCCCCCCGCGATCGCCGACCGCCCGGGGGCGCGCACCCTGCCCGGCTTCAGCCAGGCGCTCCGCTTCGAGAACGTCTCGTTCCGCTACCCGGGATCGCCCGAGCCCGCCCTGCGCGACATCACGCTGGAGGTCCGCCGGGGCGAGGTGGTGGCGTTCGTGGGTATGAGCGGGGCCGGCAAGTCGACGCTCATCGACCTCGTGCCGCGCTTCCACGACGTGACGGCCGGCCGCATCACGGTGGACGGCCACGACGTGCGCGAGGTGACCCAGGCCTCGCTGCGGGCCCTGATCGGCGTGGTGACGCAGGAGACGTTCCTGTTCAGCGACTCCGTCCGCGACAACATCGCCTACGGCCGGCCGGGCGCCACCGCCGAGGACGTGGCGCGGGCGGCCCGTCAGGCTCACGCCGAGGACTTCATCGCCGCCTGCCCCGACGGCTATGCCACCCTGGTGGGCGAGCGCGGCGTGCGGCTCAGCGGCGGCCAGCGCCAGCGGCTGGCCATCGCCCGCGCCTTCCTCAAGGATCCGCCCATCCTGATCCTGGACGAGGCGACCTCGGACCTCGACGCCGAGAGCGAGTTCATGGTCCAGCAGGCGCTCACCGACCTGATCCACGGCCGCACCGTGCTGGTGATCGCGCACCGGTTGGCCACCGTCCGCAACGCCGACCGCATCGTGGTGATCCACGAGGGACGCATCGCGGAGGTCGGGCGCCACGACGAGCTGCTGGCCCGTGACGGGCTCTACCGGCGGCTGTACGCGCTGCAGATGGAGGGCGTCCCCGGGTAGGCGGTCCCGGGACCCCACGAGTGGCGGCGGCCGGGCGGCCCGACACCGGTGATTGGGTCGCAAGAATTCTTTCTCTCCTGGCGTCCCTCGGGTGAATACTCGCCGCTGTCACGATGCCTCCTGTCTCCCGGGCCCGCTGGGTGGTCTGCTCCACGGCGCTGCTGCTGGCCGTGGCCACGGCCCTCGTCATCGTCGATTCCACCCTGGAGATGTCCCGGGCGAAGGACGCCGTGGCCACCCCTGTCACCGCCGAGCAACTGAAGGCCGAGGGCGACCGGCTATTGGCGGTGGGGGACACCCTCGGGGCGCTGCAAGCCTACGACGATGCGCTGACGCTGGATGCGAGCGATCTCGGAGCCTACTACCGCGCCGGCGTCGCGCTCTCGCACCTGGGTGATCAGGAGCAGGCGACCATCCTGTTCCTGAACGTGGTGCGCCAGGGCCAGGCCGATCACGAAGAGGTCCGCCGCGCGCGGGAGTGGCTGGACGCGGCCGGCGTGCCCGCCCCCCCGTCCCGCCCCTAACGCTCGCGAAAGCGATTGACGATCGGCAGGCGCCAGTCGCGCCCGAACGCGCGGGGGGTGATCTTCACACCGATCGGTCCCTGCCGCCGCTTGTACTCGTTGCTGTCCACCATCCGCACCACGCGCCGGACGGTGTCTTCGGGGTAGCCCCGGGCCACGATGTCGCTCACGCCCCGGTCCTCCTCGACGTACAGCTGCAGGATCGCGTCGAGGACCGGATACGGCGGCAGCGTGTCCTGGTCCGTCTGATCGGGGCGCAGCTCGGCCGAGGGCGCGCGCTCGAACACCGACTCGGGAATGACCGCGCGCCCGGCCTGCGCGTTGACGTGGCGGGCCAGCTCGTACACGAGCGTCTTCGGCACGTCCTTGATCACGGCGAACCCGCCCGCCATGTCGCCGTAGAGCGTGGAGTAGCCCACCGCGATCTCGCTCTTGTTGCCCGTGGTCAGCACGAGCCAGCCGAACTTGTTGCTCAGCGCCATCAGCAGCGTGCCGCGCACGCGGGCCTGGATGTTCTCCTCGGCCACGTCCTCCTTGAGCCCCTTGAACGGCGCCGCCAGCGTCCGGATGAAGCCCCTGAACACCGGGGTGATCGGCAGCGTCAGGAAGTCGATGCCGAGAGCGCGGGCCAGCCGCTTGGCGTCGCGCCGGGTGCCGGCCGAGGAGTACGGCGACGGCATCGTCACGCCGGTGACGTTCTCGGTGCCGAGCGCCTCCACCGCGATGGCGGCCACCAGCGCGGAGTCGATGCCGCCCGAGAGTCCGATGACCGCGTGGGTGAAGCCGATCTTCCGCACGTAGTCGCGCGTGCCGAGGACGAGCGCCTGGTGGACCTCGGCCACCGGCCCCAGGGGCACGACGTCGCGCGGCGGCAGCGGCGGCGCCGGCGGTTCCGGCAGCGGGCCCAGGGCGACGCGGGGGGCGGCCTCGACGGCCCGCTTCTCCTTGCGGCGCCGCGAGTCGTGCAGCCGCGCGTGGAACACGCCGTCCAGGTCGAGATCGGTGACGATGAAGTCCTCGGCGAACTGGCGGCCGCGCGCCAGCGTCTCCCCGCGCTCGTTGACGACGAGGCTGCCGCCGTCGAACACCAGCTCGTCCTGGCCGCCGACCAGGTTGACGAACGCCAGACACGCGACGTCGTCGGCGGCGCGGGTGGCGATCATGCGCTCGCGCTGCTGGCCCTTGCCGGCGTGATAGGGCGACGCATTGATCGTCACCACCAGCTCCGCCCCGGCCAGCGCCTGGCGGGTCGTGGGCCCCGTGGGGTACCACACGTCCTCGCAGATGTTCACCGCGAAGCGCGTGGCGCCGAGGCTGTAGACCGGCGCCTCGGTGCCGGCCTGAAAGTAGCGGTTCTCGTCGAACACCCCGTAGTTCGGCAGGTACTGCTTGTGATAGACGCCCGCCACGGCCCCGTCGTGCAGCACCGCGGCGGCGTTGAAGATGTCGTCGCGCTTGTCCACGAAGCCCACCACCGCGGTGAGCCCCGCCGCGGCCCGAGCCACGTCGGCCAGCGCCCGGAGATTCGCCTCGATGAACGCCGACTTGAACAGCAGGTCCTCGGGTGGATAGCCGGTGATGGCGAGCTCGGGGAATGCCACCAGGTGCGCCCCCACCGCCCGCGCCTGCTCGATGCCCGTGCGGATCCGGCCCACGTTGCCCTCGAAGTCGCCCACGGTGACGTTGATCTGGGCGAGCGCGATGCGGAAGCGGCGCATGGCGGTATTGTACGCCCCGGGGCACGGCGCCCGGCGCATTGTCAGCGGCGCGGCGTCACGCTGGGGTAAGATCGTCGCGATGCCGGCGAAGGTTCCGTGGCTTCCCTCTCAGCTCCCGCTCGGCGCCCGACCCGAGCGGTGTCCACGCTGCGGGTGTGCCGCCTTCATCCCGTGGACGCTCCGCCGCGACGACCACTCCAAGGCCGTCCTCCGCACCTGGGCCTGCACCGAATGCCAGCTCACCGAGGAACGCCCGGAGCCCGAATGATCCATCGGTCGCGGTATGGCGCCACCCGTCCCGCGCATGACGCCCGGGGGGCTGGCGCGGCGATGCGGCCACCGCGGGGCCCTCGCGGCTCATCGAGGCGCGTCACGGCTCCGCCGGGACGCGACGAGCGTCGGGGGCCTGGCGCGGCGATGCGGCCACCGCGGGGCCCTCGCGGCTCATCGAGGCGCGTCACGGCTC
>DASTOJ010000208.1:0-29024 GCA_035762565.1 Candidatus Methylomirabilota bacterium | reverse complement strand
AGGTCGCTCGGCCGGCTTGAGCTCGATGAGGCCGCGCAAGGTGGCCAGGCGCTTGTTCTGATCGTCGACCAGCTTCGTGTAGTCCTTGTAGATCCGGTACTGCCCGGCGCGGGTGGCGTGCTGGAGCTTGAAGACCGTGTCGGGGTTGAAGAGGTGGTACTCGCCGTCCCGCCGCCACTGGTACTCGCCGCCCCAGTCCAGCTCGGCGTGGCCGATGGGGCGGGCGGGGAAGGCGTCCTCGTGGCGCCGGCGCACCTCCTCGGCGACGACGTCGATGCCGATGCCGCTCACGCGGGAGGCGGTGCCGGTGAAGTAGCGGTCGACCACGTCGCGGTCGAGGCCCACGGCCTCGAAGATCTGGGCGCCGCAGTAGCTCTGCAGCGTGGAGATCCCCATCTTGGCCATGACCTTGAGGATCCCCTTGTTCAGCGCCTTGATGTAGTTCTTCACGGCCTTCGCCCGGTCCACGCCCGGCAGGAGGTCCTGCCCGAGCATGTCGTCGAGCGTCTCGAAGGCGACCCACGGGTTGACGGCGCCGGCGCCGTAGCCGATCAGCAGGCACACGTGGTGCACCTCGCGCGCGTCCCCGGTCTCCACCACGAGGCCGCAGCGGGTGCGCTCGCCGCGCTGCACCAGGTGATGGTGCACGGCGGCGGTGGCGAGCAGGCTCGGGATGGCCGCCCGCTCGCGCGTGAGGCCGCGGTCGGACAGGATCACGACGTTGTGGCCCTCGGCGATGGCCTGGCTCGCCCGCGCTCGAAGCCCGGCCAGCGCCTGCTCGAGGCCGGGGGCGCCCTCGGCCACCGGGTACAGCATCGGCAGGGTGACAGCCTTGAACCACGGATGACTCACGTGGCGGACCCTGGCCACCTCCTCGTTGGACAGCACGGGATCGGGGATCACGATCTGCCGGCACGACTCGGGCTCGGGCTTCAGCAGATTGCGCTCGGGGCCGATCGTGGACTCCATCGACGTCACCAGCTCCTCGCGGATCTGATCGAGCGGCGGGTTCGTCACCTGTGCGAAGAGCTGCTTGAAGTAGTCGTAGAGGGGGCGCGGCCGGTCGGACAGCACGGCCAGCGCCGTGTCGGTGCCCATCGAGCCGATCGGCTCCTCGCCGCTCCGCGCCATCGGGCCGAGCAGCAGGCGCAGGTCCTCGTGGGTGTAGCCGAAGGCGATCTGGCGCGCGAGCACCGTGGCGCGGTCGGAGGCGGGCACGGCCTTGGCCGGCAGGTCGGCGAGGCGGACCGTGTTGTCCCGGAGCCAGTCGGCGTAGGGGTGCTCGGCCGCCAGCGCGCGCTTGATCTCCTCGTCGTCGATGATCCGGCCCTGGCCGGTGTCGATCAGGAAGATCCTGCCGGGATGCAGGCGCTCCTTCAGCGCGATGTTCTCGGGCGGGATGTCCAGCACGCCCACCTCGGAGGCCATGACGACCAGGCCGTCGCGGGTGACGTAGTAGCGCGACGGGCGCAGGCCGTTGCGGTCGAGCACGGCGCCGATGACGGTGCCGTCGGTGAAGGCGATCGAGGCCGGCCCGTCCCAGGGCTCCATGAGCGAGGCGTGGTACTCGTAGAACGCCCGCCGCTCGGGGCTCATGGACTCGTGGTTCTGCCACGGCTCGGGGATCATCATGAGGATCGCGTGCGGCAGCGACCGGCCGTTCATGACCAGGAACTCCAGCACGTTGTCGAACGTCGCCGTGTCGCTGAGCCCGTCGCGGGTGACCGGCAGCACTTTCTTCAGGTCGTCGCCGAGCACGGCCGAGCGGCAGAGGGCCTCGCGCGCCCGCATCCAGTTGATGTTGCCGCGCAGCGTGTTGATCTCGCCGTTGTGGGCGATGTAGCGGTAGGGATGGGCCAGCGGCCACGAGGGGAACGTGTTGGTGCTGAACCGCTGGTGGACGAGCGCCAGCGCGGATTCCAGGTCGGGGTCGACGAGATCGGGGTACATCGTCTCGATCTGGTCGGCGCTCAGCATGCCCTTGTAGATGAGCGTGTTGCAGGACAGGCTCGGCACGTAGGCGAACGTCTTCTCCGGGATGTCGAGCCCGACCATCGCCTTCTCGAACAGCCGGCGGATCACGTAGAGCTTGCGCTCGAAGTGCGCGCGGTCGCGCACGGCGGGGCCGCGGCCGACGAAGACCTGCCTGATCGTGGGCTCCACCGAGCGCGCGCTGGCGCCCAGCGGCCCGTCGTCGGTGGGGACGTCGCGCCAACCGAGCAGCCGCTGGCCCTCCTCCTCGACGATCGAGTGCAGGAGCGCGCGCACCTTGTCGGCCTGCAAGGCCTCCCGCGGCAGGAAGACCAGGCCGGCACCGTACTCGCCGGCCGGCGGCAGCGCGATGCCGAGCCGCGCGCACTCGCGCCGCAGGAACCGGTCCGGCATCTGCACGAGCACGCCGGCGCCGTCGCCGGTGTTCGGCTCGCAGCCGCATGCCCCGCGGTGCAGGAGGTTGATGAGGACCCGGAGGGCCTTGCGCACGATCTCGTGCGAGCGGCGCCCCTTGATGTCCACGACGAAGCCCACGCCGCAGGCGTCGTGCTCGTGCCGGGGGTCGTACAGGCCCTGGGCGGGGGATTGGCCGGCGTACAACTGCGTCATTGCTGCATCCCCTCTCTCGACGCATTCGCGGGTTGCCATCGTTACGGGCTCGCCTCGCCTGCGGCTGCGGCTTGCACTGCCTCGCAACTGTCAGGATCTTTTTCTTGTGAAGAGTTGCACGATACTACGCGCGGTGCCAGCATTAGTCATTACGGAAAATTCATATTCCGGGTATCAGCACGGCTAATGATGTAGACTTACGCCGTGCACCTCGAGACGCTCAAGCTCTACTGCGACGTGGTCCGCCTGCGGTCCTTCTCCCGCGGCGCCGAGCAGAACTTCGTGTCCCAGTCCGCGGCCAGCCAGGCCGTCCAGCAGCTGGAGACCCACCTGGGCGTGCCCCTGATCGACCGCACCAAGCGCCCGTTCGTCGTCACCCCCGAGGGCGAGGCCTTCTACACCGCTGCCCGCGGCATCCTGGAAGCCTGGAACAAGGCCAAGGGCGAGGTGGCGGCGGTCAAGGCGCGGGTGGACGGCACCGTGCGGGTGGCCGCCATCTACTCGGTGGGCTTGCACGACGTCAGCCGGCCGATGCAGCGCTTCAGGTCGCTCTACCCGCAGGCCCACGTCCAGCTCGAGTGCCTGCACCCCCACAAGGTCGTGGAGGCGGTCCTCACGGGCGAGGCCGACATCGGGATCATGTCCTACCCGCCGCCCGACCGCGCGCTGAGCGTGGTGCACCTGCGGGAGGAACCGATGGCGCTGGTGTGCCATCCCAGCCATCGGCTGGCCCGCCGGCGGGTGGTCATGCCGGCCGAGCTGGCCGGCGAGGCCTTCGTCGCCTTCGATCCGAGCCTCACCATCCGCAAGGCGATCGACCGGGCCCTGCGCGCGCACAACGTGCGCGTGAACATCGTGATGGAGTTCGACAACATCGAAACGATCAAGCAGGCGATCATCATCGACGCCGGGATCAGCATCCTGCCCCGCCACACGGTGCAGAAGGAGGCGTCGATCAAGACGCTGGCGACGGTGGAGGTGGCGGTGCCCGACCTGGTGCGGCCGGTGGGCATCGTGCACCACCGGCAGAAGCCGCTGACCCCGACGGCCGAGCGCTTCGTGCAGCTGTTGCAGGAGGCCAGCGACGCTCCAGGGGAGCGGGCGCGGGTGGGAGGCGCCGTATGACGGATTTCGACGCGATCGAGGGCGAGATCCAGGAGATCCGGGGCGCGCTGTTCGACGACACGGTGGCCATGCTGGGCCCCGCCGAGCCGGTGTGCCTGCGCGAGACGGCCACCGTGCAGGAGGCGATCGAGCGCATGCTCGCCCGGCGGCAGGCCGGGGTGCTGGTGGTCGACAGCGACGGCCGGCTCACCGGGATCTTCACCGAGCGCGACGTGCTCACCCGGGTGGCCGGCCAGGGGCGCGAGGCCCGCCGGACGGCGCTCGGCGAGGTCATGACGCGCGATCCCGAGGCGCTCGGGCCGAGCGATCGGGTGGCCTATGCCGTCCACAGCATGAGCGTTGCCGGCTATCGCACGGTCCCCCTGGTGGACGCCGACCGGCGTCCGGTCGGCGTGGTCACGGTGAGCGACGTGATCCGCTGGCTGGCGGGGCTGTTTCCGGAGGCGGTCCTCAACCTGCCTCCCGGCGACACGCTCAAGCGCCCGCACGAGATGGACGCGGGCTAAAGGGTCATAGACCTTGCCCTGTCCGGGGGCCTTGGATAAGATGAGTCACGCCCTGCCGACGCCGGGCCGGTACTCCGCCGGCCGGCCGACTCAGCGGACATCCCGAGGCCGAACCGGTACCGGGACGCCGTATGCGCGGCGGCGCGCGGAGGGGGCTGACCAGGCCGGATCGAGCGGCGCACGAGGGCCAGAGAGGAAGAGGCGATGAGCGAGACGGCGACACCCGTCAAAGGAGCCGGGAAGGCGCGCAAGGGGCTGGACCGCGCCGTCATCCGCTTCGCCGGCGACTCCGGTGACGGGATGCAGCTCACCGGCGAGCAGTTCACCACGGAGTCCGCCTGGGCCGGCAACGACCTCGCGACGCTGCCGAACTTCCCCGCCGAGATCCGCGCCCCCGCGGGCACGCTCTTCGGCGTCTCGAGCTTCCAGCTGCAGTTCGGCAGCCAGCGCGTCTACACGCCGGGGGACCGGCTCGACTGCCTGGTGGCCATGAACCCCGCCGCGCTCAAGGTGCACCTGAGCGACCTCAAGCCCGGCGGCCTGCTCATCGTCAACACCGCTGCCTTCGAGAAGCGTAACCTCGACAAGGCCGGCTACGCGTCCAACCCGCTCGACGACCCGGCACTGGCCGAGCGCTATCGCCTGCACAAGGTCGACATGACCGGGCTCACGCTCAAGGCCATCGCCGACCTGCCGCTGAACACCAAGGAGAAGGACCGCACGAAGAACTTCTTCGCCCTCGGCCTCGTCTCCTGGATCTACACGCGTCCGCTGGAGCCGACGCTGGACTGGATCGCCAAGAAGTTCGCCAAGAACTCCACGGTGGCCGAGGCCAACACGCGCGTGCTGAAGGCGGGCCACGCCTTCGGCGAGACCGCGGAGTTCTTCGAGGAATCCTACACGGTCGAGCGGGCCGAGATGACGCCGGGCCTCTACCGGGCGATGACGGGCAACCGGGCCCTGGCGTGGGGGCTGCTGGCCGCCTCGCAGCGCTCGACGCTACCCATCGTCTACGGCGCCTATCCGATCACGCCGGCCTCGAGCGTCCTCGAGGAGCTGGCGATGCACAAGCGCTTCCGCGTCCGCACGATCCAGGCCGAGGACGAGATCGCGGCGGTCACCGCCGCCATCGGCGCCGCGTTCGGCGGGGCCATCGGCGTGACGTGCTCGAGCGGGCCCGGCATCGCGCTCAAGGGCGAGGCCATCGGGCTGGCGGTCACCGCCGAGCTGCCGCTGGTGATCCTCAACATCCAGCGGGCCGGCCCCTCGACCGGCATGCCGACGAAGACCGAGCAGGCCGACCTCATGCAGGCGCTGTACGGCCGCAACAGCGAGTCGCCGATCGTCGTGCTGGCGCCCGCCACGCCCGGCGACTGCTTCTACATCGCCTACGAGGCGGTGCGCATCGCCGTGAAGTACATGGTGCCGGTGATGGTGCTCTCCGACGGCTTCCTGGCCAACGGCTCGGAGCCGTGGCTGATTCCCGACCCGGCCACGCTGCCGCCGCTGGACGTGCAGTTCCGGACGGAGAAGGAGAGCTTCTTCCCGTACCTGCGCGACCCGGCCACGCTGGCGCGCCCGTGGGTGCGTCCCGGCACGCCCGGGCTCGAGCACCGCATCGGCGGTCTCGAGAAGCAGGACGTGACGGGCAACATCTCCTACGACCCCGAGAACCACGACCACATGGTGAAGACGCGCGCCGAGAAGGTGCGGCGCGTGGCCCAGGAGATCCCGCCCACGTCCATCAACGGGCCGGCCACCGGCGACCTGCTCGTGGTCGGCTGGGGCGGCACCTACGGGTCGATCACGGCCGCCGTCGAGCGGGCCCAGGCGGCCGGCCAGTCGGTGGCCTCCGTCCACCTGCGGCACCTCAACCCGTTGCCGCCGGACCTCGGCCACATCCTGCGCGAGTATCGCCGGGTGCTGGTGCCGGAGATCAACAGCGGTCAGCTGGTGCGCGTGCTGCGCGCCGAGTATCTCGTGGACGCCGTCGGCTTCAACCGCGTGCGGGGCCTGCCGCTGGCGAGCGAGGACATCCAGGACGCCATCAACCAACTCACCGGGAGTCAGCAATGAGCACGACCGGGGCGGGCGCGGCAGCCCCCAAGTACACGAAGAAGGATTTCGAGTCCGACCAGGACGTCCGCTGGTGCCCGGGGTGCGGCGACTACGCCATCCTGAGCGCGGTCCAGAAGTCGATGCCGGATCTCGGCATCCCGAAGGAGAACATCGTGTTCATCTCGGGGATCGGCTGCTCGAGCCGCTTCCCGTACTACATGAACACCTACGGCTTCCACACGATCCACGGCCGGGCGCCGGCCATCGCCACCGGGCTGCGGGTGGCGCGGCCCGATCTGAAGATCTTCGTCGTCACCGGTGACGGCGACGGGCTCTCGATCGGCGGCAACCACATGCTGCACGTGCTGCGCCGCAACGTGAATCTCACCATCCTCCTGTTCAACAACCGGATCTACGGCCTCACCAAGGGCCAGTACTCGCCGACGAGCGAGCTGGGCAAGGTGACCAAGTCCACGCCGCTCGGCTCGGCCGACCGGCCCATCAACCCGCTGTCGTTCGCGCTCGGCTGCGGGGCCACGTTCGTGGGGCGCACGGTCGACCGCAACATCCCCCACCTGGACGAGATGCTCAAGCGGGCGGCCGCCCACCGGGGGACGGGGTTCCTGGAGATCCTCCAGAACTGCAACGTGTACAACGACCTCGCCTGGAACGTGCTCTACGACAAGGAGTCCAAGCTGACCTACGAGCTGCGGCTGCAGCACGGCAAGCCGCTGCTGTTCGGCCCGCCCGACGCGCGCAAGGCCGTCGTCATGGAGGGCGTGACGCCGAAGGTGGTCGACGCCAAGAGCACGCCGGAGAGCGCGCTGTGGATCCACGACGAGAAGAACCTCAACGCGGCCCGGCTGCTGGCCGACCTGTTCGCACCGGACTTCCCGGTGCCGGTCGGCGTGCTGCTGGACATCGCTGCGCCCATCTACGAGGACGTGCTGCTCGAGCAGGAGCAGCGGGCGCTCTCCGAGCGCGGCCCCGGCGACATCGCCAAGCTGCTGACGTCCGGGGACACCTGGCGCATTTGACCCGAAGGGGGGCTTTGCCCCCCTTCCGGCGGTCGTCGCACGTCTTCGATGTGCTCCTCCCTGCCTCCCCCAGACCATTCGGAGGGGGCTTCGCGCCCTTCCAACGCTCCGCTAACGCGGTAAACTCCGTTCTGTCATGGTGCTGAGCCCGGACTTTGTGGCGGAGCTGCGAGCGATGGTGGGGGCGGACGCGCTCGTGACCACGCCCGAGGGGCGGATGGTGTACGAGTGCGACATGCATACGTTTTACAAGGGGGCGCCGGATGCGGTGGCGCTGCCGTCCACTGTGGAGCAGGTGCAGGGGATCGTGCGGCTGTGCGGGCGCGAGAAGGTGCCGATCGTGCCGCGGGGGTCGGGGACGGGGCTGATCGGCGGGGCCATGGCGGCCGAGGGCGGCGTCATGGTGGGGATGAACCGGATGGCGGCCGTCCTCGACGTCGACCTGCCGAACCGGTGCGCGACGGTGCAGCCGGGGCTCATCAACCTGTGGCTGTCCAATGCCGTGCGCGAGCGCGGGTGGTTCTTCGCGCCCGATCCCTCCAGCCAGATGGTGTCCTCGATCGGCGGCAACGTCTCCACCAACGCGGGCGGGCCGCACTGCCTGAAGTACGGGATCACCACCAACCACGTCCTCGGCCTCGAGATGGTCACCGGCCGCGGTGAGCTGCTGCGGCTCGGCGGCAAGGCGGTCGACCGGCCCGGCTACGACCTGACCGGCGTGGCGGTCGGCTCCGAGGGCACCTTCGGCCTGGTGACCGCGGTGACGGTGCGCCTCACGCACCTGCCCGAGGCCGTCAAGACCGTGCTGGCGGCGTTCCGCACGCTCGTGGAGGCCTCGGAGACCGTGTCGGCGATCATCGCGTCGGGGATGGTCCCCGCCGCGCTCGAGATGCTCGACGAGGCCATCA
Source organism: Candidatus Methylomirabilota bacterium (assembly GCA_035762565.1). Lineage (GTDB taxonomy): Bacteria > Methylomirabilota > Methylomirabilia > Rokubacteriales > CSP1-6 > AR5. The sequence continues at coordinate 20,789 of DASTOJ010000208.1, read as the reverse complement.
TCAGCGCCATCAACGCCGGCACCGGCGCCGGCTACCCCGAGGGCGCCGGCGCCGTGCTGCTGATCGAGCTGGACGGGCCGCGCGCGGAGGTGGAGGTGCTGGGCGCGCGCGCGGCGGCCATGTGCCGCGAGCGGGGCGCGCTGTCGGTGAAGGTCGCCCGCGACGAGGCCGAGCGGACGCTCCTCTGGACAGGGCGCAAGGAGGCGGCCGGCGCGGTGGGCCGGCTCACGGCCGCCTACCTGCTGCAGGACGCGGTGGTGCCGCGCTCCAAGCTCCCGCAGATCATGCGGGAGATCGTCGCCATCGGCGAGCGTTACCGCCTGCGCATCGCCAACGTATTTCACGCCGGCGACGGCAACCTCCATCCGATGATCTGCTACGACGACCGCCGGCCCGAGGAGCTGGAGCGCGCCAAGGAGGCCAACGAGGAGCTGCTGCGCGCGTGCATCGCGCTGGGCGGCAGCGTCACCGGCGAGCACGGCATCGGCTTCGACAAGGCCAAGAACCTGCCGCTGCAGTACGCCGACGCCGACCTCAACTTCATGTACCGGATCCGCCGCGCCTTCGATCCCGGCCGGCTGATGAACCCCGCCAAGCTGCTGCCCTCGCACCCCGCGTGCGGGGAGGGCTTTCGCCCGCAGCGGCCGGTGCTGCCGGCGGGAACGTGGGTGTGAGCGTCACCGCGCGGGCTCTCGGTGGCGCGCTGGCGTCGATCGTCGGTCCCGGCGCCGACGAGTCGCCCGCCGCGCGCGCGGCCGCCGCCGTCGACGGCCGCGAGCCGCAGTGGGTCGTGCGCCCGCGCACGCTCGACGAGGCCGCGCGCGTGGTGGCGTTGGCTCACGACGAGGGGCTCGCCGTGCTCCCCCGGGGCGGCGGCAGCGCGCTCGGTCTCGGCGCGCCGCCCGAGCGCGCCGACCTCGTGCTCGACCTCGGCGGCCTCGACGCGATCCTCGAGCACAACCCCGACGACCTCACCGCCACCGTGCAGGCCGGCGTCACGGCCGGGGCCCTCGCCGCCCGCCTGGCCGCGCACCGGCAGACGCTGCCGCTCGACCCGCCCGGTTGGAGCCGGCGCACGCTCGGCGGCATCGCCGCCACTGCGGCGAGCGGCCCGCTGCGCCCGCGCTGCGGTACGATGCGGGACCTGTTGCTGGGCGTCCGCTTCGTGCAGGCCGACGGCGTCCTCACCTGGGGCGGCGCGCGGGTGGTGAAGTCGGTCACCGGCTACGACGTCCCCAAGCTGCTCGTCGGCTCGCTGGGTACGCTGGGGGTGCTCGGCGAGCTGACCCTGCGCCTGCATCCGCTCCCCGAGTCGGAGGCCACCTGCCTCGTGGAGCTGCGCAGCGTGGAGGCCGCGCAGGAGCTGGCGGCGGGCCTCGTCGATTCCACGCTGCAGCCGAGCCGGCTCGAGCTGCTCGCCGCCGGCGCGCTCGCGGCGAGCGGACTGCCGCCGGCCGCGGCCGGGATCGTGGTGTCCTTCGGCAGCGTCGAGGCCGCGGTGCGGGCTCAGCAGGCGGTGGTCATCGGGCAGGCGGGGCGGGTGCGCGCGCGCGTGGAGACGATGGGCCCGGGCTTCTGGCGGACCTACGATCGCGTGCTCGCCGGCACCGGCTCGACCGTGCTGCGCGTCACGACGCTCACGACGCGGCTGGCCGCGACCATCGGCGAAGTCCGGACGGCGCTGGGGGACACGCCGGACCTCGTCGTGACCGCGTGCGTGCCGCTCGGCCTGCTGCGGGTGGCCGTGGGGCAGCGCAGTCCGGCGTTCCTGGCCAGGGCGATCGAGCAGCTGCGGGCCTTCGTCGCCGCGGACGACGGCAGCGTGGTCGTCGAGCGCGGCGCCGCCGCACTGCGCTCGAGCGTCGACGCGTGGGGGCCGGTGCCGCCGCCCGCGCTCGAGCTCATGCGCGCGCTCAAGCAGGAGTTCGACCCGCGCCGCACGCTCAACCCCGGCCGCTTCGCGGGCGGAATCTGACGGAGCCGGCCACCATCTCGAACACCCCACCCACGACCCTATCCGGGCTGGCGGACCCCGCTGCGACAGCGATGCTGCGGACGTGCGTCCACTGCGGCATCTGCCTGCCCCAGTGCCCGACCTACCGCGTGCTGGGCGAGGAGATGGACTCGCCGCGCGGGCGGCTCTACCTGATGCGCGCGGTGGCCGAGGGCCGCCTGGAGCCGACCGAGACCTACGCCCATCACCTGGACCTCTGCCTCGCCTGCCGGGCGTGCGAGACGGCCTGCCCGGCCGGCGTGAAGTTCGGCGCGCTGCTGGAGACGGCCCGGGCCGACCTCGAGCGTCGCGGCCGCCCCGGCCGCGATCGGTGGCTGCAGGGGATGATCTTCGCGCTGTTCCCGCGTCCCGAGCGGCTCGCCCCCGCGCTCGGCCTGGCCCGGCGCTACCGCCACTCGGGTCTGCAGCGGCTGGTCCGGCGCAGCCGCGTGCTGGGCCGGTTCCCGCGGCTGGCGGCGCTCGACGCGCTGCTGGAGGGGGTGCCGATCGAGGTGACGCTGCCGGAGTTCGTGGCGGCCCGGGGCAGGGCGCGCGGGCGTGTCGGCGTGCTCACCGGGTGCGTGCAGCGCTACCTCTTCAGCGACGTCAGCCGGGCGACCATCGGCCTGCTGTCGCTGGCCGGCTGGGACGTCGTGATTCCGCGCGCGCAGGGCTGCTGCGGCGCGCTCGAGCTTCACGCGGGACGGGTGGACGCCTTCCGCGGGCGCGCCGCCGCGCTGGCCGCCGCGTTCCCCGACGACGTGGACTGGATCGTCACCGATGCGGCCGGCTGCGGCTCGGCCATCCGCGACTATGGCCACTGGCTGCCGGGCGCGCCGGCCGCGCGGCTGGGCGCCCGCGCCCGCGACGTCACCGAGCTGCTGGTCGACGCCAGGCTGCCGCTGGGGCCGCTGCCGCTGACGGTGACCTACCACGACGCCTGCCACCTGGCCCACGGCCAGCAGGTGCGCAGCGCGCCGCGCGAGCTCCTGGGGCGGATCCCCGGCCTCACGCTGGTCGAGCTGCGCGACAGCGACCTCTGCTGCGGCAGCGCGGGCGTCTACAATATCCTGCAACCCGACATGGCCGACCGGCTGCTCGACCTCAAGCTCGCCCGCATCGTGGAGACCGGCGCCCGCGTCGTCGCCGCCGGGAACCCCGGCTGCCTCATGCAGATCGCCAAGGGCGCGCGCGCCCGCGGCCTGGAGCTGGAGGTCGTGCATCCCGTGACGCTGCTGGCCCGCTCGGCGGGGGTGGGTGCCCCATGAAGAAGATCCGCTTCAGCGAGCACGCGCGGTTCTCGGCCGAGAAGATGGCCAAGATCACGCTGGGCGCCACGCTCCGCGTTCACCTGGATCTCTACGCGCTGGAGCCCGGGCAGGCCCAGAAGGTCCACACGCACGACGACCAGGACAAGGTGTACGTCGTGCTCGAGGGCCGCGGGCGCTTCACGGTGGGCGCGGAGGAAGACACGCTGGAGCCGGGCGAGGCGGTGGTCGCCCCGGCCGGCGCCGCCCACGGTGTGGTCAACGACTCGGGCGCCCGGCTGCTGCTGCTCGTCCTCGTCTCGCCGCCGCCCTCGCACGCGTGAGCGCCGCGCCCCGCGTGTCCTTCATGGTCACCTGTCTGGGGGACATGTTCTACCCGGAGATCGGCGAGAAGATCGTGCGCTTGCTGCGGAGCCTGGGAGTGACGGTCGAGTTCCCGGCCGGCCAGACGTGCTGCGGCCTGCCGCTGTTCAACTCCGGCTACCACGCGGACGCGGCCGCGGTAGCCCGGCGTACCGTGGCGCTGTTCGAGGGCGCCGGGCACGTGGTGGTGCCCTCCGGCTCGTGCGCGTGGATGGTGAAGCACGAGTATCCCGGCCTGCTGTCGGGGGCCGAGCGCACGGCGGCCGAGCGGCTGGCCGGGCGCACGCACGAGCTGTCGCAGTTCCTCGTCAAGGTGCTGGGCCGGCGGAAGTTCCGCCGCGCGGTGGACGGGCGGCTCACGTACCACGACTCCTGCCACCTGCTGCGCGGCCTGCGCGAGTCGGAGAGTCCGCGCGCGCTGCTGCGCGAGCTGGCCGGCGCCGAGTTCGTGGAGCTGCCGGGCGGGGACGAGTGCTGCGGCTTCGGGGGCTCGTTCTCGGTGCGGCTGCCGGAAGTGTCCAGCGCGATCCTCGACAAGAAGCTCGCCAACGTCGAGGCGACCGGCGTCGAGTGCGTCGTCGCCTGCGACGCCGGCTGCCTGATGCAGATGCGGGGCGGCCTGTCGCGGCGCGGCTCGCGCGTGCGCGCGCTGCACCTGGCCGAGGTGCTGGCCGGCGGGGCAGGGGAACCCGCGAGCGCGGCTGCACCACGAGGGGGTGCCGCGTGAGCGAGGTGGCGCCGGTCACGCCCCTGCGTGAGCGCGCCGGCCAGGCGCTCAAGGACACCTTCCTCCAGGAAGCGCTGACGATCGCCACCACCAAGTTCATCGGCCTTCGGCGGGAGGCGTTCGACGAGTTCCCCGAGGGCGAGGCGCTACGCGACCAGGCGCGGGCGATCAAGGAGGCCACGCTCCAGCGGCTCGACCACTGGCTGGAGATGCTGATCGACAGCATCGAGCGCCGTGGCGGCCACGTCCACTACGCGACCTCGGCCGAGGACGCCCGGCGGATCGTGCTGGACATCGCGAAGCGGACGGACGCCCGCATGGCGGTGAAATCGAAGTCGATGGCCACCGAGGAGATCCACCTCAACGAGGCGCTGGAGGCCGCCGGCGTGACGCCGGTCGAGACGGACCTGGGCGAGTACATCATCCAGCTCGCCCACGAGCGGCCCTCGCACATCATCGCCCCGGCCATCCACAAGACCAAGGGCCAGGTGGCCGAGCTGTTCGCGCGGGAGCTCGGGCGCGAGACCCCGCCCGACCCCGAGGTGCTCACGCGCATCGCCCGCGACGAGCTGCGCGAGAAGTTCCTCCGGGCCGACCTGGGGATCACCGGCGCCAATTTCGCGGTGGCCGAGACCGGCACCGTGGTGCTCGTGACCAACGAGGGCAACGGCCGCATGGTGACCTCGCTGCCGCGCGTACACGTGGCGGTGATGGGTGTCGAGAAGGTCGTGCCCTCGATGACGGACCTCGCGGTGTTCCTGGCCATCCTCGCCAAGAGCGCCACGGGCCAGAAGCTGTCCGTCTACACCTCGCTCGTCAACGGCCCCCGGCGGGGCGGGGAGCTGGAGGGACCGGAGGAGTTCCACCTGGTCCTGCTCGACAACGGGCGCATCCGGCAGATCGCCGGGCCCCTGCGCGAGGCGCTCTCCTGCCTGCGCTGCGGCGCCTGCCTCAACGTGTGCCCGGTCTATCGCCAGATCGGCGGCCACGCCTACGGCTACACGTATCCGGGCCCGATCGGGATCCTGCTGACCGCCATGTTGAATGGACCGGAGTCGGTCAAGGATCTCGCGCACGCGTCTTCCCTCTGCGGCGCCTGCGCCGACGCCTGCCCGGTGAGGATCGACATTCCCCGGATGCTGGTCGAGCTGCGCAAGGAGGTGGACGAGCGCCGCATCGCGCCGTGGCCCGAGCGCTTCGTGTTCGGCGCCCTCGGCTGGCTGCTCCAGCGCCCGGCCCTCTACCGGCTCACCGCGCCACTCGGCCGGCTGTTCCAGCGGCCGTTCGTGCGCGGCGGCGCCATCCGCCGGCTGCCGCCGTTCCTCGGCCAGTGGACGCGCACGCGCGACCTGCCGCCGGTGGCGGCCCGCACGTTCCAGGAGCGCTGGGCCGACCTCGAGCGCGAGGGCCGGCGATGACGCGGGCCGAGTTCCTCGCGCGCATCCGCGGCGAGATGGGCAAGACGCGCGGGTTGTTCGAGGCCTCGCCGCCCACGCGTCCCGCCCGGCCGCGCGAGCGGCTGGACCTGCTGCGCCGCGAGCTGTCGGAGCGCTGGCGGGAGAACATCGACCGGTTCACGCGCGAGTTCGAGCGGGTGGGCGGCGTGCTGCACCAGGTGAGGGAGGCGCGCGAGGTGCCCGAAGCCATCGCGCGGATCGCGGGCGAGCGACAGCTGACGAGCGTGGTGGCCTGGGACGGCGACGCGCTCGGCCTCGACGTGGCCGAGCCGCTGGCCGCGCGCGGCCTGACGACGTCGACGGCGCCGGGCGTGGAGGCGTCCGCCGGCGAGCGCGAGCAACGCCGGGCGCTGGCCGCCGCTGCCGACCTCGGCGTCACCGGCGTGGACCTCGCGATCGCCGAGACCGGGACCCTCGTCGTCGTCTCCGGCGCGGGCCGCCCGCGCTCGGCCTCGCTGCTGCCGGCCTGCCACGTCGCCGTGTTCGGCCGCGAGGCGCTGGTGGAGTCGCTGCTCCAGGCCGGCCTCGCGCTGGAGGCCTGGCACGAGGGCGCGCCGCCCGACTGGCGGGGCGCGTCGATCAACTTCATCACGGGCCCCAGCCGCACCGCCGACATCGAGCTGACGCTCACGCGCGGCGTGCACGGCCCCAAGGAGGTCCACGCGGTGTTCGTCGAGCAGGGCCTGGCGGTGGCGCGGCGTGTCTGAGCGCTACTGGGCGCCGGCGGAAGTCGAGCGGCTCATCCCCCGACTCACCAAGATCATGGACCGCGTGAGGCCGGCCCACGTCGAGGCCGGGCAGGCACGCGAGCGGCTGCAGGCCGAGCAGCAGCGCATCACGATGTCGGGCGGCGGCGTCGTCGACCAGGCCGCCTGGCGCGCCACGCGCGAGCGACTCGATCGGGGCACCCGGGTCGTGCGGGCAGGACTGGAGGAGATCCAGGGCCTGGGCGGCGTCACCAAGGACGTGGGCCTGGGGCTCGTGGACTTCCTGCACCTGCGCGATGGCCGCGAGGTCAACCTCTGCTGGCGCTACGGCGAGGAGCGGATCACCCACTGGCACGGCCTCGACGAGGGCTACGCCGCGAGGAAACCACTATGAGCCGCGCGCGCGTCTACTACCAGAAGCCGACCTGAACCTCCTGCGTGAAGGGGAGAGCGGCGCTCTCCCGTCGCAAGGTCCCGTTCGCCCCGCGCGATCTGTTCAAGGAGCCGCTGAGCGCGGCCGAGATCCGGGCGCTGGCTGCGCGCGCCCCCGACGGCGTGCGGAGCCTGCTGTCCACGCGGTCGACGCAGTACAAGGCGCTCGGCCTCGACCGGAAGAAGGTGACCGACGCCGAGCTGATCGCGCTCATGGCCAAGGAGCCGCGGCTGCTGCGGCGGCCGATCCTCGACCTCGGCGACCGGCTCGTCATCGGCTTCGACCAGGCGGCCTACGAGGCCGTGCGCTGAGCATGGCCTACGCCGCTGTCTTCTTCGACCTCTTCGACACGCTGGTGCGCTTCGAGCGCGACCGGCTGCCGGAGATCCAGGTCGACGGCAAGACGGTGCGCTCGACCGCCGGCCACCTGCACGCCGTCCTGGCCGCCCACGCCCCCGAGGTGACGCTGGAGCGCTGCTACGCAGCGCTGGCCGCCTCCTGGCAGGAGGCCGAGCGCCTGCGGGCGATCGACCACCGCGAGGTGCCCGCCCGCGAGCGATTCACCCACTTCTTCCGTCACCTGGCGCTCGACCCCCAGATGCTTCCGGCGGGGCTGGACGTGGCGCTCATCGACGCCCACCGCCGCGAGCTGGCCAAGGCCGCGACCTTCCCGGCCCACCACCGGCCCCTGCTGGAGCGGCTCGCGCAGGACCACCGGCTGGCGGTCGTCTCGAACTTCGACTACACGCCGACCGCGCTGGCTATCCTGGACTCCGGCGGCGTCCGCGAACTGTTCGCCGCCGTCGTGGTGTCGGACGAGGTGGGCTGGCGCAAGCCGCGCGCGGACATCTTCCAGGCGGCCCTCCGCCGCACGGGCGCCGAGCCCCGCCGCACGCTGTTCGTCGGGGACCGGGCCGACATCGACGTGGTGGGGGCCCTCGCCGTCGGCATGGACGCGGCCTGGATCAACCCCGGCCGCGAGCCGCTGCCCCCGGGAATTCCCGCGCCCGTCTACGAGATCCGCGACCTGGCCGAGCTGGAGGAGATCGTCGGGCGGAGGTAGGCCGGCATCGGCTGGCCGTGTTCGTGCATCTCAAGCCGTGGGGAGGTGCGGCAAGGCATGGCGACGACGCGCAAGGTGATCATCATCGGCTCCGGCCCGGCCGGCTACACGGCCGCGATCTACGCTGCGCGCGCCAATCTCTCCCCTCTCATGCTCACCGGCCTGCAGTCCGGCGGCCAGCTGATGCTGACCACGCTCGTCGAGAACTACCCGGGCTTCGTGGACGGCGTCATGGGCCCCGAGCTGATGGAGACCATGCGCAAGCAGGCCGAGCGCTTCGGCACCGACATGATCGCCGAGGACGTGACCGCGGTGAACTTCTCCCGCCGCCCGTTCGTCGTCCAGGCAGGCGACCGCGCCTACGAGGCCGAGGCCGTGATCGTCGCCACCGGCGCCTCGTCCATCATGCTGGGCGTCCCCGGCGAGCGCGAGCTGATGGGCCGCGGCGTGTCCACCTGCGCCACCTGCGACGGTTTCTTCTTCAAGGACCAGGACATCATGGTGGTCGGTGGCGGCGACTCCGCGCTGGAGGAGGCGCTCTACCTGGCGCGTCTGGGCCGCACGGTGACCGTGGTCCACCGCCGCGACACCCTGCGCGCCTCCAAGATCATGCAGGAGCGCGCCTTCAAGAACCCGAAGATCACATTCCTCTGGGACCACGTGGTCCAGGCCCTCGCTGACCCGACGCTCGGGAAGGTGGCGGCGGTGATCTTGCGCAACGTGAAGACGGGCGAGATCACCGAGCGACCGGTCGATGGGCTGTTCGTGGCGATCGGGCACCAGCCGAACACCGCGCTGTTCCGCGGGCAGCTGGAGCTGCTGGCGAACGGCTATCTGAAGGTGGTGCCAGGGACCTCGCGGACGTCGGTGCCTGGCGTGTTCGCTGCGGGGGACGTGGCGGACTTCACCTTCCGCCAGGCCGTGACGGCGGCGGGGACGGGGTGCATGGCCGCGCTCGAGGCCGAGCGGTACCTGGAGGCCGCGCAGGCCGGATAGCGGCGCGCCCGTGCCGCGCCAGAACCGCGTCACGCCGTTCGGGGAGCTGATCGCGACACCCGCCCGCGGCACGCTGATGGGCAACCGGGGCTGCCTGCACGATCCCGAGGGGCGCATCCGACACTCATACGTGGGCAAGCGCTGGATCATCTGCGTGCTGGAGTTCAAGGGGCGCCAGCGTCGAGTCATGACGCCGGGGCGCTACACCGAGCTGTTCTTCCTCGACGAGGCCACGGCGCTGGCCGCAGGGCATCGGCCGTGCGCGGAGTGTCAGCGGGGCCGGTATCTCGAGTTCCGCGGGCACTGGGCGGCCGCCAGACGCCTCGCGGCCGCCGCTGGCGCGCCCTCGGTGGACGACCTGGACGATGTGCTCCACGCCGAGCGGGTCGACGCTCAGCAGCGCCGGCGCACCTACGTCGAACGGTGGTCCCGGCTTCCGGACGGTGTGATGGTCGCGGACGACGACGATCGCGCGTGTCTCGTCCACGCGGGCCGGCATCTCCCGTGGACGCCGTCCGGCTACGGCCCGGCGCGACGGAAGGCGCCGGCGGCGGTCCTACGCGTGCTGACCCCGCGATCGATCGTGGCGGCCATCCGGCACGGGTATCCCGTGCAACTGCACCAGTCGGCGCGATAGTCCCGTATGGCGGATGGCCGAGAGGGCCATGGTACTTTAGGGGCGGTCACAACGCGGCTGCCGAAAGATGGGAGCCCACCGCCATCGTGTCTACCGTATGCACCTGGCGCTGACTGAGCCTGATGACTCCTGATCCTCGCGCAACGTAGTGCTGAGCGGAGATCGCCGAACCGGCCGCTGAGCGCAAGCGTCTAGGCGGCCACGTAAAGGGACACCCCATTGTCAGTCGAGGAGAATAAGGCAGTCATTCGGCGGCTCTATGACGAGGTTTTCGTCAACTGGGATCTTGGTGTGGTTGACGAACTCATAGGATCTGAGTTTGTCGGTCACGAGATGCCACCCGAAACGCCACGCGGCCCGGCGGGCTTCAAGCAGTTCTATGGCCGGCTCCGTCTGGCCTTCCCGGATTTGCGCTATGGCGTTCACGACGTGATTGCTGAAGGAGACAAAGTGGTAGTTCGTTGGTCTTGGACGTGTACGCACAAGGGCCCCTTCATGGGTGTGGCTGCGACGGGCAAGCGAGCGACGGTTACAGGCATGGCGATCTACCGCGTCGTGAGCGGTAAGTGCGTCGAGCGCTGGGTCGAGCTAAGGCTGCTTGACTTGCTGCAGCAACTTGGAGCAGCTCCCGGCCCAGGCGCAGCCTGACCTCCGGATCCAGGCGACGGCGGGCGACCTACGCGCTGCCCTTGGCGACGGTCGAGCGTCGCCCGCCGCGCCTGATCCGGCGGGTTCGGCGCACATGCTAACGGTCGAGGTGCCACTCCCCGGACAAGGCTTGGTACCATCCAGGCTAGAGTCCGAGGCGTGTCAACGACGGTGAGGATGCGGCGGTGGGGCCCGGTCGCTGGACACCACGGCCGCCCGGTTGCGCAGGATCCGCGCGGTTCGTCCACCCAGGGAGGGGGCATGGTTGGCGCCGTCAAGGTGATCAGCGGCAGCGCTCATCCAGAGCTGGCGCAGGACATCAGCAAGTGTCTAGGCACCGACCTCTGTCGCACGACGGTCGTCCGCTTCTCCAATGAGAATATGCTCGTCCAGATCGATGAGAACGTTCGTGAGGCGGACGTCTTCGTGATCCAGCCCTCGTGCCCGCCGGTCTCGGACGGAATCATCGAGCTCCTGATGACGATCGACGCCCTCAAGCACGCGTCTGCGGGGCGGATCACCGCCGTGCTGCCATATTTCCCCTACGCGCGCTCTGACAAGAAGGATCGGCCCCGGATCTCGATCACCGCACGCCTCATGGCGGACCTGCTACAAACGGCTGGGGCCGACCGCGTCCTCACGATGAACCTGCACGCACCGCAGGTGCAGGGATTCTTTCGCATCCCGGCCGACCAGCTCCAGGCTGCTCCGATCCTGTGCGACTACCTGCGCGAGAGCCGTGACCTCGCGAACTACGTGCTCGTCGCTGGCGACGTGGGCGAGTCGAAAGACGTCGGTCACTACGCGGCCCGCCTGGACTTGCCGATCGCGATCGTGGACAAGCGGCGCTACGGGGACGATGATGTCGCGCGCGCTGTGAATCTGATCGGTAACGTCGAGGGCAAGGTCGCTCTCATCGTCGATGATGAGGTGGCGAGCGGTGGAACCCTCGTAGAGGCGGCGCGCTTCGTGCTCGAGCAAGGCGCTGTCGCGGTAGAAGCCTGTGTCGTCCACGCCGTGCTGTCGGGGAAGGCCATCGAGCGCATCGAGGCCTCACCGCTCCGCCAACTCGTGGTGACAGACACCATCCCGCTCCCAGCGGGCAAGCGCATCGACAGGATCCGCGTCAAGTCGGTGGCGCGGCTATTCGCTGACGCGATTCAGGCCATCCACGACGGATCGAGCGTCTCGCGCCTGTTTCGGTAGCGAAGCGATCGAGGAAGCTCAAGCGCGAGCAGCGACGTAGAGACGCTGGGTGGCGTGCTCGAAGGGGTACGGGGCGCGGACCTCGACAGCCTCGATTGAGAGCCCCGCCTGGCGCACCAGCCCCTCGAAGGACGCCTGCTCCCGCAAATGCAGCTCGACGTCCACCGCGATCCCCTTGTACTCGGCGAAGTGGTGCACACCCTCGCCGGCGTGGACGGCGACCAGCAACAACCCGGCCGGCCGGAGCACACGTCGCAACTCCGCCAGCGCAGCGCCGGTGCCGTCGGCGCCCTCGTAGATCAGCGAGTAGAACGCCACGACTCCGGCGCACACGCCTGACCGAACCGGCAGCGCCCGGGCGTCACCGGCAAGAAAGTGCATCGAGGGATTGAGCCGCGCGGCGACCCTCAGCGATCGCCCCGACACATCCACCCCCACCACCTGAACGCCATGGTCGGCGACGAAGCGCCCCACATGCCCCGCCGCCCCACACCCCACGTCCAGCACCAAGCCCCCGCCGCACCGCCGGGCGAACGCGCGCAGGCGCTCGGTATCGAACGGTTTGCGCGAGAGCTCGTCGGCGAAGTCGGCGGCGTACTGTTCGGCGATGCGGTCGAACGAGCGGCGGACGCGCTCGGTCACGTCCCCACGCGGAGCGTGGCGCCGAGATCGCGCAGGAGGGCGATGGTCGACAGATAGGACAGCCGGCCGGTGCGCGGGTTCTCGGACGGCACGTTGCGCACCTCGATCGCCAGCGAGCCGAACTCGCCCTCCACGCTGATGCGGTGGGTGTTCCGCGCGAGGCCTGGCACGGCAAAGATCCGCGTGGTCGTCCGCTCGGGCCCGATCCCCGCCAGTGACAGCGCCGCCAGCACGTTGACGTTGGCAGGGAAAGCGGGGCAAGCGGCGGTGGCCGGGCCCTCGAAGATCAGGGTCTCCTCGCGGATGGCGTCGAGGTCGATCTTCTGCTGGACGACCCAGGGGGCGCCGGCCCAGCCGGCCGGGGCCTTGCGGCTCTCCATCGTGACCGAGGTGATCGGGCCGATGGCGCCGCCCTTGACGCCGTCGAGGCCCGCGATGGCGCCCGAGGGCACCAGGATCCGGCACCCATTCCGCTCCGCCAATGAGACCCAGTCAGCCCGCCCAAGCAGCGCGCCGCAGGACAGCACGACCAGGTCGCGGCCGGCGCCCAGGGCCTTTGGCGCGATCTCCTGCAAGTGGGCCTGGGTCGAGGCCTCGACCACGATCTCCGACGCCGCGATCAGCTCGTCGAGCGACAGGAAGGGCACCGGCGTGCCGAGCGACTTCAAGAACGCCTCCGCCCGGTCGCGGGTACGGGCGGTGGCGCCGGCCAGCCGCAGGCCGGGCAGGCCCTCGTCCAGCGCCGTGCACACGCGCCGGCCGATGGCGCCGAGGCCGGCGACGCCGACGGTGAGCGGGTGCGCGCGCGAGGGGATTCGGCTCATCGCGTGACGAGGTCGCATGGTACCATGCTGCGCGAGACCGCGAATGACGTCAGCCGTTGCGCTTCGCGAGCCGCTGGAGCGGCTGTACCGCGAGTTCGACTACGGCGCGCGGGTCGCGCGCGACGCGATCGAGTTCCCCCTCCGCTATCCCGCTCCCGACGACCGCGAGGTGGTCGCGCTCCTCACGACCTGCCTGGCCTACGGGCGCGTCGACCTCTTCAGCCGCCAGCTCGAGGGCGTGCTGCGCACGATGGGGCCGTCGCCGGCCGCGTTCATCCGCGAGTTCGATCCGAAGTGCCACGCCAGCCTGTTCGCCGCCTTCATCTACCGCTTCAACCGCCCGCGCGACCTGGTGGCGTTCTGCGTGGCGGCGCGCGATCTGCTCGCCCGGTACGGCACGCTGGAGAAGTGCTTCGCGGCCGGCGATCCCGATCCGGCCGGTCCCATCGGCCCCCCGCTGGAGCGGTTCGCCCGCGCGTTCTGGGAGGCGGACGTGCGCGGCTTCTTCCCGCGCGGCCGGCTCTCCCGCGGGTACCGTCACCTCTTCCCGCTGCCCTCGGCGGGCGGCCCGTGCAAGCGGCTGCACCTCTTCCTGCGCTGGATGGTACGCCGCGAGCCGCCGGACTTCGGCCTGTGGACGTCGATCTCGCCAGCGCGGCTGCTGATGCCCGTCGACACCCACATCGAGAACATGAGCCGGGCGATCGGCCTGACGCGACGTCGCTCGCGCAACTGGAAGATGGCCGAGGACATCACGGCCCGCCTGGCGCAGGTCGACCCGGCCGATCCCGTGAAGTACGACTTCGCGCTCTGCCACAAGCGGATGTCGGGCGACTGCCGCGACCGCCGCGACGTGGTCGTCTGCGCGCCGTGCGGGCTGCGCGGCGTCTGCCGCCACTGGGCGCGGGAGCGGAGAGCCAAGCGTGCTTGAGCTGGCGCTGCTCGTCGCGGGCGTGCTGCTGGGCGGCGGGCTCGCGTGGGCGGTGGTGCGCGTGCGCATGGCCACGGCGGTGCAGGGCGAGCGCGAAAATCTCCAGGCGAGGGTGGCGGCGCTGGAGACCCTGTCCGACGAGCTGCGCAAGCAGCTGAGCCAGCGCGATCTGGAGACCGGCGACCTCCGGCGGGCGCTGGAGGGCGAGCAGGCGGCGCGCGCCCAGGCCGAGACGCGCTGGGAGGGAGCCCGCCAGTCGCTGGACGAGCAGAAGCAGCTGCTCGACGACGCGCGCGAGCGGCTGACCGACACCTTCCGGGCGCTGAGCGCCGACGCGCTCCGCCAGAGCCAGTCGAGCTTTCTCGAGATGGCCTCCGCGCAGCTCGACCAGCGGCGGGAGGCGATCGACGGCACCGTGCGCCCTCTGCACGAGGCGCTGGCGCGCTACGAGGAGCACGTGCGCGCGCTGGAAGCCGCGCGCCAGCAGGCGTACGGGAGCCTCGAACAACAGCTCAAAACCCTGGCCTTCAACAGCGCCGAGCTGCAGCGCGAGACGGGCCAGCTCGCCACCGCGCTGCGGGCGCCCAACGTGCGCGGGCGCTGGGGCGAGATCACGCTGCATCGCGTGGTCGAGCTGGCCGGCCTCACCGAGCACTGCGACTACGGCGAGCAGGTGACGGTCGAGGGGCAGGGCGGGCGGCTGCGGCCCGACATGGTCGTGCGCCTCCCGGCGGGCCGCGAGATCGTCGTCGACGCCAAGGTCCCGCTGGCCGCCTACCTCGAGGCCATCGGCGCCGCCACGCCCGAGGAGCGCGCAGCCGGCTTCGCGCGCCATGCGACCCAGGTGCGGCAGCACATGACGGCGCTGTCGGGCAAGGCGTACTGGGAGCAGTTCGCCACGGCTCCGGAGCTGGTCGTGATGTTCATCCCCGGCGAGGCGTTCGTGGGCGCAGCCGTGGAGGCCGATCCGAGCCTGATCGAGGACGGCATGGCCCGGCGCATCGTCGTGGCCACGCCGACCACGCTGATCGCGCTGCTACGGGCCATCGCCTACGGCTGGCGGCAGGAGCGGATCGCCGCCAACGCGGCGCAGATCTCCGAGCTGGGGCGCCAGCTCTACGAGCGCCTGCGCACGCTGGGGGGCCACGTGGAGGATGTCGGCAGCGCGCTCGGGCGCGCGGTGCACGCCTACAACAGCGCCGTCGGCTCGCTGGAGTCGCGCGTGCTGCCCGCCGCCCGGAAGTTCAGGGACCTGGGGGCGGCGGGCGGCGACGACATCGAGGCGCTGTCGCTGCTCGATCAGGCGCCCCGGCCGCTCACGGCGCCCGAGTACCCGCAGCAGCTGACCACGGGTGAGCCGGCCGGGCCCGGCGGAGCGGTGGTATCATGACCCCACTGACTGGCGCGCGAGGAGGGTCATGAGCACCATTCCCATCAAGGTTTACGGCATCAACCTGCTGGTTCGCATGATGGCCGAGGCCCCCGCCGACGTGCGCGTGAACTGCCCCAAGGGCTCGCCCATCCGCTACGGCGAGGTGGTGGCCCGCGGCGACGGGTTCGACGAGGGCGCCAATGCGTTCCGCGAGATGCCGGATCCCAAGACCATCGTGGCGTTCGAGGAGAGTGCCGAGGAGGTCGAGGGGCACTACTTCTACGTCGCCCTGGAGGAGTACCGCGTCATTCGCCTGGACTCGGTGATCCTGTCCTTCCCCCAGCAGTAGGCCCCGGCAACCGGGCGTCCTCCCCGTGCGCGATTCCGGCGTCCTCTCCCACATCGACGAAGGCGAGCTGATCGGGCTGACGCGCGATCTGGTGCGCATCCCCAGCGTCGTCCGCCCCGGCCAGCCCGAGGCGACCGAGGCCGCGGCGGCCGCCCACGTCGAGGGCTGGATGCGCGTTCACGGCTTCGAGGTGGAGGTCCACGAGGTTGCGCCGGGCCGGCCCAACGTGCTCGGCTCGATCGGCGACGCCGCGTCGGGCCCCACGCTCCTGCTCGAGGGCCACACGGACGTCGTCACCGAGGGCGACGCGAGCCTCTGGAGCCGGCCGCCCTTCGGCGGCGACCTGATCGGCGGGCGCATCTACGGCCGCGGCAGCGCCGACATGAAGAGCGGGCTGGCGGCCGCCATGGCCGCCGCCGCCGCCATCAAGCGCAGCGGCACCGACCTCGGTGGGCGGCTCGTCGTCGGGGCGCTCGTCGACGAAGAGGGCGACATGCTCGGCGCCAAGCACCTGTGCACCACCGCGCTCGGGCGCGCGCTGTCGGCGGCGATCATCTGCGAGCCCGAGCAGAACGAGCTGTGCCTGGAGCAGCGTGGCGTGGTGTGGGCGCGCGTGACGATCCGCGGCCGCATGGCCCACGGCGCCATGCCGGAGGCCGGCGTGAACCCGATCACCGCGCTGGGCGCGCTGCTGCGGGAGGCGCCGGCGCTCGAGCGGCGGCTCCGCCACCTCTGTGGGCGCAGCACCTACCTGCGCCCGCCCACGGTCACGCCCACCGTGGCGCTGTCGCCGGTGCAGGGTGTGCCGCAGTCCAACGTCATCCCCTCGATGGCCCAGGCCACGCTCGACGTGCGGCTCACGCCCGGGCCCGACGCCGACGTGGTCGCCAAGGAGATCGACGCCACGTGCCAGCGCGTGATGGACGCCTGTCCCGGCACGACCGTGGAGTGGCAACCGGTCAACGGCTTCCGCATGGCCACGCGGGTGGAGCGCACCGAGCCGCTGGTGCAGGCGATGATGCGCGGCGTGCGGCAGGCGACCGGCCGCGCGCCGAAGTTCGGCGGGGTGCCCGGCTCGACCGACGGCACGATCCTCCACACGACGCTGGGTATCCCGATCGTCACCTGCGGGCCCGGCAACCGGCTGATCCCGCACCAGGTCGACGAGTACGTGGAGGTCGCCGAGCTGGTCGATGCGGCGCGGATTTACGTCGCCTCAGCTCTGAACTTCCTGAAGACGTGAGCTCGCGTACGCCATGAGCGAGCCGGTCCCAAGCCTGCGCGCCGTCGAGGCATTCCCGGTGGAGCAGGACGGCCAGCGCTACATCGCCCTGCGCGATCCTGCGGGCTACACGGCGGCGGTGGTCATGCTGCCCATCGGGCTGCTGGAGATCCTGGCGCTCTTCGACGGCGAGCACGAGATCACCGACATCCAGGCCGACGTCATGCGCAAGCACGGCGAGCTGGTGACGCGCCAGCACATCGAGCAGCTGATCGCCTCGCTGGACGAGCACGGCTTTCTCGACAGCCCCGCCTTCGCGGCCCGGCGCGAATCGATCGACCGTGGGTTCCTGGACGCGCCCAGCCGGCCGCCCAGCCACGCGGGCGGCGCCTATCCCGACGACCCCGAGCGGCTGCGCGCGACGATGGACGGTTTCTTCACCGCGCCCGAGGGGCCGGGAGCGGTGGACGGCTTCCGGGGCGGCGGCGTGCGCGGCCTGATCGCACCGCACATCGACTTCCACCGCGGCGGCCCGGCCTACGCGTGGGCGTACCGCGACCTGGCCGAGCGCGGCGAGGCCGACCTCTTCGTGATCTTCGGCACCTGCCACGCGGGCATGGCGCACCCGTTCACGCTGACCCGCAAGGACTACGACACGCCGCTGGGGCCGGCGCGGGTCGACCAGGAGTTCGTGGCGGCGCTGGCCCGGCGCGCGCGCCAGGACTGCTTCGCCTCCGAGCTGGCGCACCGCAACGAGCACTCGATCGAGTTCCAGGCCGTGTTCCTCCGGTACCTCTACGGCGGCCGGCGCGAGATCGCGATCGTGCCCGTGCTGACGAGCTTCGTCCACGAGGCCCTCGCGCGGGGCCAGCGGCCGGAGAGCGACGCCCGCGTGCGCGCGTTCCTGGACGCACTCGGCGAGACCGTGGCGGCCTCGGGGCGGCGCGTGGCCTTCATCGCCGGCGCCGATCTCGCCCACATGGGCCCGCGCTTCGGCGACCCCGCGCCGATCGGCCCGGCCGAGCTGGCGGTGATCGACCGCGAGGACCGGCAGTTGCTGGCAGCCGTCGGGGCGGGCGACGCCGACGAGTTCTTCGACTCCGCGCGCCGCGACAACGACCGCCGCCGCACCTGCGGCCTGTCGC
Source organism: Candidatus Methylomirabilota bacterium (assembly GCA_035762565.1). Classification (GTDB taxonomy): domain Bacteria; phylum Methylomirabilota; class Methylomirabilia; order Rokubacteriales; family CSP1-6; genus AR5. Next base: position 2,806 of record DASTOJ010000208.1, on the reverse strand, counting down.
CGATCTACGCGCTCCTCCGGGCGCTGGGCGGCGCCAAGGGCACGCTCCGCCGCTACGGCCAGTGGCCCGACCCGCAGGGCGTCGTGAGCTTCGCCAGCGTGGTGTTCTGATGGCCGCCGTCCCGCCCGCCGAGTGGACGCTGCCCAAGCTGCGCGTCGACGTCGACGGCGACTGGTACGATGACGACGTGCAGATCACCCATCACGGCGTGCTGGCCAACCTCCAGGGCAACCTGCGGCGCGACGCGGGCGGCTACTTCATCCAGACCCGTGTCCGCATCCCGGTCGAGGTGGCCGACGCGCCGTTCGTCGTCACCCGCGTCGAGCGGCGCGGCGACCGGCTGCGCGTCTGGCTCAACGACGGCAGCGAGGAGGACGTCGATCGTGTGACCGTCCGCACGGGGCCGGGCGCCGTGCCGTATTGCGCGGTGAAGGCCGGCGCGTTCGAGGCGCGGTTCAGCCGCGCCGCCGCCTACCAGCTGCTGAGCCTGGACGCATGAAGTTCCTGGTCGGCCTCGCGCTGCTCGTGGCCGTCGGGACGGGCGCCGTCTGGTGGATGGCCTCCGCCCAGGGCGACCCGGTGACCACCGATGCCATCGGCGACCAGGTCCAGACCCGCAAGGGCGGTGCGCTGCCCGTCTTCGCCGGCACGGGCGACACCGCCGCGCTCTACCGGTTCGCCCGGGAGCGGGGCGACGTGCTGACGTGGATGCCGTGCACGTGCGGCTGCGCGAAGCTCGGCCACACCTCCAACCGCTCCTGCTACATCAAGAGCGAGTCGGGCGACAGCACGACGTGGACCAGCCACGCCGCCACCTGAAGCCTCTGCCTGGACATCACGCGTGACGTGATGCAGGGCACGCAGGCGGGCAAGACGCCCGCCGCGATCCGCGCCGAGGTCGACGCCAAGTACGGCACCCGGCACGGCATGTCGATCCCCCGGCCGCCCGGCTCGTGAGTACGCTGCCCACCGGCGGCGACCTCGTGGTGGCGGCGCTGCGCCGCGAGGGCGTGCGCCATGTGTTCGGGATCCCGGGCTTCCACAACCTGGCGATCTACGACGCGCTCCTGCGCCAGGACGACGTCCGCCACGTGCTGGCCCGCCACGAGGCCGGCGCGGCGTTCATGGCCGACGGCTACGCGCGGGTCTCGGGCGCCCCCGGCGTCGTGCTGGTCACCACCGGGCCCGGCGCCACCAACGCGCTGACGCCGCTGGTGGAGTCCTACGCCGACTCGGTGCCGATCGTGCTGATCACCTCCGACATCGCGTCCGATCTCGTCGGCCGCGACCTCGGCGCGCTGCACGAGGTGCCGAACCAGATCGACTGCTTCCGGCCGGTGGCGCGCTGGGCGGAGGCGCTCACCGAGGCGCGGGCGATCCCCGGGGCGATCGCCGGCGCCTTCGACCTGCTCCGCACCGGCCGGCCGGGCCCGATGGTGCTGTCGATCCCGTACGACTTCCTCGGCGCGCGCGTCGAGGCTCCGGCACCCGCGGGCGGACACGGCGCGCGACCGCCCTGCCACGTCGCCGACGTGCGGGAGGCCGCGGCGCTGCTGGCGCGGGCTGCGCGCCCGCTGATCGTCACCGGCGGTGGCGTGATCGCTGCCGGGGCGGAGCGCGAGCTGGTGGCGGTGGTGCGGCGCCTGGGGGCGCCCGTGATCGCGACGGTGAGCGGGCGCGGGGCGCTGAGTGAGCGCGACCCGCTGTTCCAGGGGGTGCTGCCCGACCGCCGGGCGTGTGGAGAGCCGCTGCGGACCGCCGACGTGATCCTCGCGGTCGGCACCAAGTTCGGCCACCGGTCGCTCGAGAAGCTCGGCGTCACGCTGGGTCCCGCCCAGGCGCTGATCCACCTCGACCTCGACCCGACGGTGATCGGCAAGGTGTTCAAGCCGCGCGTGGCGATCGTGGGCGACGCGCGCGACGGGCTCGCCCGGCTGCTCTCCGGTCTCGGCTCCGGCGCGCCGGCGGCCGGCTGGGATCGCGCGTCGCTCGCGCGGGTGCGGGCGGACGCGGGGCCGCGCTACACGCCGGCCATCGCCGGGCTCGTCGACACGCTGCGCGCTGCGCTGCCCGACGACGCGATCGTCGTCAACGACCAGACCGGGCTCACGTACTGGATGGAGTGGCGCTTCCCGGTGTTCCAGCCGCGGACGTTCCTGTATCCGACGGGCTCGGCGACGCTCGGCTACGCGGTGCCGGCGGCCATCGGCGCCAAGGTCGCGCAGCCCGGGCGTGCGGTGGTGGCGGTCGCCGGCGACGGCGGGTTCATGTACTCGGTCAACGAGCTGGCCACCGCGGTGAAGTACCGGCTGCCGGTCGTCTTCCTGGTCGTCAACGACGCGCGCTTCGGCGCCATCCACTGGCTGCAGGAGAAGTTCTTCGGCCACGCCGGCGAGGCCGATCTCACCAATCCTGACTTCGTGGCGCTCGCGCACGCGTTCGGCTGCCGTGGCGAGCGCGTCGAGCCCGCGGGGCTCGACGCCGCGCTCGGCCGCGCGCTGGCCGCCGACGGCCCGACCGTGCTGGAGCTGCCGGTCGCCGTCGATCCCCCCTGGGAGTTCTGAGCCCGCCCTCCTGCGCCGAGTCCGGCCTCACCGTTGCGATCGCGGGGCGCGACTGCCCAGCCTCGTGTGCAGTGCCGCCGCCGAGAGATCGACTCGCCAGGTGATCGCGCGCGTATCCGTGAGGGTTCTGATTGGCGTCGGTGGCTCGCCAGCCCGGGCGTGGGCCTTGCACCGGTCACCGCGCCATGCGCCAGAGGACAGCGTTCCCGACTCTCGTTGCTTCGGTTCTTGTCGTGTTCGCC
>DASTOJ010000207.1:0-6311 GCA_035762565.1 Candidatus Methylomirabilota bacterium | reverse complement strand
CCGCTCTACCAGATCCCCCGCACGCTGATGTTCGCCTCGGGCGACGCCGCGGTGGCGCTGGGGATGGCGCGCAGCTGCCTGACCGCGTTCGTCGACCTCGCCGGCGCCAAGACGCCCCGGGCGATGCCGGGGCTCCTGCGCGAGCAGTCGATGGTCCAGGTCAGCGTCGGTCAGGTCGAGGCCGCCATCCGCACCGGCCGCGCGTTCCTGTTCGAGGCCGTCCGCGAGATCTGGGCGGCCGCCGGCAACGGCGCGATCACCCTGGACCACCGCGTGAATCTGCGCCTGGCCACCACGCACGGGATCCGGCTGGCCGCTCAGGCCATCGACGTCATCTACAGCGCCGCGGGGGCGACGGCGGCGTACGAGGACAACCTGATCCAGCGCCACTTCCAGGACATCCACGTGATCACGCAGCACCTGCAGGGACGGCTGGCCCACTACGAGCTGGTCGGACGGTACTGGCTCGGGCTGAAGGTCGAGGAGGGACGCTTCTAGGCCGGCGCGTGTAGAATCTCGCCATGTCCACCGGACGACCGACCGCCCTGCTCCTCAATGCCGGCCACGCGCTCGACCACCTCTTCCTGCTGATCTTCGCCACCGCGGTCGCCGCCATCGCGGCCGACTGGGGCATGATCTGGCAGGACCTGATGCCCTACACCGTCGGGGCCTTCGTGATGTTCGGGCTCGGCTCGCTGCCGGCGGGCCGGCTCGGCGATCTCTGGGGCCGCCGCGCGATGATGGTGGTTTTCTTCCTGGGGATGGGCGTGTCGGCGATGCTGATCGCGACGACCACAGGGGTGTGGTCGCTGGCGGCGGCGCTGACGCTGATGGGTGTCTTCTCGTCGATCTATCACCCGGTCGGCATCCCGATGCTGGTGCAACAGGCGAGGGATCCCGGCTTCACGATCGGCGTCAACGGCCTGTTCGGCAACCTCGGGATCGCGGGCGCCGCGATCCTGACCGGCTTCCTGGTGAAGCACGCGGGCTGGCGCGCCGCCTTCGCCGTCCCCGGCGCCCTCGCGCTCCTCTGCGCCGTGCTGTTCCTGGCGCTGGTGCCGAAGGAGACGGAGCCGCCCGCCAGGCGGCCGAAGAAGTCGGTCGACCTGCCCCCGGGGTTGATGGCGCGCGTGCTCCTGGTGATGACGCTGGCGGCCGTGTCCAGCAGCCTCATCTTCAACTTCACGACCAATGGCAACGGTCAGCTGCTGACCGAGCGCCTGCGCGGGCTGATCGACGATCCCGCCACGCTCGGCGTGCTGCTGGCCGTCGTCTACACCATCGCCTCGCTCGCCCAGCTGGTCGTCGGCAAGCTGATCGACCGCTACCCGCTCAAGTACGTGTACCTGCCGATCGTGGCCATGCAGGTGCCGCTGTTCCTGCTGGCGGCGGGCACCGGCGGCTGGCCGCTCTACGTGGTCGTGCTGGCCTTCATGGTCTTCGTGTTCGGGGCCATCCCGTTCGTCGACGCCATGATCGTGCAGTACGTGGACGACCGCATGCGCTCGCGCGTGGCCGGCATCCGGCTGGCGGTCTCGTTCGGCGTCAGCTCGCTGGCGGTCTACCTGCTCGGCCCGACGGTGAAGGCGGCGGGGTTCGGCACGCTCCTGACGGTGATGGCCGGCATCTCGGCCTTCACCACCCTCTGCGTCGCCTTCCTCCCCGGACGGATCCCGACGACCGCGCCCGCCCCGGTGGCCGTGGGGGCAGTAGTGCCGCGCTAGGGCGGCGAGGCAACGGCGAACAGCGGCCGCTCTTCGGGCTCTCCGTCGGACTTCTCGGCACGCAGAACGAACTCGATCCCCGAGCCGGCGACGAGATCCTTGACCGTGCTCGACACGATCACCTCGCCGTCCTTGGCGGCGGCAGTGACGCGCCGGGCCATGTCGAGGGCCGTCCCCGTCAAGCCCTCGGGCCCGACCTCGCATTCGCCGGTGTGCAGGCCGGCCCGGGCCGTCAGCCCGAGCCGCCGCGCTTCGTCCACGATCGCGCCCGCGCTCCGGACAGCCCGGGCTGGCCCGTCGAAGGCAGCCAGCAGGGCCGGGCCCGAGGCCTGGAGGAATCGGCCGCGAAACCGGACGATCTCCCTGCGAGCGATCTCGCGAAAGTCCGCGCGGCCCCGCTCGCCGTCCCCGCCCCACGTCGCCACCTGCTCGACGACGACCACCGTGAGGAGCAGCCGGTCGACGTCGCGGGCCGGCTGGGGCGCGCGCACGAACCGCTCGATCTCCCCGAGGATGGCCTCGGCGTCGCTCAGCCACGGCAGATGATCGGCGCTGGGCAGCTCGACGTAGCGTGCGTGCGGGATACGGGCGGCCATGTCGTGGGCGGCGCGCACGTCCACCGTCTTGTCCGCCGCGGCGTGGAGCACGAGGGTGGGCACGCGGACGGCCGATAACACGTGCCGGACGTCGATCTCCGTGTTCATCCGGCTGAACGCCTCGGCCGCCCCTGGACTGGCGCTCATGCGGAGGTAGCGCGCCCACCAGTCGCGGAACGCCGGATCGTCGGCCGCGCTCGCCGCGAACAGCTTGATGCCGACCGGCCCGCCCCATCCGCGTCGCAGGGCCTCGAGGAAGCGGGCGTAGTTGGCGGTCGAGTACCCCCACGGATAATCCGCGCGCCACATCTGTCGCGCGTAGGATCCGATCATGACGAGGCCCGCCGTGCGCTCGGGGTACGTCGCTGCGAACAGCGCGCACATCGGCCCACCCTCGGAGCAGCCGACGAGCACGGCGCGCTCCGATGCCACCGCGTCCATGACCGCCTGCACGTCGGCCATGCGCTGCTCCAGCGTGGGCAGCGAGTCGAGGGCCACGCGATCGGATAGTCCCGTCCCGCGCTTGTCGAAGAGGATCAAGCGACCGACAGACGCCAGCCGTCGCAGGAATCGAGCGACCCGGGGCTCCTCCCAGAAGCATTCCACGTTGGAGACCCACCCGGGGACGAGCACGAGATCGGGCTTGCCCTCACCGACCACCTGATAGGCGAGGTTGACGTCTCCGCTCCTGGTATAACGCGTCGGGAGCGCGGCCGCCGCCGCGCGGTCCCGCCCCGCCTCGCCCTCCGGCGGCTGCTCCCGGATGTGCCGGTAGAGCCGTGTCGTGTCCGCCTCCGGTCCCACCCCGAGCTCCCGCCGGAGCGCGTCGATGCAAAGCTGGTACTGCCGCAAGGCCAAGGTTCGTCGACCCTGGCGCGCGTACAGCTCCATGAGCGTTCGATGGGCGGTTTCCCGGAGCGGATCGAGCGCGAGCAGGCGGAGCCCCGTCGCTACGGCACGTTCGCTGGCGTCGACCGCGACGTCCATCGCCAGCAGCTTCTCCAATCCCTCCAGCGCCAGGCCCCGGAGGCGGTGCCGCTCGGCCGCGACCCAGTCGTCGAAGGGCGACTCGCCGAGCGTGAACCCCTCGAGGAGCTCGCCCCGATACAGCGCGGCCGCCTCGTGGAGTGCCTCCCGCGTGCCCCGCTGCACGCAGCGCTCGAAGGCGGCGGTGTCGACGGTCACCGCCGAGCCGCGTAACCCCACCGTCTCGCCCTCCCGCCTCAATGGTGCCGTGGCCGACGGAAGGGCCTGGCGCAGCGCGAACAGAGTCTGGCGGAGGTTGTGCCGCGCATGCTGATCGGTGGTGCCGGACCAGAGAAGCCCGGCCAGCGATTCCCGGGAATGCGACACGTCGGGCCGAAGCGCGAGGTAGGCCAGCAGGGCCTGGGCCTTTTTGCGTCGAATCGTCAGGAGTCGACCGGAGCCGAGCTGAGCCCGAAACCCCCCGAGAAGACCGATCGACAGCTGCGTCATCCAGACTCCCTGCGTCGTGTGGACGACTATAGCACCCGGTGACGGCGATTAGACGCGCGCGGTGACGGGCCCGTGACGCCGCCGGCGTACATCTCGCGGCATGACGGTGAGACGGCCTCTAGCCCGTCGGCTCGCGGGAGGTCCGCGGGCCCGGTGCAGCTCGCGGCTGTCCCACGACACTGTGCGAAGGAGAGACACATGAAGATCAGACGGATCGCACTCGGGGTCGCGATTGCCTCGCTCGTCTCATGGGTCGCGGTCGCGCCGGCCACGGGCCTCGTCGAGGAGGTGCGGCGCGCAACCGAACGCTTCAAGGACGTGGCGGCGGCGACCGCCGCCGGCTACGCGCCCTTCCTTGGCTGCGTCAGCGGCCCGCAGGAAGGCGCGATGGGGCTGCATTACGTCAACAACGCGCTCGTCGGCGACGGGCTCCTGGATCTGCAGCGGCCCGAGGCCCTGATGTACGAGGCGAAGAACGGGCGCCTGCACCTCGTTGGCGTCGAGTACATCGTCATCGCCGACGCCTGGAACGCGAAGAACCAGGCGCCGCCAACCCTGATGGGGCAGGCGTTTCACCACACCGGCAGCCCCAATCGCTACGGCATCCCGGCCTTCTACGCCCTGCACGTCTGGGCCTGGAAGCACAACCCCCACGGGATGTTCGTGGACTGGAATCCCAGGGTGTCGTGCGAGGGCTTCACGAACGGGGCGGTCCGCTAGGGCCACAGTCGCCGCTCATCTCCGCGTCGCCGACGACGTCGAGCCCGGTGGCGACCTGCCGGCGGACGACATCGGCGACCGCGCTCCGCACGCGGGCCGCGAGCGTCCCGGGTGCGGCCCCGCCCTGCATCATCTCCAGCAGGTCGGCCGGCCGGGGCAGGCTGCCGGCGTGGGTGGTGAGATACGGTCGGCGCTGCGCTTCACTGCAACCGCGAGTATAGTCTGAGGCGGCTCGCTCCCGAGCCGAGGAGGATCGTCCCGTGCCGAAAGGATTGACCGCCGTTCTCATGCAGCCCGGCAAGCCGCTCGAACTGCAGACGCTGCCCACGCCGGAGGTCGAGCCCGGGGGCATCCTCGTCAAGAACACCGCCGCGGCCATCTGCGGATCGGACCTGCACTACTGGCGCAACGACGGCAACTACTCCGGCCCCGACATGCATCGCGTGCCTGGCCACGAGTTCACGGGCGTGGTCCACACGCTCGGGCGTGGGGTCACGACCGACTCGCTGCGGCACCCGCTGAAGGAGGGCGACCGCATTGCCTTCCCGTTCTTCACGCCGTGCAACCGCTGCTACTGGTGCGTGCGGGGCGAGCACCACGCCTGCCCCCAGCGCTACCGCCGCAGCCAGCAGTTCACGCTCAAGGAGTACCCCTACTGCGACGGCGGCTACGCCGAGTACTACTACCTGCCACCCGGCCACTACGTCTTCTCGGTGCCCGACGTCCTGCCCGACGAGGCCATCCCGCCGGTGAACTGCGCGTTGTGCCAGGTGCTGCACGGCCTCGAGCACGCCGGCATGAAGTTCGGCGACGTGGTGGTGATCCAGGGCGCCGGCGGCCTCGGCATCTACGCCGCCGCGGTGGCCGCCGAGAAGGGCGCCTCGAAGGTCGTCTCGATCGACCGGCAGCCGATCCGCCTGGAGCTGGCGCGCAAGTGCGGCGCCACCGACGTCATCGACATGAACGAGCACCCCACGCCCGAGACTCGGGTCCAGCGCGTGAAGGAGCTGACCGACGGGCGCGGCGCCGACGTGGTGGTCGAGGTCGTCGGCATCGCGGCCGCCACGCTCGAGGGGCTCGACATGGTGCGCGTCAACGGCACGTTCGTCGACATCGGCAACATCGTCCCCCAAACCATTACACTGCCGGCGACGAAGGTGATCACCCAGCAGATCACCTGGCGGGGCCTGATGCACTACGACCCGTGGATCATGCCCAGCGCGCTCGACTTCCTGGTCCGCACGCGGGACAAGTACCCGCTCTCGAAGGTGGTCTCTCACAGCTTCCCGCTGGCCGAGATCAACCGGGCCTTCGAGACCGCCGAGTGGCAGGGCAAGCAGGCCGGCACCGCCGCCACCCGGGTGATTCTCAAGCCGTAGCCCGTTGGACGGCTGGGCTCGGTGTCGTGCACGACCCGATGGCGGATCTCCGATGAGCCTTGCACGGATACTCGCAACCAGCCTGGATACACAGACCGCGGCTATCTTTTCTCCGAGACCGAGCCTATTTTTTATCCGAGGTCCGCGTAGCGCGATCCGCCTCCTCCCCGCGCATCAGAAACGCTTATCTCACTTCACCTCGCCCGAGACACCCAGTCCACTCAGCCGCGTTACGCTGCGACGGCACTCGTGCTACGTTGTTCCACCGACTTGTAGTTGGGCAGACATGGCGTCCGGACAGCTGAGACCCGCAAGTTGTACCCGTGATAGCCTTCCGTCATGACCAAACCGGCCAGGGAACTCGAATCGAAGGCCCTGAGACTCCCCCGCCGGGAGCGGGCCCGTCTCGCGCAACG